>JAOAIM010000048.1:0-236 GCA_026414705.1 Verrucomicrobiia bacterium | reverse complement strand
CCGTTGGATTCCGGAGTTCGACCGGATTCTGTTCGAGACTCCTGGCGAAGGAGAAAAGGCCGTTGCGCTGCGCACCCGCGCGGGCGGCCACAGGATCAAGGCGTCCGAACTTTCGGGGGGCACGCTCATTGCCCTCGCGCTCCTGACGCTCGCCTATTTGCCGGAGCCGCCCTCGATCGTTTGCCTTGAGGAGCCGGACCGCGGTCTGCACCCGCGCCTGCTGCGCGATGTGCGGG
>JAOAIM010000047.1 GCA_026414705.1 Verrucomicrobiia bacterium | reverse complement strand
CCCTCGTGCGCCAGTTGCCCGCCCTCGGGCGTGAGCACCGCACCCGCAAACGCGCCCGGCGTGAGCACGTCCGCGCGCACCGTCGCTTCGGTCAGCTCCTCGTGACCGAAGAGCAACAGTGGCCGCAGCGAAAACGCCGCCTGCACGGTCGCCGGGGCGGCGTCGCCGGGGCGCTGGTAACCGGTCAGAAACGCCTCATAGCGCGGCAGAAATCGGCGCGTGCCGTTGTTGAGTTGATACGTCTCGGTGAGATCGGCCTGCAGCTCCACGCCACTGGGCAGCGGCCCGGCGCGATTGGTCAGATTGACCACGGCCCGGGCCGTGACCAGTTCGGCCACGCGACTGGCGGCTGTGGCGCCGGGCGTGACGCGGCCGCCAGCGGTGAAATTCGTGGCGTTGAGCGCCGGCAGGGCGACCCCGACCAGCGGTTGGCCGGGCACCGGCACGGGCGGCGCCGTCGGCGGCGCGTCGCCCATCACCAGCGCGTAAGCGCCGCCGCCGGGCACGGACGACGTCACGGAGAGACCTGAAATCAGAATCGGCTGTTGCGCGACCCAGCGCAGGCTCGCTTCGTCCCACCGCACCAGTGCCACAGTGTCGGCCGGGCCAACGGCAGCCTCCAGTTGCAGTATGACCTGCGCCGGTGCGGGCGGCGCCGGCGCGATTTCGAGCCAGAAGGCGTTCAAGGGACTCCAGCCCGGCGGCAACGGCGCGGGCAGCGCCTGGCCGTGGAGCGGCGTGAGACCGGCGGTGGTGGCGGGCAGGATCGTTCCGGGCGCGAACCGCACCTGCGTGCCGCCGTCGCTGCTGATCAAGGCTCCGCCGTCGAGCGGATTCAAAAGCGTGACGTTGGTGTTGCGCGGCGTGAGTCGGGGCGGCGCGATGCGCTGCACCGTGCCCGTGCCCAGCGTGTGCCAGCGCCACACGGGCAGATGATTCGGTGCGCTGAACCGCCACGCATACGCGCCGGGTGATTGCCCGAGCGTGACGAAGCCCAGCACCGGATCGCTCGTGAACGTGTTTGTGCCCGCCGGCCCCAACTCGGTCACGGTCACGCCGGACAACGGTTGGCCAAGGTCATTGAGCGTGCGGGTGACGGCGAGCGCCACGCCGCTAGGGGGTGGGCGCGCGAACACGAGCGCGCTCAATTGCGGCGCGCCGCTGCTCACCCCCAGCGACAGGGTGTAGGGCAACGAGACCTCGCGCGGATCGAGCGCGCCGTCGGCCACCGTCGCGCTCAGATCATAGAACGGACGCGTGCCGTCCCGGCCGTCCGGCTGCAGCGGTCCGGTGGTGTTGGTGAACCCGGCGACGTAGTAAACGAGCGGGCCGCTGAAGGTTTGGCTGCTTTTGTTGGAGAGCAGCACCTCGACGTTCCACACGTTGGCGGCGCGGTTGAACCGCATCGAACGGTAGTAAACGTCCACGTGCGCCGTGACGTCCTCCAGTTCCACGGTGACGCCGCGCAGGTTGAGCGTTCGAGCGGCGGCAGGCAGGCCGCTCGCGAGTGCCAACAGCAGGACGAGTTGCAAAAATCTTGGGGCGTGGTTCATGAAGACGAAGCGGTCAGCGATGAAAATGCTGGCGCAACCAGAGCAGGCTCAACCCGACCAGCAGCAGCAGGTTCATTCGCGGCTCCGGGATGCGCACGTCTCGATACCACGCCAGGGAGTGAGTCGAATCGAGGTTGTCGAACAAATCGAAATGAACGTGGATGGGCCCGGTCAACTCCAGCGGCAGGGGCACGGTGGTGGCGAACGCCCATTGGTGAGCCTGCGGCGCCTGCAGCAACGGGAACGGCACGGGCACGCGCAGGATGGAATTCGGATCAACAAACAATGCGCCGGGGGTGGGCGGCGCCCAGATCACCCCTGCGGCGTCGGCGCTGAACAACACCAGCGTCCGGGCCATCGCGTCCTGAACCGTGACGGTCAACGAATCCAGAAACGCGCCGGGGATGACGAACTCGTCGGTGGCGAAACCGAACTCGAATTGAAGCGGCAGGCCGTCGGCGCCCGTCGGCACCTCCAGCATCTGCGAAGAGCTGACCAGCGGCAGGCCGCCCCCGGTTTGCAAGACGATGATGCCCTGAGCCATCAGGCCCGGTGCCGCCATCACGCACCCCAGGACCCACCACCGTGCCAGCCTTCCCGCCAACGACCAAAATCCTCCTGTCCCGGATGCTTTCGGAGAACAAGCAGGAAACCCAGGGCGCGATGAATTGTCGGGGGAATTCAAATTTCGAAATTCTTTTATTCAATTTTTTTGCCGATGCAACAACAAACTGCGCCCGGCCACCGGCTCGGTGCGTTGCGGGCATCGCCCCGACCGCGCCCTGCGACAACGAAACGCCGCGATGAGTTTTTCATTTGCGCGGCCAACCGCGCGCCGCATGATTTGCGCGATGAATCTCGACGCGGTGTATTCGGAACTGACGCTCAAAACCCCCGCGAAGCTCGCGCTGGTGGTGCTCGACGGTCTGGGCGATCTGGCCACGCCCGAACAGAACCACCTCACGCCGTTGGAGGCCGCGCGCACGCCGAATCTCGACGCGCTCGCCCGCCAATCCGCTCAGGGCCGCATGATCCCGGTCGCCCCGGGCATTACGCCCGGCAGCGGGCCGGGGCACCTGGCGCTCTTCGGTTACGACCCGGTTGAATTCCAGGTCGGGCGCGGCGTCATTGAAGCGCTCGGCCTGGGCGTGGAACTCAAGCCCGGCGACGTGTGCGCGCGGGCCAACTTCGCCACGCTCGACGCCCGGGGCATCGTCACCGACCGCCGCGCCGGGCGCATTCCGACCGAAACCTGCGAGCGCCTGTGCGCGTTACTTGCCTCGAAAATCAAAAAAATCGGCGACACGCAGGTGCTCATCAAAGCGGGCAAGGAGCATCGCTTCGTGGTCGTGTTCCGCGGTAGAGGTCTTGAAGGCCCGGTGACCGACGCCGACCCGAATCGCGAAGGGTTGCCAATACCGCCGGTCAAACCGCGCGATGCGCGCAACGCGAAGCAGAAGAAAACCGCGCGGTTGGTGGCGGAGTTTTACAAGCTCGCCCTGCCGCTGCTCGCGAAGGAAAAGCCGGCCAACGGTTTCCTGATGCGCGGCATCGCGCATCAGCCGGCCATCCCCACCTTCGAGGCGCGCTATCAACTGCGCGCCGCCTGCCTGGCAATCTACCCGATGTACAAAGGCCTCGCCCAACTCGTGGGCATGACCAAGCTCGAAGGCCCGCAAACCCTCGCCGAACAGTTCGAGCGTTACCTCGCCGAGTTCGACCGGTTCGACTTTTTCTTCATCCATCACAAGGCGACCGACAAGGCCGGCGAAGACGGCAACTTCGAGGCGAAGAAAAAGGCGATCGAGGAGTTCGACGCGGCGCTCCCGATCCTGTTGCGCAAAAAGCCCGACGTGCTCGTGGTCACGGGCGATCACTCCACGCCTTGCGCCGTGCGCGGGCACTCCTGGCATCCGCAACCGGTGCTGCTGCACTCGGCCGTCAGCGGCTCGGACAAGCTCGACCGTTTCACCGAAACCACCGCCAACTGCGGTTCGCTCGGTGTCTTTGAAGCCAAATATCTCATTCGCCTCATGCAGGCCAACGCGCGCATGTTCGACAAATTCGGCGCCTGAGCCGGCGCTCACCCATTCGCGCCATGAAAGCCCGAAAAACCTCCACCTCCTCATCCCGAACCTCCGGCCAAACCCGCAAAACGGCAAAGACCGCGGCGCGCCCACGCACCCGCGCGCGCAAAGTCCGGGCCACCCGGGCGGCAGCCGCCGAAACGCCCGAAACGCCACCGCCGGCAGAGACCGCCGCCTCGCCGTCGCCCAAGCCCAAACGGGCCGCGCGGACGAAGAAAACCGCCGCCACGGAGACCCAATCGGCCGCGCCCGCCAGCGTCGAACCCGCGCCGGCTTCACCGAAGAAACGGTCCGCAAGCACGCGCGCGACCTCGAAACGCACATCGCCGGCGACCCCCCCGACGCCGGAGCCGCCCGCACCCGCGAGCGCCGAGCCGGCGCCCGAACCCAAACGCCCGCGCGTCCGGCGCACGGCCGCTGCTGCCACCACGTCCGCCTCCGGCGAAGCCCCCGCGCCCAAGCCCTCGACGCGCAAGCCGCGCGCGCCGCGCGTGCCCAAGCTGCCGCCGATTCTCTTTGAGCCGGATGAACCCGCGCCGCCGCCCGTCAGCGGCCCGGGCGAAAAATTTGCCCTTGGCCCGACGCCACCCGAGTCACGGGCCGAGCTGTCCGAACCGGAACTGCCCGAGGCCTACGGCACGAAGCGACTGAGTTTGACGCCGTGCGATCCACACCGGCTTTATGCGTGGTGGGACCTCACCACCGAGCAGCAGGCCCGGTTCAACCGCGCTTCAGCGGACGGCCATTTGGTGCTGCGAATTTTTTCCGGCGCCGCCTCCGGCTCGCCCGCCTTGGAGATTCATCTGCATCCCGAATCGCGGTTCTGGTTCGTCCGCGTCGAGGAGGCCAACGCCCCCTACACGGCCGAACTGGGTTACTACCGACGCGCCGCCGGCGGGGCACGCCGTTGGACGCGCGTGGCCGTCTCCGCCACGGCGCACACGCCGCCGGAAACGATTTCCACCGAGGCCGCGCTGGAGTTCGTGACTTTGCCCGCTGAAGTGCCCCTCCCGGAAATTCGCGCGCTGGCCGGACGCCCGGGACGCGAAGCGCGGCCGATCACGGCCCTTGCGGGGGAATTGCGCCGCAGCGGGCATCCGCTGTTTCAGCCCGCCGCGCCGCCCGGCCCGACCCCGTGGACGCCGGAACGGCAGCGCGCGCTGGAGGAACTGGTCGTGCAAACCGCCGGGCGCCCGACGGCTCCCGGCTCGATCGAAATTGGCGAGCGGGTGCGCCCCGGGGCCGAACGCGGCGCGCCCGTTGTCGGGCCGGCCGTCGAGCAGCCCGGCCCGTTGCCCGCGTCTCCCGCAGGCGCGCTCTGGAACGTGAGCAGTCCGGCCGGTGGCGAAGCGCCGTTGGCGCGCGGGTTCTGGCTCAACGTCAACGCGGAGTTGATCGTGTATGGCGCGACGGAGCCGGGCGCGAGCGTGAGCGTGGGCGGTCAGCCGGTGAAGCTGCGCCCGGACGGCACGTTCAGTTGCCGGTTTGCTCTGCCGGATGGTCAATACGAGTTGCCCATCGTGGCCACGTCGCCAGACCGGGCCGAAACGCGGGCGGCGCTGCTGCGGTTCAGCCGCGCCACGACCGCACGGGGCGAGGTCGGCGCGCAACCGGGCGATCCGAATTTGAAACCGCCCACGCCCCGGAATGCGTGAGCGGCTTTTTGTCAACGCACCCGGCCCACGGGCGACGGCTTGACCCCGCCCCGCAGGCCGGTCGCAAACCCGAACTTTCCCGATTCTCATGCAAGGCTATTTCGCACTGATTCTGCACGCGCATCTGCCGTTTGTGCGGCATCCGGAGCACGAAAAGTTTCTGGAGGAATCGTGGCTCTTTGAGGCCGTGACCGAAACCTACCTGCCCCTGTTGCAGGTGCTCGAGGGTTGGGCTCGCGACGGCGTGACCGGGCGGCTCACGCTCTCACTCTCGCCCACGCTCTGCACGATGCTCACCGACCCGCTGCTGCAAGGACGCTACGAGCGGCATCTGCGCGGGCTGATCGAACTGGCCGAAAAAGAAATCCGCCGCACGCACTGGGAACGCGCCTTCCACGAACTGGCCTGGATGTATCACCACCGGCTCACCGGGCTGCGCGACACCTGGCGCGCTTACGACGGCAATCTGGTGGCGGCGTTTCGCAAGTTTCAGGACGCGGGCCGGCTCGAAATCATCACCACCGCCGCCACGCACGCGCTGCTGCCGCTGTTGGGGCATCATGCCCCCACGCTCCGCGCCCAAATCCTCACCGCGCGCGACCATTACCGCGCCTGGTTCGGGCGTGACCCGCGCGGATTCTGGTTGCCCGAGTGCGCCTACGCGGCGGCGATCGAGCCGTTCCTGCAGGAGGCGAACATCCGCTGGTTTGTCGTGGACGCGCACGGCCTCTTGCACGCCGAGCCGCGTCCGCGCTACGGCGTGTTTGCGCCCGTGTTCACGCCCGACGGCCTGGCCGTGTTCGGGCGCGACCCCGAATCCTCGCGCCAGGTTTGGAGTCGCCACGAGGGGTATCCGGGCGACCTGCGCTACCGCGACTTTTACCGCGACATCGGGTTCGACCTGGATTTCGATTACGTGCGGCCCTACCTGCCCTCGCCCGATCATCGCGGGTTCACCGGTTTGAAATACTACCGCATCACCGGCGGCACGGGCGCCAAAGAGCCGTATCAACGCGCCGCCGCGTTGCAGGCCGCCGCCGAGCACGCGGGCCATTTCCTCAATGCGCGCGTGGCGCAAATCCAAAAACTCGCGCGCGCCATGGACCGGCCGCCCATCATTGTGGCGCCCTACGACGCGGAGCTGTTCGGCCACTGGTGGTATGAAGGGCCGGAGTTCCTGGATTATTTCGTGCGCAAGGCGGCCTTTGACCAAAACACCTTCGCGCTCATCACGCCGGACGACTATCTGCGCGAGCACGCGACGCATCAGGTCGCGCGCCCTGCGCCCTCCAGTTGGGGCGAGGAGGGCTACTACCGCGTCTGGCTCAACGAGACCAATGCGTGGATTTATCCGCACCTGCACGCCGCGCAGGAACGGATGACCGAACTGGCGCGGAAGTTCGTGGACCCGCCGCCGCTGCTCGAACGCGCCCTCAAACAGGCTGCCCGCGAGGTGCTGCTGGCCCAGGCCAGCGACTGGCCCTTCATCCTGCGCACCGGCACCAGCCCCGATTACGCCCGCCGCCGCGTCAAAGATCATCTGGTGCGCTTCCTCACATTGTATGAGCAACTCCGCAAACGGCGTGTGGACGCGCGCTGGTTGCGCGAGGTCGAGCAGCGCGACGCCATTTTCCCCGACATCAATGTCGCCTACTGGGCCTGAGAGCGCGCGGGGCGGAGCCGCCCGTGCCATGCCACCGCGCGCTCCCCCTTCACCATTCAATGTTCGATGTTCAATGTTCGTTGTTCGATGTTTTGCGGGGGCGCCCGCCCACGCTCCCTCTCCCAGCGGGAAAGGGCCGGGGTGAGGGAGAACGCGGCGTGCAGATGCGGCCTTCCAAATGCTCGCGAGACTCTGTTGCGCCCCTTCGGGGCTTGAGAGGGTATTGGGGCGTCGCCAACCCAGGGCGTTGCCCTGGGCTGACGTTGTGACCGCGCCTTCGCGCTCAAGGCCTTCGGTGAACCGTGTTTTCGGCGGGACGCCGGAAACCGCATGCGAGAAGCGTGCGCTCCCCATCTCAACCCAATTTGCAATTGCCAATTTGCAATTTGCAATTCCCCCACGCTCCCGACGTTCTGACGCTCCGACGTTCTTCACGCATCGGCGTCTGCGCAGAAAGAGGTGCTTTTGTGAGGATGCCGCGAGAGGGGCGAGACTAGGGCGCGGCTTCGACGCGATACAAAACGGGCAGGTTGTGGGTCGAGGGCGGTAGTGTCAGGCCGGTCTGGTAGCCGGTCGCGCGCACCCAGGGGCTGGCGGGCGACCATGTCGCGCCCGCGTTGGTGCTGCTGAGCAGCCGGTAACCGTGGCCGGGCGCCGAGGGCCACTCCAGTCGCAATTGTCCGCCACCGAGCAGCCGGGCGCTGACCCGGAGCGTGTCGGCAAGCGGGTTCGAGCCCAGCGGCGCGGCCTCGACGCGGAAGAATCCGGCCGGGGCATTGGTCGCGGGCGGCAGGCGCACTCGCATCAGGCTGCCGGTCGGGGTTTGCCAGGCGGCCTGCACGTGCCATTGGAGGGCCGGCATCCAATCGGCCCGCAACACGCGATACGAATGGTTGGTGCACGCCGGCCAGGTCAGTTCCAGGGCGCCGTTGGTCCAGTGCGCGGCGATTCGGAACGGCGGCAGCGGCAGGTTCGGGTCGGTCCCCGCGACGAATTCCGCCCAATCGCTCATGCCGTCCCGGTCGCTGTCGGTCCGGCGCGTTCGGTCCGGAGACACCTCGCCAAAGTGCGCCAGTTCCCAACCGTCCGGGATGCCGTTGGTGTTGGCATCGGGGAAGGAGTAAAGGCCGGTGAAGGTGAGTTCGCCGCCGGGGGCAAGCGTGTTGGTTTGCGGTGCGGGCGTGTTGAAGAAGGGCACGTCGCCAAATTCAATCCGATACTGGCCGGGCGGCGCGTTGGTGATGAGGGCGAGGGTGCCGTGGCCGGTGCGGCCGACCGGACCGGCGAGCGCGAATGACGCCTGAAAGAGATTGTTTGTGACGCGCACCGTGCCGGGCGCGATTGTCTCGACGGTGACAGACACGTCGTCCACCAACCAACCCATGCGCGGCGGGGCATCGAAGGAAATCAGGAAGTGATACCAGACGAGGTAAACCAGCCGGCCCAGATACGGCGTGAGGTCGAACTGAAACTCCTCCCAGCCGTCGGAGGCGTCCTCGGGCATTTGAACGAGCAACTGCGGGGGCGAGAGAACGTTGGTGATGATCATCAACGCGGCCAACTGCACCTCGCTCTCGCCGATTTGAAGGAAGTTGTAGTTGTGCCAGAAGCGCAAGGTGGCCCGGTTGCCGCCGGTGAGCAGGATGCCGGGACTGATGAGATAGGTTTCGAGTTCGCTCACCGGACCGCCGGTGAGGTTGCTGCTCCAACAGTTGGTGCCGGAACGGGCAGTTTGGCCGCCGCCCGGCACGCCGCGTCGCCATTGCGTTTCGGATTCCGGCGGCGCATACACGCTCCAGGCCGGGTTGTTCGTTTCCAGGTTGTCGAACCACGGGGGCGTCAACGGCGTGAGCGTGGTGAAGCTGTAAAGCGCGCCGTTGTTATCGTCGGTGGCGGTGTTGCCCGCGCGGTCGCGGCTGGTGATGCGCAGGTAGTAGGTCGTGCCCGGTCGCAGGCCGCCCAGGAAGACCTCGTGCGCGGTCACGTGCGTGGGGTTGTAAGCGGTGAAGTTGACGGGAAACAGGTCGGGCGAATCGCTGTATTGAACGAGCGAGTCGGCGGGCTTGGCCGTGGTCCAGCGCACGAACGCCTCCTGGTAGCCCGGCTCCAGTTCCACGTCGGAAATCACCGGTGGATTGGTGTCAATGCGCACCCACGCGCTGAGGGTCTGCGCCGCCGAGGCGTCAAAATAGTCGAACTGCAAAAACTCGTCGGGGATGGCCACGAAGCTGTTCGGCGCCGGGCTGTTGGTGGGAACGAAAAACACCGAACCACGGAACAACCCCGGGCGCGCGGTCTCAAACAGCGGCAGATCGCGCCAGTTGGTGCGCGTGAGGCTGCTCAGGCGCACGGTCAATTGGCCCTGCCCGCGCACGTCAGCGTCCTCGACCTCGACCACGGCGCGGCCCGGCAGCGAGTACACGTCGCTGTCGAGGGTCAGCAGGCTGGTGTTGGTCTGCGGGGCGAGGAACTTGAAGATGTTTTGGAGCAGGCCGCTGCGGTTGTTGGCCGGCGGGCTGCCCATCGGCACCGCGTCCAGCGGGAAGGACAGGAACACGACGCGTCCGGGCAAATCCACACCCGTGCGCGGGGCGCGCAGGCCGACGACCGGCCCGCCGTCGGTGACCAGAATCGGCGCTGCGTTGGTGTCCGGCACGATCCAGTCGGAGGGGTTGCTGACGTTGGCCAGTTCCAGGATCGGCTCGTAGGGCGTGTAGTCCAGGGGCGTGTCCATGCCGTAGCCCAACGGTTCGCCCGGCACGCCGCGCACCTGGTTCACGGGCTGGTCTTCGGTGTAAGCGAGCACGCGCAGGGTGTTGGTGATGAAGCCGCGCAGGCCGGCCTCGGCCAGGCGGGTGGGCGCTTCCATCGAGGCCAGCAGCAACGATCCGCCGCTGCGCACGTAATTGCTGATCGCCAGCGCCAGCGCGGGCGGGGGCGGTTGCAGGTCAGAGAGCCGCCAGATCACGCACCGGTGCGCCTGCAACTGTGGCAGGGTCGGGATCGCATTGCTGCGCGCGTCGAACACCGCGTAGCTCACGCCCAACTGATCCAGCGCGTCAGTGTAACCCGACAACGGCGGGGCCGGCAGAATCAGAAAACCCAGCACGTAAAAATCCGCAAACGAATCCACCAAGAGGATTTGGGGCGACTGCACGTTGGTGACGGTGAAGAGCTGGCCGGCGTTGTTGTTGGTGGCGCGGTTGCCGGCTTCATCGGCGGCCACGACAAAAAAACGCGCCGTGGCACTGGCGCCCAGGTCGGAGAGCACAAATTCGTGCGCCGTGGCCAGCGCGCGATTGGTCAGCGCGTGATTGGGCGTGAGCACGCCGTAGTAAATCTCGGCGCGCGAGGGTTCGTCGGTGTTCCAGCCCGCCACACTCTGACCGAAGCGGTTCGTCGCCCACACGTTGGAAATCGCCGGCGGCACCAGGTCGGCCAGCGCGCTGAAGAGGCGGTTCGACGCCGGTTGCGCGTCGGCATACACGGCCTGGATGACGTCCCCGTGCGCGAGCTGCAACTGGCCGTCGGGCATCGCCGGCCCGGTGGCCGTCCAGACCGCGCCGGTGAAGACGCCGTGCGGCGCCGCGGGCAGCAGCGCGACGGCTTCGCCCGCCGGTTCCGTGCTGCTGCGCACCAACACGGTGGCGCCCGGCTGACCCGCCAGGTCGTAGTCGGCCAGCGTGAGCCGGATGCGATCCGGAGCGCGGTAAACACGCCGGTCAAAGGTGACCACGCCCACCCCCGGCGTCGCAAAACGCCCCGACACCACCAGCGCAAAATCCTGATCCACCGGCCCGGTGTCCCGCCGCGCGTCTTCCACCACCCGCGTCGCCCGCACGCGCACGAGATACTCGCCCGGCACGGGTTCGGAAACCAGGACGCCCTCGACGTTGTTGAGCGTGTCGGACGCAGTCGGGTCGGGCACCGATTCGCCCGCGTCAAACTGGTTGCCGCGATACCGGTGGCCATCCGGCGAGATCACTTCCAGGTCCAGGTCGTTGACCAGGGCCGCGCCCGCCGCCGGAAAACCGGGCACGTCCGTCCAGGCCAGCGTGACCTTCAGCGGCTGCGCGCTGCTGCCAATCAACACGCGCCGCTCGAACACCGCGCCGTCGCTCAAGGGCGCGCTCTGGTCGGTGAAATCGTAATCCCGCGCGGGTTGAATCAGGGCCGCCACATTCACCCGTCCCCAACCCTCGACGTGGTTGGGCACCGGCTCCTCGGCGTCCAGACCGTCCAGGTCGGTGGCGGCGTTGATCAACGCGGCCTTGACCAGCGCCGGCGAGGGCGTGTTGCTGCGCGTGCTCCGCCAGTAATGCACGAAGACCGCCGCCGCGCCCGACACGTGCGGCCCGGCCTGGCTGGTGCCGCCCTGATACGAATACTCGTCGGAAATCGGCCACCACGCGAAATCGTCGTTGGCAAACACCGAGCGCAGTGAGGCGATCCAGGTGCCGGGCGCAACCAGGTCGGGCTTGATCCGTCCGTCAGCGGCCGGTCCGCGACTGGAAAAATCCGCCATCGCCTCCCGCCCGTCGGCGTAAATCGCAAACTCTTCCAACGGCAAATTGAACCGGTCGTTTTGCGAGGCGCCGGTGGCGATGACGTTTTTGGCCACCGCCGGGGTGGCGATGGTTTGATGCGCCGGGCCGGAGTTGCCCGCGGAAAATTCCAGGATGTAGGGCTGATCGCCCGGGGCGAGCGCGTCGGCGTCCCGCACCAACTCGTCAAACTCCATCGCGCTCAGGTCGTAAAAACCGGAGTTGTCCTCGCCCCAACTGTTCGAGCCGATGTCGGCGCCGGCGCGTTTGGCGTCGCGGGTGAGCGCCTCAAAGCTCGGCGGCTCGGCAAAGTAACCGGCGGCGTCAAAGATGCGCTGACCGATCAGCCGCGCCCCGGGCGCAACGCCCAGCCCGTAGAGGAAACCGTTTTCGTCGGTCTGTCCCGTGGCGCCGTTGCCCGCGATGATGCCCGCCACGTGCGTGCCGTGGCCGTGTTCGTCAGCCGCGTCGTCCAACTGACCCGGCGCGCCGTAGTGGAAAAGCGCGACCACCCGACCCGCAAGGTCGGCGTGCATCGAGTTGGTATCGCCGCTGTCCAAGCCACTGTCCGCCACCGCCACCGTCACCCCGCTGCCGTCGTAGCCCAGCGACTGCACCAGCGTCTGATGCATCGGGCCGTCGCCGCCCACGATCCGGCTGGCGACCTCGTCGAAAAGCTTCAGCTTCGGCGCCGGTTCGATCCACAGCACATTCGGGTCGGCGGCCAGCGCCTCGAGCTGGCTGAGCGGCAGTTCGCCGCGCAACACCCGCCCGGTGCGCAATCGCGCCTGCTGGCGAAGTTGAGTGAAACGGTTTTGAACCGTGGCCGCCTCGGCGTCGCTCACCCCCGGAGCGAGCAACACGCTCACGTTCAAACGTTGGGGCGAGGCAGCGGACGTTGCACCCGCTTTTTGCGGCGGCGCACCCTGGCGAAACTGTTGCGCCGCCTCACGCACACGCGCCTCCAGCTTGAAGTCGCTCCGGTATTCACCCACGAACGTGACAAAGTCGAGCGCCCGAACCGCGTCGGCCCGCGCGTTACGCGCGCGCGCGACAAAAGCATTTTCCGGCACGTAACGCAGCAGCTCGACGCCCAACGCCTGCAACTGCTCGCGCCACTCCGGACGCGGCGCGGCGCGGAATTGCACCAACCAGAGGCCGGAGGCGGGTAACGGCTCCGGGGCGGCCAGCGCCCGGGCCGGTTGCGAGAACGCCGCTGCGGGCCAGAGCGCCTGATCCCGCAGCCGGATGGGTTTGAAGGTTTCCGCCGGAAGCCCCAGCGCGCCGGCCAGGCTCACTCCCAGCCCGGCCCACGCGCCGAGTCTCCAACACCAAAACTTCACCGGGAAATGTTAGCTGAAAAACACGGCTCGAACAAGCGACGGGACGGTTCGCTCCAAGGGCCACCGCGCCAGGGCCGGCGTTGCGCCCAGCCCGGCACAACCTGCGCGAAGAACACATTCCCTGCGGCGGGGGGCCGGCGTCGCGGGCGCGTCCACTCAGCGCGTCGAGGCCTGCTCGGGAAAATCCACGGCCAGACGCACCGTCGTGCCGCGGCCCGGCGCGCTCTGCACCGTGAGCCGGGCGCGAAGCGATTCAGCCCGTCGCCGCATGTTTTCCAGGCCGTTGCGATGCGGGTTGGCCGCGGCTGAGTCAAAGCCGCGACCATTGTCCCGGACGGTGATTTCGAGCGTGCGGGGGTCGGTTTTGACCTGCACGTGAACCTCGCTGGCGCCGGCGTGTTTGAGCGCGTTGGTGAGCGCTTCCTTGACGACGAGGAACAGGTTGTGGCGCATCTCCGGCGGCAGCGGCCGCGCCGGCAGATCGTGCGGCAGATCAAGCCGGCACCGCGTCTGGCCGCCAATGAACATCTCATTGGCCACGTGCGCGATGTAGTCCACCAGACTCTGAAGCGTGTCGGCGCCGGGCCGCACCGCCCAGACGATTTCCTCCAGCGCGCGGATGCTCTCGGCGGCGGACTGGGAGATTTTTTCGACGTGCGTTTCGACCAGCGTCGGATCGTGTTTGTCGGCGCGGGCCAGGTCGCTCAACAGCGAGATGCGCGTGAGCGACGCGCCCAGTTCATCGTGCAGGTCCTGGGCGATGCGCGCGCGTTCGCGTGCCAGGGCGCGCTCCTGTTCAGCGCGCGCCAGTTGGAGCTTGAACTTGCGCCGCTCCACAAACCGCACGCTGGCGCCGACCGCCCCCAGCAAAATTACCAGCGCCCCCACCACAAACCACCACCGCTGCCAGAGCCGGGGTTGGATGAAATCATGGAACGACGTGGCAATCGCCATGTCGCTGAACACCCAGCCGCCCCCGCCGCCCACGTGTCGCAATCGGATTTGGTCAAACGACGCGTTGGCTTTGAACGTGGTGGTGAGGCTTTCAGGCTGGTTTTCCGGCGTCGCGCCCAGACCCAGATTGGGACTGAGCCAGACCGTGACGCGGTCGTCGCCGCCGGGGATGTATTGGACGCGAAAGACGATGGTGCGTCCGTTACCGCGTCGCGGCAGTTCGTAGGGTCTAAAACTGTCCGGCCCCGACAACTCCGGCCGCGAAGAATACAGGTCGTAATCGCCCGCGACCTTGTTGGACGGGCCGGTTTCGGAGGTGTAAAAGGCGCTGTAAGCCCAGGCATCGGGCGCGTTGCCGATGGCCAACCGATACGCATTGGTCTCGAACAATTGAAACCCGGCGTAGTATTCCTCGTCGCTGACGTCCGAGAGCGGGTCCACGTGGAACTTGAAGTAGAGCGTGTCGCTGGCCGAATCATCCCGTCGCACCGCGCCGTGGAGGATGTCGCTGCCCTGGCCGGTGTTGTGGGCCAGGCGCGGGCCCGGGTCGCGCCATAGAATGGCCGCCCGGGCCGGGCCCGCCCAATCGCCCAACGCCATCAACCCCAGCGCCAGCGCGAGGACGCGCGCCGTCGCCCGGAAGGGCTGGGGATGAGCTGACCCGGTGACGCTGCCCGCGTGCATGGGGTTATCTTGTGCCCCGCACCCCGGCATGACAAGCAGCGGCCAGCGCCACCGGCGCGACAATCACGTCGGCCCGAATTCCGGTCAGTGGCGTTTCCCGGTGGCTTCGCGGCGCGTTTTGCGCGCTCGCTGGCCCCGCACAAAAATGCGGTGGGAGGGCCGGCCGGTTGCGTTTAGGTTGCCGCGCATCGAATTTGTCCCGTGCGTGATGTCTTGAAGCGTTCTTCGCCCCGTTGCCCGATGTGGTCGCCCCCGGGCGCGTCAGCTCCTTGGTCCGGCAGCCACCCGGTCCGCACTCTGGCGGCTCTGAGCGCCCTGCTGCTGTTGCTGCTGGCCGGTCCGCCGCGCGCGCGCGCCGAAGCGATGCTCCAGTTGTTCAACGTCAACTGGGATGAGCTCATCCAGAAGATGCCCGAAATCGCCGAGGCCGGTTACACCAGCCTCTGGTTGCCCCCACCGGCCAAGGCGGGCAGCGTCTTTTCGGTCGGCTACGATCAGTTTGATCCGTTCGATCTCGGGGACAAAAACCAGCGCGGCACGGTGCGCACGCGCTACGGAACGAAGGAGCAGTTGTTGCAGGTGGTCGAACTGGCCCATCGCTTCGGGCTGCGCGTGTATTTCGACAACATCATGAATCACCGGGGTTTTGACATCCCCGGCTACAACGCCAGCACGCCCACCAATTTGTATCCGGGCCTGGTGCCGCAGGATTTTCATTTGCGCCGCCAGGCCGACGGCACGTATCGGAACTGGAACAACATCAGCGACTGGGGCAACGTCTGGCAGGTGCAAAACCGGCCGCTCTTCGGCCTGATTGATCTGGCGAACGAACCCGGCTCGCTCAACCTCAACTTCGGCCCCACCGAGGGCAGCACCACGCCCAAGCTCAGTTTCGTGCGCCAGCCGGCCAACCGGGAATACTACATGGACACGAACCTGCCGCCGATTGTGCCGGGCGCGCCGTGGCGTCCGTTCAACGGCACCAACGGCGATCCGGTCATCGAGGACGTCAACGCCTACCTCATCCGCGCGGCCATCTGGACGTTGAACGAAACCAAGTGCGACGGCTTCCGGTTCGACGCCGTCAAGCACGTGCCGTCGGTGTTTTTCGGCGACACGAGCGCCACGGCCAACGGGTATGTGGGCGCGATCCAGACGATGTTTGACTGGGTGCACGGCTACGGCAACAACGTGCTGGGCAACGGTTACGTCGAGGGCGATGACAACCGGAACAGTTGTTTCGACACGGAGGTCGCGCGCAACGACGCGCTGCTGTTTGGCGAGCATTTGGGCGAGCCGCCGTCGTTTCAGGAATATCTGGATCGCGGGATGCGCCTGCTCAATTCGCCCTACCACTTTCACCTGAACAACGTGCTGGGCAATCCGAGCGCGACGCTGAGCGGGCTGGACCAGCGCGATTTCACGCCGGGCTACGGGTTTTCCGGCCGCTGGAGCGTGCTCTTTGCGCAGAGTCACGATGACAACGTGGCGACGCGGCGCGAGTTGCAAAACGCCTACAACTTCATGCGCGAAGGGTTGCCGTGCATTTATTCCGACGGCTACAACCAGTCCGGCCCGCCGGATTATTTTCCCAAAATCGCCAACGCGCCCTACCTGGGCCAGTTCGGCGACAACAAGATGCCCGACCTGGCGTATCTGCATCACCAGTTGGCGCGCGGCGGCACGCGCCCGCGTTGGAGCGATGCCGACGTGGTGGCCTTTGAGCGTTTCGATTCCCGCGAGGGCGGCAGTGCGGCCGACCAAACCGTGGTGCTCTTTGCGATGAACGACAATTACGCGGGCACGCCCTCGGGCGAAATCAGCTTCGATGACGGCGTGGCGCAAACCACCGCGGGCACTTACTACGAGTGTTTCCCGGTGCAGAATTCACGCGGCGTGGGGTTGGTGGTTGGTTTCCCGCCCGGCACGGTGCTCGTTCAACTGGCCGATTCGCCCAACAAAAACCGCGCCTGCACCAAACTGCTCGTGCGCCAGGCGACGCAGAATCTCTCCGAGGCGATCAGCACTGCCAACGATCCCAACCCTGCCAACCGCAAGGTGTATGTGGGCAGCCAGACGCTCGCGCCGGGCGGCGGGGCCATCGAATTCAAAATCCCCAGCGGCAGCTACGTGATGTACGGCATCCAATGGCCCGAACCGAGCCGCGCCAACGTTTTCACCAACGCGATCCTCATCCGCCAGGGCGGCCGCGTCGTGCCGCGCATCACCGTGTTGCGGCGCGACGGGCTCAACGGCGATGCCAACTTCAATCCGCTCTACCCGTTCAAAATGCGCGGCAGCGTGGACCCGACCGGCGCGATCCTCACCGGCGTCAACGTCTCCAACCGCACCTACGCCATTGACGTGCCGATCGTGACCAACGGGCCGATGGACATTTGGGTGCGCTGCGACGCCTCGGCCGTGAACACGCTGGTCAAGCTCGACGGCGGCACCGACCTCAACAGCCACATGGGCATCACCAACCAGTCCGCCGGCGATTTCCGCGACAACCGCCCCGGCAGCGCCACCGACGTGTTCCTGGGCTACGAGCAGACGGCGTTTCAGTTCCGCTACGGGCCGGAAAAATTCGCCGCCGCCAACACCAACCGCAACACACTCGTCTCGCTCGGCGCGGAGACCTACATCTACACCGTCGGCGGCACGAACTTCGTCGTGAACGGCCCGTCCTCGCCGCCCTTCACCACCAACAGCACGGCGGCGTGGGTCTGGCATGATCCGGCGGCGGGCACGACCGTTGCCGGCGGGCCCTCGACGCAACGCGTGCCGTTGAATCCCACCAACGGCGGGCCGGTGGACATCTGGGTGCGCGCCGGTTACCAGTTCCAGATCAACCGCTGCTTCATCTACTACACGACCGACGGCAGCAATCCCGAGGGCGCGTTCGGCGTGGGCAAGGGCAGCACCAGGGTCGTCGAGGCGTTTTTCGCGGGCGACGACACGACCGACGGCACGATTGACTGGTGGAAGGGCACGATCCCGGCCAGCAACAACCTCACCGGCGTGCAGGTGCGTTACAAGGTCGCCCTGTTCCACGACGCCATCCCGCCCATGGGCGATTGGGTGGACGCGAAGGTCTACGGGCTGAACCAGGCCGCCATCACGAATTTCAATCCGGCCAGCGCGCGCGTGTGGCTGCACAACAATCGCAACACCAATCACACCCGCATCGGCCTGAGTGAGGGCTTCCACATCATCCGCGCCCGCTGTTTCCTGCCGCGCACCAACAAATCCTCGGTCTTCAACACCTTTGCCCAGACCTTCTATTACGACTCGGCGCTGCCCACCGGCGCGATCGCCGCCCCCGCCACCAACGGCGTCACCCTCAGCAACACGACCTATCAGATCATCGTGCGCGGCGACGCATCCGTCACCGGCGTTGAGGTCAACATCCAGGACAGCGACCCGAACAACGACGACGCGGTCACCGGCCAGAACTACGGCAACGGCCTGACCAACGGCGTGCCGAAGTTCGCCGCCGCGACTGCGGTGACGCCCGACCCGGCGCTCAACGCGCTGTATCCGGACTTCCCGCTCGAATTCCGGTTCACCTACCAGGCCGTGCCCACCAACGGCACGGCCACCATCACCGTCCGGCTCAAGGAAGCCTCCACCGCCGTGTTGCCCGACCGTTTCACCGATCTGACCCGCTCGGTCAACACGCTCGCCCCCGGCCAGGTACTGCAAATCGTCGCGCCAGCGTTCGACGGTCAGGTCCTCACCCTCGAGTCCAACGACGTTTACACCCTTCGCGCCTGCTTCTCCCAGAGCCTGGGCAACAACATTGATTTCTTCAGCATCTACATCAACGGCGTCTATCAACCACGCCGCGCGCCGAACCTGGCGCCGCTTTACTTCATCAGCCCCTCCGGCTGCGGCAGCGGCCTGCGCCAGTTGAGCTACGATTGGGCCGGCGCCCAGCCCGGCACCAACGTCATCCAGGTCTTCTACACCAACGCACCGGTGCTCTCCGACACCCGCACCGTGATCGTGCAGCGGCCCGTGGACCCGAGCCTCGACACCGACGGCGACGGCATGCCCGACTGGATGGAACAGGTCGCCGGCACCAATCCCAACGACCCGAACTCGGTGCTGCGCATCACCGAACTGGCCAACGGCAACCAACTGGTCGTGTGGGACAGCGTGCCGGGTGTGAACTATCAGGTGCTGGCCACAACCAATCTGCACGAGCCGATGCAGCCGATCAGCCCGGTCATCCAGGCCAGCGGCAGTTCGAGCTTTTACTTCGACGCTGCGCCGGACGCGACCAACAAATTCTACCGCATCCAGGTTGTCCCATGAGTCGCCTCCAACGTTGCTTTTGGACCGTTGGGCTGGCGTGGGCTTTGGCCGCCGCGCCCGCCCTCGCCCAGCCGGTGCTCACCGTCAACGGCGTCAACGCCAACTACACCACCACGCACGTGTTCGTGGATGAGGTCGCCGGCGACGCCGTCCCGCTGACCATCGTCTTCCAGCCCAACGCCGCCAACCTCACGCACGTCGAAACCTACAGCAACCTCAACCGCCGCGACCGCGCCACTGTGGACGCCGACGGCGACGGCACCGAAGACGGCATCCTGCCGC
Source organism: Verrucomicrobiia bacterium (assembly GCA_026414705.1). Lineage (GTDB taxonomy): Bacteria > Verrucomicrobiota > Verrucomicrobiia > Limisphaerales > JAOAIM01 > JAOAIM01. Next base: position 2,400 of record JAOAIM010000047.1, on the reverse strand, counting down.
CCAGCGGCAACCTTGTCGTCGCCGGCAGCGACGCGCATTACTTCAAGGCCTACTCGATGAGCAACGCCGGCGGCGGCACGTTCACCCTCACCCTTTACGCCACCAAAACCGGCGCCTACCGGCTCACCGCCCGTTACAAGGTCAGCGGCAACCCCAACTGGATTTATTACAACGACTTCGGCGGCCAGCGCGACCATTGCATCGTCGTCTCGCCCAAAAAGGCCCGCGACATCGTGCTCTACGAGCTGAACACGCTCAACGTCGAGGCCCAGGGGCCAACGTTCGCCGACCGCAGCACGTTCGTGGACCTGCACGACGGCCCGGGCGCCCGGCCCTACAACAGCGTCACCACCAAGTTCAACCTCGGCTACGTCACCAGCCTGGGCATCAACTGGCTGTGGTTTCAGCCCATCCACCCGCAGGGCATCGCCGGCCGTCACATTGATCCCGACACCGGCCAGCCCTACGAAATCGGCAGCCCCTACGCGGTCAAAAATTTCTTCGAGATCATGCCGCTGATGAGCAAGGCCAACACGCGCGCGGCGGCCCTGCAGGAGTTCACCAACTTCGTCGCCGCCGCCGACACCGCGGGCGTGGGCATCATGCTCGACGCCGCGTTCAATCACACCGCCCACGACTGCGAACTGGCCGAGCGCGGCGTGCAGTATTTTGCCCCCGCCGCGCAGCCCACCAACGAAATCCGCAATCACGAGGCCCGCTTCTACTCGCGCACCGACGCCTACGACATGCGCGCCTTCAATGCCGCCAGCATCGCCATCGCGCCCGACCGCTACGACTTCGGCAAGTGGAGCGACGTGTTCGACGTCTATTTCGGACGCTACGCGGCGCTGGTGCCCAATGCCTCCCAATCCGGCAATTACCTCAGCGAAGCCGACTGGTTCGACACGAGCATCGGCAGCGAAAGCGCCTCCGGCCCGGGCCACGGGCACTTTGACACCATCACGCGCAATGTCTGGAAATACTTCGGCGACTACGTGCTGCACTGGCTGGATCGCACCGGTTGCCCGACCAACACGCCGCCCGACCAGTCCTGGCGCGGCGTGGACGGCCTGCGCGCCGATTTCGGTCAGGGCCTGCCCCCGCAATGCTGGGAATACATCATCAACAAGGCCCGCTCGCGCAAATGGGACTTCGTGTTCATGAGCGAGTCGCTCGACGGCGGCGTGGTCACCTATCGCTCCAACCGCCACTTCGACGTGCTCAACGAAAACATCGTCTTCGAGTTCAAGACCGCCACGACCGCCAGCGCGTATCGCGGCATTTTCGAGGCGCGCCGCACCGCCTACGGCCAGGGCCTGGTGCTGCTCAACACCACCTCGCACGACGAGGAAAATTACACCGACCCCTGGCAGGCGTTCATCCGCTTCGCCGTCGGCAGCACCATTGACGGCATGCCGATGATCTTTTACGGGCAGGAACTCGGCATCTCGAAAACGTTCGGTTTCGACCGCTACGAGTTGAACTTCGGCAAAACCATCCCGCACTTCAAAAAGTTCAACTCGCTCCAGCCGATCCTCAACCCGACGAACCGGAACTTCGGTCTCGACCAGCTTTACCCGGTTTATGCGGCGGTGAATCAGGCGCGACAGTTCAGCCGCGCGCTGCGCAGTTCCAACCGCTACTTCCTCAACCAGCTCGGCGGCGGCGTGCACGAGTCCCTTTACGCCGTCGCCAAATACGAGCAGGCCAACGGCGCGCCAAACTTCTACGACGTCGTCTTCGCGTTCGTGAACCTGGATCGGAACAACAACCAGTCCGGCACCTTCAACGTCAACATCACGCACAGCGGCGCGAACCTCTTCGGCATCAAACCGCACCGGCTCTACAACGTCAAAAACATCGCCGCCTACACGGGTGTGGACGCCAACCGCCGCAACGTCTGGCTCTGGGGCAGTGGCGGCGTGCCCGGCTCCAACGTGCTCGCCAACGGCGTGTTCGCCGCGCTGAACAAAGTGCCCACCACCGACGCCGCCTGGACCAACGCGCCCTTTGAAGCGCAGTACCTCAAACTCTACGACGTGACGCCGCCGCCAACCCCGGCCACGCCGGCGGCACCTGCTGGCTGGGCCGTTGGCACCAACGCCACGTTCAGTTGGCCGGCGGTGAGCGATCCCGAAGGCGGCATCTCCGGCTATCACCTGATCGTGGGCACGACGCCGGGCGACTCGAACGTTTTCAACGGCACGGTCACGACAACCAATCGCACCGTGAGCGGGAGTCACGGCCAGACGCTTTATGCGCGCGTGCGCGCGATCAACAACGCCGGTATCCCGGGCGCCTTCAGCCCCGTGAGCGCCGGCGTGCTATTGCTCGATCCCGACGGCGACGCCGACGGCGACGGCCTGAGCAACGGTGACGAAGCGATCGCGGGCACCGACC
>JAOAIM010000046.1 GCA_026414705.1 Verrucomicrobiia bacterium | reverse complement strand
AACGCTGATCATTCTGATCCTGGCCCTGTGCGTGGAGGCGCTGGGCGTGGTGTTTTTGAGCCGCGGACTCAAGCAACTGGGCGAGCCGCCGGACAAATCCCCGCGCGAGATCGCGCGGCTGATCGTGCGGGGCGCCAGAAATCCCAACGTGCTGTTGGGCGTGGCGTTGGAGGCGGCGTTTTTCGGCGCGCTGCTGTATCTGCTCTCGCAGCGGGACGTAAGCCTGGTCTGGCCGCTGACGGCGCTGGGGTTTGTGATCACGGCGCTGGCGGCAAAGTTCATTCTCAAGGAGGAGGTCTCGGCGTTGCGCTGGGCCGGGGTGCTGCTGATCGTGATCGGCGCGGCGCTGGTCAGTTACAGCGCGCGCACCAAGCCCAAGTCGCCGCCGCCCGAACCGCCCTCGGTCGCCGATGACGCAAGGCGGTAGCCTGCAAATTTCACGCGGGCTGAGTCCGACCTCATTGGCAGCGCGTCGGAGTGCGGTGAACCGGAGCAACCCGGCCAGCCGGCCGTTTCCACGGCGTGCCACGTTATGCGAAAAGCCGCTGAAGCGGTTCGGGGCGTCGCGGCTCTGATGTTTGCCGGGCGGGGGCCGGGTGTGAAACAGAACGCGTTGAGATTTGTCGGGTGGAACGTCACCGCGTTGATGCGTTAAGGCGGGGAGGACGGGGCGTGGGAGCGCGCAGACTGAGCGGGGGCAGGTTCCAAACGCGGCTCGGCCCATGCGACCGAGACCTGCGCGGGACCGCGCGTGCGGTCGGCGACGCAGGTCAGCAGGATCGGTTGCCCGCGCCAACGGCCCAGGTCCACCTCGACCGGCTGCCAGCCGCTGTCGGGCTGAAGTTGCGTTGTGAACACCGGTTGGCCGTTGATTTGAATCTCCACATTCGCCGTGCGGGTTTTCATGTCGTCCGGGACGCCCACGGCGGTGAGCAGCCGCGCCGGCGCGTCGGGTAATCGCACAAGCCAACTGACGAACAGGCGGCTCCATCGCGGCGGCTGCATCTCCAACGCGCGTCGTGGATCACCGCCGACCCGTGCGGTGGTGACGATTGCCCCGTGGTCTGCGGGCGCCGCCGTTTCGATGCCGTCGGGCAGCGCCGTCTGCGACGTGAACGGTGTTGCCAACAAATCGCACGGCGCGAGGACGGTTGCGGGTGGTTTGATGGCGATGATGAGCGCACCCGGCACGGGCGATTGAACCTGAGCCGTGCCGTCGCTCTCGACGCGCAGGGCGGCGGCGTTGGTGCCGAACAACGCCATCGCGCCGGGCTTCAGCCCTGCGAACCGGATGGTTGCGCTGGACGGCGGCGCGTTCGTTTCCACAACCACACGCGGTTGTTGAAACAGCGCCCAATCCCAGGAGATTTCGTTCTTCGGCCCGGCATCCGCTTCGAGTCGAAGACGAACCCTCGCACCGCTGAACTCGCTCAGATCAAGGCGCAGCGGTTTGGCATCGGCACGGTCGTGGTGCAGTTCGGCGATGCGTTGGAGCTGGCCGCGCGTGGCGATCACGCGGAAGGTGACGCCGTCGGATTTGCCCTCGGCGCCCGCGCCCAGGCCGACACCGCTCTCGAAGGCGAGTGGGCGCGCCCTGGGCAGGCGGAGGTTGAATTCAAGGAACGTGACCGGTCGGCCCTGGTTCCGCTCGCTGCCTTTCCAGGGCGGGTGCAGGAAGAAACCCTCGCCCTGCGGGCGCGTTGTGGCGGCGGAGGCTTCGTCCTCGAAGTGCAGCGCGTTGGCGGTGCGCGTGGTGCCGTCGGCAAAGCGCACGCCTGCCGTCACGTCGCCGCGAAAATCCCACAGGGCGATGCGTCCCGGTTCGGTGAGCTGACGCAAGCGGAAGCGGGCGAAGTCCGCGTGAACGCCCGCTTGTTCGATGGCGATGTTGTCAGAGAGAGCGGCGATGCGCGGGGCCCGCAGGTCGCGGGGCGCGGGCGACCAGACGTAGGATTGTTGGGGGTCGAGGCCGAAGATGCGGCGCGCGTCGTAGGCGGGCCAGCCGGGGATCGAACCGTCCAGGCGCACGGCGCTCACGCCCTCGATGCGGCGTGAGAGAATTTCCACCGCGTCATCAGGGGTTGGGCGGATCGGACGGGTTGGCGTGGGTGCGAGTCGGCCAAACGCCACGCCGCGGTCTCTGCGATAAACCGCCCGACCGCCGTCGGCGAGGCGATAGACGAAAATGTCGCGCGGTCCCCAGGGCGCGTCGAAGTCCGGCACCGGTTTGTGCTGTTGGAAAAATCTGGCACGCGCGAGCAGTTCGGCGACGGCGGGCGGCGGGTGAGCCAGTTGGGCGGCATCGAACCGGGTGTAGGTGGGCAGGACACCGAGCGGTTCGTAGGCGCGGCACCAGGCGCTCCAGACGCGCGTGTTCGCCGGATTGGGCGTGCCGAGGTAGCCGTAGAGGTGCGTGTAGGGCGCGAAGACGGCCGAGCTGATCGGATGTGACATGGCGATGGCGCGCTCGTCCCAGGTGTCGTTGATGTGATCCATGCCCCAGATGTGGCGCTGGGCGAAGGCTTCGTATTGGCAGGTGATTTCGTTCAAGCCCTCGCCACTCAACGCCACATCGGGTAGCGCGGCGCGCAGTTCGCGGTGCAGGGCCAGGTTGCCCTCGATGCACGTCATACCGTCCACCAGCCCGTTGGCATCGTTGAAAATGCCCAACGATACATCGAGGTGCAGTGCGTCCACGCGGTGGCGGCGCACCAGTTCCTTCATCCGCTCGACAAACAGCTCGCGCCAGGCGCGGCTGGCGGGGTTGATGTAGGCGAACTTGATGGGCGGCTTGGCCGGCCATTCCCACCAGAGCAGTTCGCCGCTAAACGGGTCGCGGAGGTGGGCGTGCCTGACCCGCTCGTAGGCGGGATTCTCGACCTGGCAACCGAAGTAGTTCACGTGCGCCATCACCCGAAAACCGAGCCGGTGCGCCTCGGTGACGAAAGCGTCGAAGTTCGTCACGGCGGTGTAATCGGGGTAGTTGCGGTCGTAGCCGTCGCGTCGCCAGTTGGGCACGTAGAGAAGCGTTTGGCCGGGATGACATTGCCGGGCCAGCTCCGCAAGGAGCGGGGCATCCAGGGAAACGGTCACCACGAAACGGATGTCGCGCACCCAGGCGGGCTGTTGTTGCGCCAGCGGCGTGAGCGGGCGATGCGCTTCGGCCCAGCGGCGGTAAAGCGCCGCGCCGGTCTGCCAGGGACCGCGATAGGGCGTAATGCGCCAGCGGACGGACTGGATGCGGTCTTTGTCCTGGAAGGGCGCGAGGTTGCGGCTCTCGAAGCGGAGGCGGAACGCGCCGCCGTCGTGTTCGAGGGTGAGGTGTTTGAAGCGGGGCGGCTCGTCCTCGGAGCGGATGAGCAGTCCGCCGCGCCGTCCCTGGATGAGAACAAATGAGGCTTCCCAGGTTATCGGATAGTCGAACTCGCGCCGCCCCGGCGGTGAATCACTGCTGAAGCGCTGGCCGCTGCCGCCCGGCACCAACACGTCGAAACGGTTCGGGATGTCGGCGAGGCTCCAGGCGACGCCGACGAGTTTTTTGTGGGCGGCCTCGGCGGTCTGGGTGATGAGCACGTCGCCGGTGGCCGGCTCGATTTCGGCGCGCAGTTCCATGCGAGCGAAGTTTGACGCGGCGAACGATTGGACGGCCTGCCGGGGCGTCGCCGTTTCGATGGCGTTGCTGAACTTGAGGAACGGCTCGCCGAGCCGGTGCAGGCCGGCCGGAAGGGAGAGGTGTTCCGGCGACGTGACAAACGATTCGCCGGTGAGGCGATTTCGGAGTTCGACAACGACGCCGTCGCGCAGCGTCAGCCCGAGGGTGGGGGAGCGCAGTTCGGCAGCGCCCGCAGTGGTGGCAACGGCCAGCGCGGCCCCGGCGATGAGACCGTGCATGCACATGCGTCCGCAGCGGTCAGGCAGAAGTTTCATGGGGGTTGGTTGCGCCGCAGCGTTTCGCCGGATCAGCAGGGCGTTACCGCCGGGCTGCGCTCACGACCGTCGGGAAGGAGGCCATGCGCAGTCGCGCCGCGCCCATTGGGATGAGCGTGACTTCTTCAGGTGGCTCGGTGCTGGCCACCGGGCTTTGAGGCAACGGGCCGACCATGTTGCGCTCATCCATCCGCCAGTCGGGAATCTTGCGCGCGCTGGCCTTGAGCCGGATGGGCGCGGCGTCGGGCGTAAACGGCTGCGGCGGCAACGGGCCGGGCCGGCGTTCCAAACGGAATGAACGCGCCGGGTTTTTGGCGTCGAGCACCAGGCCGTAGTTCCAGGGCGATTCGGGGAACACCTCCCATTCGGGCCAGTCGGGATGCCGGTTGCCGTATTTTTCCCAGCGTTCCTTGATGGCGAGCGAAAAGCTCAGCGGACCGTAATCCACGGCGACGGAGTTTTTGTTCTTCGCCCAGGTGCGCACGGTCAGGCGCATCGGCAGGCGCAACGTGACGGTGTCGCCGTCGCGCCACTCGCGTTCGATGCGGATGAAGCTCGACGGGCGCGCGGCGACGCGGAGGCTGCGGCCATTGATCTTGAGGGCCGGTTTTTCGCACCAACGCGGCACGCGCAGGTAGAGCGGGAAGCTCACTGTTTCGGGGGCGCGCACGCGCAACGTGATCGTGTCGGCGAACGGATAATCGGTTTCCTCGGTGATCGTCACGGTGGTGCCGTGGCCGACGCGGGCGCTGACCTCGCTGGCGGCGTAGAGGGAGGCGCACAGGCCGTTGTCGGGCGTGGCCAGCCAGAGTTCCTCGGCGTAGTAGGGCCAGCCATGCGAGACGTTGTGCTGGCAGCAGCGATAGACCTCGAAGGGACTGTAGGAAAACATCGTGCCTTCGTTTTGGATGCCGGGCGATTTGTTGTGGCGGTCCAGTTGCACCTGGTTGGCGGAGGTGATGTAGTGCAGTGCCTTCAGATCGGGCGTCAGGCTCGCCGGAAACGAGTTGAAGGCGATTTCCTCGCAGCGGTCGGCCCAGACCGGGTCGCCGGTGATTTTGATCAACATCTGGAAACTGTGCATGAACTCAACGATGCCGCAGGTTTCGATGCCCCCGCGCGGGTCGAAGTAGCCGGGTCGGCAGTTCTCGTCGCCGACGAAGCCGCCGCCGGCGAACTGGCCGTAAAGGTCCATGACCTTGGTGTAGTTGCGCTCGGCCGAGGTGCGGTGTTTCGGGTCGTGGGTGACCATCCAGGCGACGGTGCCTGCGCGGAACCCCTGGGCGATGTTGACGTTGTGCCAGTTGATGACGTCCTCGTCCCAGCGCGCCATACCCTGATGGATTTTGCGGGCCAAATCCAGCAGCCACGGCTCGCCGAGGCGGTTGTAGAGCCAGAGCACGCTTTCGATGTTGTCGCCGGCGCGAATTCTGGGCCAGTAGCCCTCGCCAAACGCGCTCACGGGCAGGGCGTTCTGCCACTGCATGTAACGGCGCATGACCTCGAGCACACGCGGGTCGCCGGAAAACTCGTGATAACTCTGGAGCACGTTGAGCATGACCATGTGCGGCCACAGGTCGGGTTTGCCCTTCAACCCGGTGAGCAACTCGCGCGGGCCGAACCAGCCGTCTTCGCGCTGCGAGGCCATTGCGGCTTCGATCCACTTTTTTGCCTCCGTGATGATCGCGTTGTCGCCGAGCACGTAGCCCAAATCGCCGTAGCCCTTGAGCCAGTAGGGCATCTCTTCCCAGCCGTATTTGCCCTGGCCGTCCGGGTTGGCCCAGGCGCTTTCCTTGAAATTCAACCAGGGTGAAATCTCCGCGAGCCGACCGGTCATGCCGTTGCGCTCCAGTTCAAGTTGGTGGCGCAACCAACCGCGCGGGGTGATGCTGCCGATGGGCAGCTTGATGAACGGGCTGGGCGCCAATGGCGGGCGATTGGCGACGTAGAAGCGGTTCGTGACCGAAAGCGGCGGCGATTGCACCACTTCGATTGGCGCGGCGGCCGCCGAACGCGCGCCCGTTGCCGACACCACCAGAGCCAGAGCGAGCGTATGGGCGAGCTTCCGAGACGTTCTCATGATCACATCGAGGCGTTGAGTTCGGATCGAACGCACCGAGAAAACGCCGGGAATTCGGGCGGGTCAAGCTCCGACCGTGCGCGGGCGCCGGGGCGTGATGTTGGAAAATTCCTTTGAATTCCGGGGCACGCGTCGGCACCATGCGCGCTCGTTTCGGGTGCTGCTGACGGTTTCGGGCATCCGCGCGCCATTCTGGGATGAAACGCACACATCATTGCAACGAACTACGGCCCGAACACGCGGGCCGCACGGTCACACTGGTCGGTTGGGTGCATTCGCGCCGCGATCTGGGCGGGGTCATTTTCATTGACCTGCGCGACCGGGAGGGACGCACGCAAACGGTGTTTGATCCCTCGGCGCTGTCGGCGGAAGTGTTCGAGCGCGCCAGTCGCCTGCGGAGCGAATCGGTGATCGAAATCACCGGTCGCGTGCGGGTGCGACCGCCCGGCACGGAGAATCCCAAAATCGCCACCGGGCAGATTGAGGTGCTGGCTCAGAGCTTGACCGTGCTCAACGAGGCGGAGGTGCTGCCGTTTCCGGTGGATGACCCGGAGATTGCCTCGAAGGTCAACGAGGAACTGCGGCTGCAGTATCGCTACCTGGATTTGCGTCGGCCGGAGATGGCGCGCCATCTGCGCCTGCGGGCGCGGGTGGCCTCGGCCACACGCGCTTTCTTTGAGGAGCAGGGGTTCATCGAGGTCGAGACGCCCATCCTGTTCAAGTCCACGCCCGAAGGCGCGCGCGAGTTTTTGGTGCCGAACCGCCGCGAGCCGGGCACGTTTTACGCCCTGCCGCAGTCGCCCCAGCAGTTCAAACAAATCCTCATGGTCGCGGGTGTGGAGCGTTACTACCAGTTGGCCCGGTGCTTTCGCGACGAGGACCAGCGCGCCGACCGGCAACTGGAGTTCACGCAGATTGACGTGGAGATGAGCTTCATCGAGCGCGAGGACCTCTACGCCGTGATCGAGGGCCTGCTGCAGCGCATCTGGAAGGTCGCGCTCAACCTCGACATCCCCACGCCGTTCCCGCGCCTCAAATTCCAGGAGGCGATGAACCGCTTCGGCACCGACAAACCCGATACGCGCTTCGGGCTGGAGCTGGTGGACTTCACCGAGGAGTTCCGCGGCAGCGCGTTCAAGGTGTTCAGCGGCGCGGTGGCCGCCGGCGGCGTCGTCAAGGCGCTCAACGCCAAAGGGCTGGCCGGCGTCACGCAAGGTCAGATTGAAACGATGACCGACTACGCCAAGAGTTTCGGCGCCAAGGGGCTGGCCTACATCAAGGTCGAGGGTGGAGAGTGGAAATCGCCCATCGTGAAATTTTTCAGCGACGCGGAAAAGGCGGCGCTCCAGAGCAAACTCGGCATCGAAGAGGGCGACCTGATTCTGTTCGCCGCCGACCAGTGGCTCACGGCGTGCGAGATTTTGGGGCGCATCCGGCTTTATTGCGCGGAGTTGCTTCGGGCGGCCGGCCAACTGACGTTCGAGCCGAACCGGTTTGATTTCCTGTGGGTGGTGGATTTCCCGTTGCTGTCCTTCGACAAGGAGCAGAACCGCTGGTATTCGAGCCATCATCCCTTCACCGCGCCGGTGGCCGAGGACATCCCGCTGCTCAAGAGCGATCCGAAAAAGGTGCGCGGCCAACACTACGACCTGGTGGTCAACGGCGTGGAACTGGGCGGCGGCTCGATCCGCATCCACCAGCCCGAGGTGCAAAAGCTTGTTTTCGAGGAGGTGCTGCAAATTCCTCCGGACGTGGTGAAGGCGCGGTTTGGCTACATGCTCGAAGCGTTCAAATACGGCGCGCCGCCGCACGGGGGCATTGCGCTGGGCTTTGACCGGCTCGTGGCGATTCTCTGCGGCACACCGAGCATCCGGGACGTGATCGCGTTTCCGAAGACGGCCAAGGGCGTGTGCCTGATGACGCAATCGCCAGCGCCCGCCGATCCCAAGCAACTGCGGGAACTGCACCTGGAAATCAAAGCGCCAAAGAAGCCTTCCGGTGGGAAGACCGACTGACCTTGTGCCCGGCTTCAACAAAAAAGTTCCCTCCGCCATGGGTTTTCGCCATCCCAGACGCTCCTTGTTCGTGTCCAGAAAATGAACACGGGCTGGTTTGCGCGTCCCGCTCCGATTTCACAGCCTTGGAGGAAGCTGACGACTTGGGAGTCGGTTTTCGATCGCAAGGTGCTCGCTGCCGCCGGGATAGGCCGCGTCGGCCGCTGGCATGTCTTTTGCCAGCGGCCTTGGCGTTGCTGCGCTGAGGGCACGCGGGTGTGCCCGCGAATCGGCAACACCAGTGGAGCAGTTCATCGTCTGTATGGAACCTGGGGTGTCGGGTTGTGGTGTGGTTGGGGAAGGGCGTTTGGCACTGCGGGGTTGCCTGAGGGCACTTCTAACCGTTGGCGTCACCTTCCAGGTCGTAATGGCTTTGGGGCAAACCGCATGGAAGGGCACCGTCAACACCGCCTGGACCAACGCGGCCAACTGGACGGCAGGTGTCCCGACGGCCGCGATGGACGCCATTCTGGGCGACACGAATTTCACCGGAAGCTACCAACCGACTGTCAATGGTAACGGCGTGTGCAAATCGCTGGTGGTGGGCGGCGCCCGGGCCACGACCCTGACGATCAACCGGGCGCTGACGGTTCAGGGCGACGTGTTGATCGCCACCAACGGGGTGATCAACCACAGTGCGGCGGTCACGATCTCGGTCGGGGGCAACTGGACCAACCGCGGCAGTTACACGACGGCGCGCACCGGTTGCACGATCGCGTTTGCGGGAAGCACCCAATACCTGAGCGGGGCGACGGCTTTTCGCCGGCTCACCATCAACGCCGGCAGCACCACGTTCCTGGCCACGAACATCACGGTGACCAACGCGCTGACCGTCAACGGCACGTTGGACCCCGGCGATGCGCCCACCTGGACCATCGCCGGACCCGGCACGCTCACCGTCGGCAACGGCGGCCGTTTGCGGGTCAAAGCCGCCACCTTTGCGGGCAACTACGCGCTGACCGGCACGATCACACTCAACAGCGGCAGCACGGTTGACTACGCCGCCAACACCAACCAGACCATCGCCAACACGCTCACCTATCGCACGCTGCAGATTAGCGGTGGCGGCGTCAAATCCCTCGCCGGCAACCTCCCGAACCTCAATGCCGCCTCCGCCACCGAGGGCAACGTTTACGTGGACGCCGGGACGTTGGACCTGGGCACGTTCACGGCCCATCGCGCCACCACCACCGCCGGCGGGACGTTCGCAGTGGCCAGCGGCGCCGTGCTGCGAATCGGCGGCACGAATTCGTTTCCCGCCAACTACGCCACGTATTCCCTCAATCCCAACAGCAGCGTGGAGTATTCCGGCACCAATCAAACCGTCGCCGCCCGAACCTACGGCCACCTGATCCTCAGCAGCAGTGGCACGGCGACCAAAACGCTGCCGACCTCGGCCTTCACGGTTTTGGGGAACTTTTTGATGCGGACCAATGCGCCCGGTGCCGCCGTGACCGCCAACGCAAACGCCGGCCTGTCAGTCGCCGGACACCTCACGCTGGGCCCCGGCACGACTTTCAACGCCGGGAGCGCGCCTCTGACGTTCGCCGGCAACTGGACCAACCAGGGCAATTTTCAGGGCGGGAGCAGCACGGTCACCTTCGCGGGCACGGACAGCACGCTGGCGGGCGGCGGCGTCACGAGCTTTCACCACCTCACCGTGTCCAACGGCAACGTCGTCGTGCTCCCCGACACCTCCCTGACGGTGTCGGGCAATCTGGTGAGCAGCGAGACCGCTTCGTTCCAGCATTTGCCCGGGGCCGGATCGGTCACGCTCACGGGCGCGGGCAGGCTGCTTCAAGGGAACGGTTTCAGCTTCAACAACCTTGTGGTTTCGGGTTCGGTCACGGCCTCGGGATCGTTCACCGTCGCGGGTCATCTTCGCGTGGATGGCTCGCTGGTCGCATCCGGCGGCACGCTCACCCTGAGCGGGAACGCAAAGAGCATTTTCGGTTCGGGCACCCTGGCGCTGCACGCGCTGAACGTTCCGGGCACGATCACCACGACCAACAATTTTTCGCTGAGCGGCGACCTCAGCGTGGGGGGCAGCTTCACGGCCACGGCCGGCACGGTGACCTTCACCGGCATCACCCGCCTGTCCGGAACCGCGTCGCTTTTCAACGGCACGCTCAACGGCACGCTCCTGCAAATGACGCCCGGCTCGGTGTTTCGGATGCACGGCGCGGCCACGTTGCTGGCCGGCACGTTTGACGCGCAGAGCATGACGCCCAACACCGTGGTGTATTGCAGCGCGGCCCCGCAAACGATCGTCCCGGTCACCTACCACAATCTGGAGATCGCGCCCGGCGGGCCGAGGCTGCTCATCGGGCCCGTCACCGTGACCGGCGATTTGACGGTTCAGTCCGGGGCGCTCCTTCAAGGGGGCACGAACGCTCACACCCTGGTGCTCCACGGGGACTGGCGCAACGAGGGCACGTTTCAGGCGGGCAACAGCACTGTTGAACTGGCGGGCGCTCGCAGCGCGTTGCTCTCGGGCACCAACACCTTCCACCAGTTGCGCGTCAACAAGGCCGACGCCGGCCTCGCCGTGCGACTGGCGCACCCTCAAACGGTCGCCACGCTCGAAATGCTTCGCGGCTGGATGGACACCCTCACCAACACGCTCACCCTCACCTCCAACCGCACCGGCGATGGCGTCATTTGGGGCACGATCACCCGTGCGCACGCGTTCACCGCCGGCACGCCCTACGCCTTTGAAAGCCCCTACACCAGCGTCCGCTTCGACACACCCGGAGGCATCACCGCCGTGACCGTGCGCGCCACGCGCCAGCCGCCGGCGGATTTTCCCTTCGCCGCCTCCATCAACCGCGAGTATGAAATCCACCTCACCGGCACCGGCCCGTATTCGGCCACCCTGCGACTGCACTACCAGCCCGAGGATTTGAACGGCAACGATGAATCCGCACTCCGGCTCTGGCGCAACGCCAGCGGCACGTGGCTGCCCTCGGGGCGGACCGCCGGCGACACGCTCGCGCGCTGGGTCGAGCAAAGCGGCGTGACCAATCTCCTGGGGCGCTGGACGCTCTCCGATGACAACAACGCCGTCGCCTGGAACGGCCAGCTCAGCAGCGCCTGGGAACACCCGGACAACTGGACCGTCCTGCAAGGCTCGCCGTCTCGCCCGCCTTCGACCAACGACATTGTTCAGCTCGGCGGATTCGCTTTCGGCCATCAGCCGGTGATCTCGACGCCGGTGGCCGTTGGCAGTTTGAGTTTCGGCAGCGCCCAACCGGTGACGCTCACCCTCAACCCCGGCGGTTCGCTCACCACCCTGGGCAACCTCGGCGGCGTCTGGACCAACCCCGCCGCTCACACCCTCGCCATCGGCGCTCAGTCCCTCACCGTCGGGGGCAACCTCATCCTGAGCGACGGCACGCCCGGACATTCCATCCATCTGACCGCCAGCACCGGCAACGTCTCCGTTGCCGGCCCGCTCACCACCGCGGGCGATGCCTCCATCAGCTTCTCCGGGCCGGGCACGCTCCGCATCGGCGGGGACTTCAACCACCTTGGCGGCACGTTCAGTCCGGGCACAAGCACGGTGCTCTACGACGGCGCAACGGATCAAAACGTGGCCGGCCTCGGCTATCATCGCCTCGGTTTTGAAAAAGACGGCGGCACCGCGCGCCTGGACAGCTCCGCGACCGTGGCCGGCGAGCTGCATCTGGCTCGCGGCGGCACATTCCTGTTGAACGCCCCGCTGACGGTGGCCGGCAACGTCCACATCGGCTCCGGCACGACACTCTCGGCCATCGGCGGCCCGATGCATGTCGCGGGCAGTTGGACCAACGAGGGCGTTTTCCTGCCCGGCAACGGCACGGTGATCTTCAACGGCCCCGCCGACCAAACCATCCAGGCCAGCACGTTTCACCATCTGATCGTGAACAAAACCTCCGGGATCGCCCGACTCGCCGGCAACCTCGCCATCAACGGCGATCTGACCGTGAGCGCCGGCACGCTCGATCTGGGAGGATTTTCAGCGGATCGCACCTCCCTTGGCGGGACGCTCAACCTGGCCGGCGGCACCCTGCTGCGCGTCGGGGCCGCGTTTCCGGCCCGATTTGCCGTCCTGAACCTCGCTCCCACCAGCACCGTTCGATACGAGGGCGCCGGCCCGCAAACCCTCCGCGCGTTGAGCTATGGTCACCTGGTGCTGGCCAACGGCGGCGGCAACCCCAAGGCCCTGGAGGGTTCCACCGTGGTGACCGGCGACTTGATCCTTCAGAGCAACGCGACGTTGAGCGCCGGGCCGTATCTTCTGGAGCTGCGGGGCAACTGGACCAATCGCGGTGTCTTCCAACCTGGCACGGGCCTGCTCAAACTCGGTGGCACCGCCAAATTCTTCAGCGGTTCAACCGAGCTGCAGCACCTCTCGGTAACGGGAAGTTACACGGTGGACGGCGCGGACCTGACGATCCGAGGCGACCTGACCGTTGCCGGCAACCTCGATGCGGGCTCGGGCCAGATGAGCCTCGACGGCAACCTGCAGGTTAGCGGCGTACTCAGCAGTCGCGGCAACCTCAGCTTCACCGGCAGCCGCGTCCAGACCATTCAACTGCCCGGAACGTTCCTTCTTTCCTCCAACAGCCTTGTGAGCTTCAACGGCACGGTCGCTCCGGCCATGGCCTTCAGCGGCGGGTTGAACTTCGGCGCGGTGCAGATCAACAACACCGCCGGGATCGCGCCCGCCGGGGATTGGACGGTTCACGGCACCTTCACGGTCGCCAGCAACGCCGCGTTCCACGGCGGCGCGGGCACGCACTTGTTCCGTGCCGCGTTCCTCAACCACGGCACCGTCACCAGCAGCGGCACGCTCGGGTTCGAGCCGGCGGCGGATGCCGTGATCCAACTCGCCGGGGTAACCTTCCAAAGCTCCGGCCTGGTGCGGTTTGCGGGCAGCACCGCGATCACCCTCACCGGCAATCCGGCTGCCTTCAAGGACGTCGTCATTGCCAACACCCATCCCACCGGCGTGACCCCGGCCACCAACTGGACGGTCGCCGGCAACCTCACTCTCCAACCCGCCACCACACTGCGGGCCGGCTCGGGCACGCACAGCCTCGCGGGCGACCTGCGCGTGGACGGGCGGCTCGACGGCCAAACCTCCTCCATACTCCTGAGCGGCAACAGCCAGGTCGGCGGGCTGGGCTCGACCGAATTCCATCACCTCACCGTTTTGGGCGTGGTCAGTCTGCTGAGCGACTGCAGCGTCTCGGGCAATTTCACCAATCACGGCAGCTTTGACGGCAGCGACTTCGCCGTGGCCTTCGTCGGCACCAACAACGCCGTGCTCGCCGGCACCAACGCGCCCGCGCTCGACCTGGTCCTGGTTCAGAAAAACAGCGCCGCGCTCGCCCTCGCCCGAAACCTGACCGTCGGCTCGGCCCTCACGCTCGCCGGCGGCACGCTCGACACGGGCCCGTTTGTTCTGGCTCAGGAAACGGCCGGGGGAACGCTCAGCGTCGGGGCCGGGGCCACCCTCAAACTGGGCGGCACCAACTCCATGCCCGTGTTCGATGTCATCACGCTCGACCCGGCCAGCACGGTCGAATACGCCGGCAGCGGGTCGCAACTGATCGCCGCGCTCAACTACGGCAATCTGACGAGCAGTTCCACCGGAGCGCGCACGCTCGCCTCGACGGGCACGATCGGCATCGCGGGCACGTTCACGCCCGGCCCGAACAGTTACACCGTCACCGGCAGCACCGTTCTGTTCAATGGCGCGGGCGCCCAGACGATCCCGGCTTTCACCTACGGCCATCTCGCGATCGGCGGCAGCGGCACCAAAACGCTCGCCGGCCCGGCCACGGTTCGGGGCAACTTCAGCCTGCTGACCGGCGTGTTCCACGATGGCGGCCACCCGCTCGTGGTTCAGGGTCACCTCACCACCGCCGCCACGCACACCGGCACGGGCCGAATCGTCTTGAGCGGCGGGGCCACCAACCACCTCCTCTCGGCCACAGTGCCGCTTCAGAACCTGGAGCTGGCCGACACCAACGGCGCCGTGCTGATCCAGACCAATTTGCTGATCAACGGCACCCTGACGCTTACCACCGGCATTCTGGCGGCCGGAACGAACGAAGTGATTCTGGCGACGGGCGCGAACCTGCTTCGCACCAACGGTTGGGTGCACGGCAATTTGCGAAAGCCCGTGCCCCTCGGCGCGCCCACCGTCACCTTTGAGATCGGCGATGCCACCAACTACGCGCCCGTGAGCCTCGCCTTCACCAACGTCACCACTGCGGGCACGGTGTTGGCGCGCACCTTCGGCCAGGATCACCCGGACATCAGCGCGTCGGGCATCTCGCCGCTGCGCAGTGCCAACCGGTTCTGGACGCTCACCCACAGCGGCGTCGCGTTCGCTCGCTGCGCCGCGACCTTCCAGTTCCATGCCGCCGATCTCGACCCGGACACTTCGCCGCTGGATTTCATTATCGCCCAGAAAACCGGCGCGGGCTGGTCGCTGCCCACCCTCGGCGTCAAGACGGTCACCAACATCCAGGCCGTCGGGTTGGTTGCTTTCGGCGACTTCCAAGTCGGCGCTTCGGCAGCGATTCCACAGATCACCGCTCAACCTCAAAGCCGGCGCGTGAACCTGGGCGACAGCGTCACGTTCAGCGTCACCGCCTCCGGCGCGGCGCCGCTGGCCTTTCAGTGGCGCAAAAACGGTTCCGAAATCCCCGGCGCCACCAATGCCGTCTATCACATCCCGGCCGTCACCGATGCCCACGCCGGCCTTTATTCCTGCCTGGTCAGCAATGCCAACGGCGTCGCCCTCAGCACCAACGCTCTCCTCACGGTCAACCACGCCCCGTCGCTCGCGTCCTTCCCCGATCAGGTCATCCCCGAACTGAGCACGGCGACCTGGAGCCTGACCGCCAGCGATCCCGACGGCGATGAGTTGACCTGGACCTTGCTCGAAGCCCCGCCCGGCGCTGTGCTGCTCGGCCCGGGGCTGATCGCCTGGACGCCCACCGAAAGTCAGGGGCCCAGCACCAATCTTTTCCTCGTCGAAGTGAGCGACACCGGTTCGCCTCCGCTCCGCGCGCAACGGGCCTTTGAAGTGCGCGTGACCGAGGTCAATGCTGCGCCGTCGGTAACCTGCCCGGGCCTTCAAACCGTCGCCGAACTGACCCCGCTGTCGGTCGCGGCCGTCGCCACCGACCCGGACCTGCCGGCCAACACGCTGACCTTCAGCCTCGTGTCCGCTCCCGCCGGCATGACCATTCATCCCACCAGCGGGTTGATCACCTGGACGCCGTCCGAGGCGCAGGGGCCGGGCACCAACCTCGTCGTCGTACGCGTGACCGACGACGGCTGGCCGCGTTTGTCGAACGTTTGCAGCTTCACCGTGCGGGTGGAGGAGGTGAACACCCCGCCCGTGCTCACCGTCCCGCCGGACCAAACCCTCACCCCGCTGGTCACGTGGCGTCAAACCAACCGCGTTGCCGACGCCGACCTGCCGTCCAACACGCTCACGTTCTCGCTCGTCGCCGGCCCGCCCGGCATGAGCCTCGACCCGCAAACCGGCGTGCTCACCTGGACGCCGGACACCGAGTTCGCACCCAGCACCAACACCGTCATCGTCCGCGTCACCGACGACAACCCCTGGGCCATGAACGAACGATCCTTGAGCGACCAGAAGAGCTTCACGCTCATCGTCAGCGCGCTCCAGGACACCAACCGGCCCGTGGTGATGATGCTCACCCCGGCCGCCGGCACCCGCACCGCCGACGCCGCGGTGCTCATTCAGGGCATTGCCCGCGACAACACGCGCGTGGAGCGAGTGCTGTATCGGATTCAATCCCTCTTTGAGAGCAACGGCTCCGAATCGGACATCTTTCTGGAGGCCGGCGGCACAACGAATTGGTCGGCGCTCGCGGGGCTGGCGCCCGGCACCAATCTGATCACCATCAAGGCGGTGGACGCGGCGGGCAACGAGTCCGTCCCGCTGGTTCGCTCCGTGTTCCGGATCGTTAACGCTCCGATCACCGTCCAGGTCAACGGCAGCGGCTGGGTCACGCCGGAAGTGAACGGGCAGCTCCTGGAACTGGGCCGGGTGTTTCATTTGACCGCGCAGCCCCGGCCGCAAAACCTCTTCAGCCACTGGGTGTGCACCGTCGAAGGCCGCACCGAACGGATCTCCACCAATCCCACGCTCAGCTTCCTGATGCGAAGCAACCTGACCCTGACCGCCAACTTCATGACCAACCGGTTCATCGGCGCGGCGGGCACCTACCACGGCCTGGTCTGGAGCACCAACGGCCCAACCGTGGGCTTGTTCATGCTCAAGACCGACCGAAAACAAAAGTTCAGCGGCAGGCTGTATTTTGACGGCGGCATCTATCCGTTTGCCGGCGCGTTCGATCTGAACGGGTTTGGCCGCACCATCCGCCCGGTGCTCCGGCCGGGCCGACCGCCGCTGACCATTCAGGTCCAACTCGACCTCGCCCGCGGCCGCACCAACGCCATCACCCTCTTGGAAGGCGATTCCTGGATCGCCTCCGGCTACGGCGACCGCCACGTCTTCAGCATCACCGAGCGCATCGCGACCGAATATCTGGGCGCTTACACCTTCGTGCTCCCGGGCAGCCCCGGTTCGACCACACTGCCTGCCGGTGACAGCGTCGCCACCGTCACCGTCGCCAGCAACGGCTGGATCACCGCCGCCGGGCACCTGGCCGAAGCCGCATCCGCATCCGTCCCGCTGGCGCTCAAGCCCGTGGCCGTGCCCGTTTCCGCTGAAGGCTACTGGCCGTTTTACGCGGCCCTTTACCCGAAAGCGGTGGTTTACGAGATCGGCGCGACAAACCTCATCCGCCGGGAAAAAGCCGGTTACATCGCCGGGTGGTTGAACTTCAGCCCGGCCCCCGCGCGCGACTTGAACGGATCGCTCCTCTGGATCAAACCCGCCTGGACCAACGCTTTCCATCCTGCGGGCTTCACAAACCTTGTTGCCATCCTCGGCTCGGCCTACGTGCCGCCGTCTCCCGGCGCCCGCGCCTTGGACCTCGCGTCCGGAATGGTCGTGACGGCCGACGGCAACCTCACCACGCCGTTCACCAACCGCTTCACGCTCGGCACGAACAATCTGCTGACCATTCTGCCGCCGAACCTTCACACGCAGCGCCTCGGCCTGGAACTCCGAACCGGTCTGCTTAAAGGCCAGTTCCAACATCCGCAGAACGGCAACCTGCCGGCCCTCACCTGGGGCGTGCTGTTGCAGGACCAGACTCTGGCGCGCGGCTTTTTCCTGGGTACCAACCAGAGCGGCACGCTTCTCCTGCGGGCCGAATAATCAGGGCGATCCCGGTTTGCGACGCGGAGGGGCCCGGCGCGTCGGCGGCACGGAAAATCGGACGCGATGACGCCGCCCCGCCCGCGGGGCTTTGAGCGCGAGCGCTGTGCGGCCCCACCAACCGCGGTTACTCGATGCGATAGACGCGGGCGCCCAGCGGCGGCAGTTCGTCAAAGAGCACCCCGTCGCGCGGCGCAACGCGGTGCGATTCGTAAAGCACGCTCACCGCCCCGGTCGCCAACGCCCGGCTCTGGAAGCGAACCTGTTGGGGGCGACCGGACTTGTTTGCGGCAAACAAATACCGCACGCCGCCTCGCTTGCGAGCGGCAAATTCCACCGGCGCATTGGTCGAGGCCAGCTTGAACTCGGCGGTGGCGGATTCGGCCACGATCACCGGTTCGAGTTCGCGCAACTCGCGCACCAGTTGTTGCACGTAGTCCCAGTGCGCTTCGACGGGTTTGTTGAGCAGACCGGCGGGTTTGCCCTGCCAGTCCCGCTGCCCCGAGCCGGTGTAAAACCACAGGCCCTTGACCCCGTTGATCAGGCTCAGATACGCCATGCACCGATACTCGGCGGGGGTCGGAAACCGCGCGTCTTGCTGCGGCTTTTGATACGCCTGGATGGCGATCCAGAGCGGCTTTTTGGAGAGCGTGGTTGTGAGCCACGACGGCGGCTGCAGCAGCAGCTCGGCCGCTTCGCTGCCTTCGAGCAGGTTGGTTTGCGCCGCCCGCAGCGGGATCGGATACCACCACCAAATCCCCACGTCCATGCAATCGTCCGGGAAAAACAGGCGACGATCTTTTTGCAGGTTCTTGATCACGTCGCGCGTGTCGCCCAGCACGAACGGATGGTGAGGGTCCAGTTCGCGCACCAGCCGATAAAGCGCGCAGACATTTTCCAGCGGCGCGCGACCGCGCGCCACGCGCTCTTCCGAACCCCAGCACAACAGGCCCGGATGATCGCGAAACCGCTCGATGCGGCGGCGCACCTGCTCCCATTTGGCCTGTTCGACGGCCAGCCGGGGCAGCTCAACCTTCATGCGCAGGCCGTTGCTGGCGGCGCTGTCCAGCAGCGTTTGCAGGCGCGCGTCGGTCGCGTTGGTGGGCGTGTCGGCGTCGCCCGTGACCACGGCGTAACTGTGCACGGCGGTGAAACCGGCGCGGGCCAGCTCTGGAAAACGCGTCGCGCTGTAAAGGCCGATCGGGAAATGCGGTCGGCCGCCGATGCGCAGAAAACCGTCCGGGCCGATGGTGACGGGCTGGGCTTTGGCGCTCGACTCGCCGGCGTAGCAGGGCACGACCACCCACGCTGCCAGAACACTCCCAATGAGCCATCCCGCGCCAGCTTTGACCCGAGCCGTCATGACCTCAGTCAACGCATCTGCAAGACCTCCGCGCAAGAGGTATCACGGTGCGCGTTTCCAATTGGCAAACGTGCCGCGCCGCCCGCGCTTCCGATGTTCGGTGTTCGATGGTTTCCGGCGCGTGCGGTCGCGCTCCCTCTCCCAGCGGGAGAGGGCCGGGGTGAGGGAGAACGTGTCGCAGGCAGGAAGGTGTCCGCATGTTTCGCCGGGCCTTCACCCTCACCCTGGCCCTCTCCCTCGAGGGAGAGGGAATGCCCAAGCCGCGCAAGGGCAAGGCGATGACCCGTGACGCACGCAG
>JAOAIM010000045.1 GCA_026414705.1 Verrucomicrobiia bacterium | reverse complement strand
GTGGGCGTAGGTCTTCACCCAGCGGTCGGGGTGGAAGCGGATGGTTTTACCGAGGTCGGGCTTGACCCAGGCCAGAATGTCGGCGAGTTTGACGTGGGCAACGCCCGGTGCAGGCTGGATGCCCAACGTCTCCTCCGGGAGACGCGCCACCAGAGGTTTACCGCCGGGTGTTGCCCGTTTGGTTTTGTGGTCATAGAGCAGGGTCTCGTCGGCCAACTCCTTCACCACCATCGGCACGTAGTAGAATTCGCCGCCAAGCTCCATGGCCCCAAGAAAAAGGTGCACTCGCTTGAAGTGCGGATGCGGCGGGCGGTGCGGCTCGGTCTGCCACCAGACCGCCGTGCGGATCAATTCGGGCAGGGCCGCCACGGCACGAATGACCGCCGGATCACGGTTGTTGAACGCGTGAGAGAGACTCTTGCGCCGGACGTAAATCTGCCAGCCCGTGTCCTCGTTGAGAAAGGCACGTCCGAGCCAGCCCTTCTCGCGCACCAGGCGCCACGCTGATTCGCGCAACTTGGCGCGGTCGCTGCCCGGGAGAGCATCACTGGCGACCCGAACGACGCGCACCTCTTTGTCCAGAACCGCGCCCAGCTCCACGCAACGCAGGGAAGGCTCGACGGAGGGATACTTCAAAAACCACTGCTCGCTCAGATACGGCTCGATCGGCACGTGGCTGCGCTGACTGTAGCCGACGTTGTGCATGTAATCCTCGACCTTCAACAAAAGGCCCTGCTGTTCGAGTTCGGCCACGACGGCCTTGCGCGCGTCCATGCGATCCAGGCCCGCGAAACGCGCGCCGGCCGCGTCGGTCATGCGACCGTCCGGCCCGATGACGACCGTCAGCGGCAGCTTGTGGCGCAACGCCATTTCATAGTCGTTGGGGTCGTGGGCCGGCGTCACTTTCACGCACCCGGTGCCGAACTCCGGGTCCACCAAATTGTCGGCGATGATCGGAATCGGTTTGTTTTGCAGGGGTAGCAACACCTTGCGGCCGACCAGCGGCTTGTAGCGGGCGTCCTTGGGGTTCACCGCTACGGCCTCGTCACCCAGCATCGTCTCCGGCCGGGTCGTGGCCACCACGACAAACTGATCGGGGATCGGCCGGCCGGACTGATCGAGCAGGGGATATTTCAAGTGCCAGAGGTGGCCCCTGGTTTCGATCATCTCGACCTCTTCGTCGGAAAGGGCGGTGCGCGTGGCGGGGTCCCAATTCACCATGCGTTTGCCGCGATAAATGAGGCCCTTGCGATAAAGCGCGATGAAGACCTTCTGGACGCAGCGCGAGTATTCGGGGTCCATCGTGAAACGCTCGCGGGTCCAGTCGCACGAACAGCCGAGTTTTTTGAGCTGCTGGATGATGATGCCGCCGTGTTTTTCCTTCCACGCCCAGACGCGCTTGAGGAATTCCTCACGTCCGAGGTCGTGTTTGGTTTTGCCCTCTTTGAGGAGCGCCTTCTCGACCTGAACCTGCGTGGCGATGCCGGCGTGGTCGGTGCCCGGCAACCAGAGAACCTCCTTGCCGTCCATGCGCGCCTTGCGGGCGAGGATGTCCTGGATGGTGTTGTTGAGCACGTGGCCCATGTGAAGCACGCCGGTGACGTTGGGCGGCGGGATGACGATCGAATAGGCGGGACGTTTGGAGCTGACGCGCGCCGGGTCGGCCACGAAACATTTCTGGTCGAGCCAGAACTGATACCACTTATCTTCGACCGCCTTCGGGTCGTAGGCTTTGGGGATTTCAGGCATGGGACACGGATTTCACGAATTCGCACCAATCCGGTTCAGAGCACAACGCGTTTCCACGCCAGCGAATCCTCGCCAAAGTTGACCAGGATCCCCAGCTTGAGCCTGGCTGCGGCCAGGTAGTTGAGCACTTGTTTCACGTGCGATTCGTTCAAGCTCTCGACCGCTTTGGCCTCGACGATGATTTTGTCCATCAGAACAAAATCCGCGAAGTATCGGTGCGGCAACACAACACCCTTGTAGGAGACGGTGTATGGCTTTTCGCGCGCGAATGGAATCTGCCGGAGACCGAATTCCACCTGGAGTGCATCCTTGTAGATGACTTCATCGTGTCCTTTGCCGAGCTCTCGATGCACCTCCATGCAACAGCCGATGATCTGGAACGCTTCGTCCCTGTAAATCAAATCGCCCATGAATTTCGTGGAAATTCGTGGAATTCGTGTCTCAGCGTTTTAACAGCGCGTATTCCATGCTGTCGGCGAGCGCTTCGAGGCTGGCCTCGATGATGTTTTCGCTCACGCCCACGGTGCCCCAGTCGCGCTTGCCGTCGCTGCTGGTGATCAGCACGCGCGTTTTGGCCGCCGTGCCGGTTTCGCCGTTGAGGATGCGCACCTTGTAATCGGTCAGCCGCACCCGCTCCAGGCGCGGATAAAACCGCATCAGCGCCAGCCGCAGCGCGCCGTCGAGCGCGTTGACCGGGCCGTCGCCCTCCGCCACGGTGTGGGCGACGCGGTCGCGCACCCGCACGCGCACGGTCGCCTCGCAGATGGACTCCATTTTGTCGCGGCGCATCGAGACGTGATACGTGTCCACGGTGAAAAACAATTCCGGGTCGTGCTCCAAAATGCTGCGAATCAGCAGCGCCAGTGACGCCTCGGCCGCCTCGTATTCGTAGCCGGCATGCTCGCGTTGTTTGACCGCGGCCAGAATTTCCTTGAGTTCGGGCGTGTCGGGCTTGAGTCGGAAGCCCAACGCGTGCGCCTTCATGAGAATGTTCGCGCGCCCGGCCAGGTCGCTGATGAGCACGTTGCGGCTGTTGCCGACCAGCGCCGGGTCAATGTGCTCGTAGCTGGCGGCGAGCTTGAGCACGGCGTTGACGTGCGTGCCGCCCTTGTGGGCGAACGCCGCCGACCCAACCCAGGGCTGGCGCGGATTGGGCCGCAGGTTCGCCATCTCATCCACGAACAACGACAACTCGCGCAGCTTGCGCATCGCGCGGGCGGGCAGGCAGGGGCGCTTCATTTTGAACACCAGGCACGGCATCACGCTGGTCAGATTGCAGTTGCCGGTGCGTTCACCGTAGCCGTTGATGGTGCCCTGCACGTGCATCGCGCCCGCTTCCACCGCCGCCAGCGCATTGGCCACGCCCAGGCCGATGTCGTCGTGCGTGTGAATGCCGACGCCGCAGCGCAACCGGCTCACCGCGTCGCGCGTGATGCGTTCGATCTCGCCGGGCAAACTCCCCCCGTTGGTGTCGCAGAGCACGACCAGGTCGGCGCCCGCCTCTTCGGCCGCCTGCCACGTTGCCCGCGCGTAATCGGCGTCGAGTTTGTAGCCGTCGAAACAGTGCTCGGCATCATAAACGACGAATTTGCCGTGTTCCTTGAGGAAGCGGACGGTGTCGCGGATCATCGCGAGGTTTTCCTCGGGCGAGCAGCGGAGCACCTCGCGCACGTGAAGCAGGGAGGTTTTGCCGTAAATGGTCACGACCGGCGTTTCCGCTTCCAGCAACAGGCGCACCTGCGGGTCTTTGGCCACGGGCACGCCCTTGCGGCGGGTTGAACCAAACGCGGCCAGCCGCGCGTTGCGAAAGCGGCGGCGTCGCGCCTGCGCGAAGAACTCAATGTCCTTGGGGTTGCTGCCGGGCCAGCCGCCCTCGATGTAGTGGACGCCAAACTCGTCGAGCTTTTCGGCGATGCGGAGCTTGTCCACGACCGAAAAGTTGATGCCTTCACCCTGCGAACCGTCGCGCAGCGTGGTGTCGTAGATTTCGACCCGGTTGTTCATGTTTGGCACAGCGCATCATGTAAGGGAAATCGCGCCCGGCTTGCAATTCGCAAAAGCCGGACCTGACAGCGTCCAACGCAGCAGGACAAGGGCGGAGAAACTCAAGTGCGGGCGAAAAGAGGCGGCCGTCGCCGGTCGAGCCAATGTTTGCCGGCACTGCCAAACGGTTCATCCGCGCCGCGACGTCGGCGTTGGTTTGCACACGGCGGCAGACCCTTACCCGCTCAAGGTTCGCATCGAGATGCTGTGCGGGTGGAAGGCCAGATAACGAGGGCACCGGCACCGCGAACCCAAAGCGCCACCGATCTCCCTCGTGTCCGACGCGGCGGATGCCTGCGACAGCACGCTGGGCTTGTGGTGTCAGCGTCTGCGCGATCGTGCGAATCCGCGTCGCCTCGATGCTCACGCTCAAAGCATCGCGGCGTTGCGGCTGGCGCTGATGCGAAGCCGATCGGGACTCCCGCCTAAACGAGTTTTGACAGGTATTCGAGGCTCCTGGCTGCCTGGGCCGGCGTGCCGCACTCGACCGAGAACACAATGTCGCGCGGGCATTTTTCCTTCACGATGCGGATGACGCGTTCCCAATCAATGACGCCGTCGCCGCAGGCGCAGCCGACGGGCGTGCCGGTGACCTTGCCGCGCTCGGCCTCGGCGTGCTGCACCGAGATGTCCTTGGCGTGCATGTGGACCAGGCGCGGAGCAACGCGCTCCAGCCACGCATACACGTCGTGGCCGCACAGGTAGGCGTTGCCGGTGTCGAAGTTGATGCCGATCGCCGGGGATTTGACGAGGTTGTAGAGCCGATCCAGGCCCTCGGGCGTGCGCGAGTATTGCGCGTGGGGTTCGAGGCCTATTTTGACATTGCGCCGCTCGGCCACGAAGGCCGCCTCTTGCAACGTGTACTTGATCAGCACAAAGTCCTCTTCCTCGGTCGTCCATTTGGCTTTGATGCCTTCGTCGGTGTTGACGACGGGCACGCCGATTTCGCCGGCGACACGAATGGCCATCTTGAGGTATTCGCAGTGGACCTCGGGTCGGCCCAACGGCCCGTGCGCCGAAAAGCCGGAAATCTTCAGTCCGGCCCGATCGCAGGCGTCCTTGATGCGGTAAGGGTCGTCGAACATCGAAACGGTGTGGAAGTAACCCGCTTCGCTCATGAGTTCGCGGCCGAAGTGGACCATCGGCTCGAAATACTTGTAGCCCATCTCGGCGGCAGCTTGCACCGCCCATTCAAACGATTTGTCTGAACTGCGCGAGAACTCGGCGTTCAGCCCGATCAATACCTTGCCCATACGCTGCTCCTTTCCTGTGTGGTTTGAGGGTTGCGTTCGCTTTCTGTGCGATGTTTGAGTCGCCCGGTCAACGCGGATCGGCGAAGCGCTCCCGTGCCCCGGCGCCGGGTTGCCCTCGACGTCACGAGCCGGCCATCGAAAGCCCGGCAGCATGAACCACCTCGCGCGCCACCCGCGTGACGCCACAATACTCACCCCGCCATAGAGGTTGAAGGGCAAAATTTCCGCGACAGGAGGCGCGCGGCGGCTGGCGACTGCGAGACCGCTGCTGAACAACCTTGGAACGAACGCCGACTCCCCCGAACCGACGCGCTCCGTCCGCCTCGAAAAGTTTTCATCGCCCCTGGCTGTGGTCTGAACCAGATCGAGTTCAACGGATACGGGCACAAGCGCCACGGGAAGGACGCACAATCAGAGGCAAAATTTTCCCGGCCCATCGGTTGCGATCACCGGTGACCGAGGACAACCGCCGCGCCCGGTTGGTGTCATGAGCGCACAGCGCAAACGGTCCAGGACGACCGTGCCGCAACCGTCTTGCCGCCGGCCCTGCGCCCGCTCCGCTTGTCAGGCCGGGCGGTGCTTTTTAGCTTGGCGATGGTGATTGACACGCAGGGAGCTCTGGCGGCGTTTGTGCCGGTGTTGCGTGCCGCTCAATGGGTGGCGCTCGACACCGAGGCGGACAGCTTGCACTCCTATCCCGAAAAGCTCTGTTTGATCCAGATCAGCACCGAAGCGGGCGATGTGCTCGTTGATCCACTGGCCGGCTTGGACCTGCGCCCGTTGCTGGAGGCGCTCAACTCGCACGAACTGATCCTTCACGGCGGCGATTACGATCTGCGCCTGCTCCGCAAACATCACAACTTCGTTCCCTCGTCGGTCTTTGACACCATGCTCGCCGCTCGATTGCTCGGGGAGCGACAATTCGGCCTTCAATCGCTCGTGGCGCGATACCTCGGCGTCAAACTCGAAAAAGGCTCACAGAAGGCCAACTGGGCGCGTCGCCCGCTGACCGCGCGCATGGAACAATATGCCCGCAACGACACCCGTTATCTCAAGCCACTCGCCGACACCTTGCGCCGCCAACTCCAACAAAAAGGCCGTCTCCAATGGCATCAGGAGGCCTGCGCCCGGCTCATTGACGAGTCCACCCGCCTTTCGCCGGTGGACCTGGACTCGGTTTGGCGCGTCAAGGGCAGTCACAGTTTGAGTCGTCCGGCCCTGGCCGTGCTGCGCGAACTCTGGCACTGGCGCGAAGGCGAAGCGCGCGCAGCCGACCGACCGCCATTTTTTATCCTGCCCCATGAAACGCTTGTGGACATTGCGGCTGCCGCGGCAGCCCACCGTCCCGTCGAGCCGCTCCTGCCTTCTCATCTGTCGCCACGTCGGCGCGCGGGCCTGCTCCGTGCCGTCCGTGCCGCGTTGCGTTTGTCCGCCGACCAGCATCCTCAACCGCGCGTCCAGCTCGGTCATCGCCCCAGCGAGCAGGAACGCGAGCGCTTCCGTCAGCTCCAACGGCGACGTGATGCGCAGGCGCGACGGCTGGGCATTGATCCGGCGTTGATCGCCAGCCGCGCCACGCTGGCCGAGCT
The DNA here is from genome assembly GCA_026414705.1 of Verrucomicrobiia bacterium. Lineage (GTDB taxonomy): Bacteria > Verrucomicrobiota > Verrucomicrobiia > Limisphaerales > JAOAIM01 > JAOAIM01. The sequence continues at coordinate 14,926 of JAOAIM010000045.1, read as the reverse complement.
GGCGCAGGATTGGGATCGCCACGCGCCGGAACTGATGCGCTGGCAACGCTCGCTGTTGGAAACCTCCTGACCGTCGCCGGTCCTGCCCGCAATCAGCCTGCCGGCCCGCGCGCCGAACGCCAGCTTCACGCTCGCCGATGCTTTTTTGACATGAGCTGCATGTTTGAAGGTCATTGGTCTTCGCAAGTTGTTGGAAAACAATAACTTCGGAAATTTTCGATCGAATCGGTTGCTCCAAGCGTTGCCTCGTCAACTCGGCCTTGCCCGTTGAAATTTTTGCGAACCGATTCGTAAGGTGAGCTTGCGAGATGACCCAAACGACGAACCAACGTTTTGCCATGAGAACAACCATCCTGCTCGCATCCAAACTGATTGCTTGTGCGGTGTTGTGGTTGAGCGCCTCCGGCCTCGGTGCGTATCCGATGGTCTGGGAGACGAACCGATTCGACACCGACCTGGGCAACTGGACGTTGCAACTGAACAACTTCGCCAACGGCAACGATGTGGACTGGCGCAACAGCAGCACGGCGGGCGGCACCGCCGGAGAACTGGGTGGCCGGTTCGCCGACGCTGTCCAGGTCGCCTATGTGGCGCGTCCGCTCGACTTCACCATTGACATCAATCACGAGATGCGCTTCCGGGGCATTATCACCATCACCAACACTGAGCAGTTCTCGGTGGGCAGCGGCCAGGACCTGAACATTTGGATCGGTTACTTCAACACGACGAGCCCCGACGCCAACCGCATGGGTTGGCGCACGTTGACGCCTTCGAGCACGGCGCCGACCGCGCCGTTTCGCGGTCGGCCCCGAATCAACGCCGGCGCCAATGCCTCCGCCGCCGTCAACATGACCCAGGGCGTGAGCTACGCCTTTGAGGCCTGGTGGCAACCCAACGGCGACAACAACACCGGCACCTTTTCGGGGTTTATTGGCAGCACGTCGTGGAACATTGCCAATTATGCGGCGGGCGCCTCGACCTTTGACGCCTTCGGTATCTTCTGGTCGGAGAGCAGCGCCACGCCCGGACTGAACTATTACGTGTATTTTGACAATCTCGAATACCTGGTGCCGATTCCCGAGCCGGCGGTCACGGGACTGGCCTTGCTCGGGGCACTGGGATTGGGAGCACGCAGCCTTTTGCGCCGTCGAGTCTGAGGGAGCGCTTCAGGGCTGGTGGCGGCGCCTGCGCCCGGTGCGCGAGAGCGCGCGCCGGGCAGTAGGCGAACTCGCGAAGGGAAGACATGGCTGGATCATTTCTCCGGGCGCGCCGGGCGCGTGCCGGTCAGGGATAACCCATCAACCGGAGTTCAGGTATGCGCACATTCAAAAAGGGTGATGCAATCTCAGCGGGACACCAACAGGTCAGGGCCGGGCGCACACGCCGCAAGCGGCGCGGCGACCTCATGATGTGTTCACGTGCCGGACACGGGGCGGCAGCCGTGGCGCTCGTGGGCTGTTTGCTGGCCGGCCAGGTGTGGGGCGCGTTTTACGTGCGACAGGACGCCAACGGATTCGTGGTGCTGGAAGCGGAGAACTTTGACCAGAACATCACGCGCGACAACGCAGCGTGGATTTTTGACAACACGCCCACGGCCACGGACGCCTTTGCGGGTTGGGGCTACATGAAGTCCACCGGCGCCGGCGGCACGAACATGAGCACCAGCGCCCGGTTCGATTTCAACATCAAGTTCGACTTCACCGGGCCGCATTACATCTGGGTGCTGGGCAGCGACGCTGGCGGCAAACAACTGTCCATCGGCCTGAACGGCGTGGTCACCACCAACTCCGACTTCATTGGCGGGCCGGATGGCGCGTTTGGGGGGCGCGACAGCGGCCAGTGGCGTTGGGTCGGCACCAACCGCCCGCCCGGCGCACCCCTCTGGAACAACAAGTCTTTCATCACCGTGCCCAGCGCCCTGGAACACACTTTGAACGTGTTCATCCGCGACGGCGGCACGTGGGTGGACAAAATCGTCCTCACCACCAACATCAACTGGCGACCCGAACCGTTCAATCCTCTGGGCTTTGGCTTCACCAACGGCGGGGCCACCAACATCCCGGCGCCCCGGCTCATCAGCTCCGGCTCGACCAAGCCGATTGTTTTTCTGACCCAGCCGTTCAACGGCCAGACGTTCGTGGCGGATTCGAACCTCGTCGTGACCGTGGCGGCCAAGGCTGTAACCAACCTCAGCGCCACGCCGATTTCCAAGGTCGAGTTTTTCGCGCGAACCCTGCCCGCCGGCCCGTGGAGCAAAGTGGGCGAAGCCCTCAGCCGGCCACACCTGGTGCGGTTCACCAACCCGGCCGTGGCTGATTACGAACTGATGGCCGTGGTGACCGACACCGCAGCCAACATGGCCACCAGCGCGGTGGTTTCCGCCAGCGTCCGTGCCCCCACATTTCTGGTGCCGCTGGTCTGGGTCACCAACACCTTCGACACGAGCCTGGGTCCCTGGACGCTGGCGGTGGACAACCACGCCAGCGGTTGGATCACCAACACCTTTGAAGGCTGGGTCTTCAACTGGTTTTTCAATCTCGACTGGACCAACTCCGCCCACGCCGGCGGCGCGCCCGGCGAATTCGGCGGCCACATCCCGCGCATGAACACCGTTGCGCCCTTCGTCGCCCATCCGTTCCCGCGCCGCGTCAGCCTCAACGAAGAACTGTGGTTCCGCGGTCGTGCCCGGCTTCGCAACTACGGGCCTGACGGCCCGACGCCCCCCGCCACGAACCGGATCTCCTGCAACCACGACACCTTCATCGGCTACTTCGACTCCACCGCCTACGGCGATCCGCCGCGCATTGGATTAAAGCTGCGCGAGCCCACCAGCTACGGCGGCAACTGGCGCATGGCCATTGCCAACAAACCCGCCTACTCCGATTACAACCTCGGCGGGCTCATCAACGAAAACACCCCCTTCACCTTTGACCTGCGGTGGGTGCCCAGCGGCGCCGGCGACGGCTCCGGCACGATGTATTTCACCATCGGCAACATCAGTTTTTCCACCAGCTTCGGCGCGGCCTCCTCGACTTTCGACGCCTTTGGTTTCGTCGCCGTCGCCCAGGGCGGCAACGAACCCTGGCGGCAGGCGGATCAGTTTTTCGATGACCTGGAGTATCTGGCGCCGGCCACGGCGCGGCTGGAAATTCTCAAACTCGACGCCACCCGAACGTTGCTCAGCTGGGAGATTCCGGGCTTTGTGCTGCAATACAGCGACGGTGCGTTGCCGCTGACCCGGAGCAGCACCAACTGGTTGGACGTGCCCACAAACCTCTACGTCAACGTCGGCGGACGTTATCACTACACCAACGTCATCGGCCCAACCACCCGTTGGTTCCAACTCCGCTCGCCCTGAAGGAGGCACGCGCCCGACCCGCGTTGCCAGAGCCACCGGGCCGGCCGTCCGATTTGGGCCGGGCAAGGTCTGAAGTCGAACCGCGCGCCGCGTCGTTGCAGCCTTCGTTTCCCGCTGTCGCGCCCGCTCAGTCAGAAATTTCCTCGGTCAGGGCGCTCGCATGGGCGCGTGGCGGGTGGCGGCCCGATCGGAGTTCGGGCAGCAGCAACAAGGTGCCGGCCAGAATCATGGCCGCACCCAGCCAACTGATCGCCTGCGGCGACCAGTGCGTGACCAGTTGAAACGCCACCAGCGGCGCCAGCACGCCCCGCACGCCCGTGAAACACGTGTGCACGCTCATGTAATCGGCCACGCGCTCCGGCGGCGCAAACTTCGTCACCCACAGACTCCAGGCCACGTCGCCGCCCGCGTTGGACACGCCGTAAATGATCGCCGCCACCACCAAACCCGGGAGACTGTCGCTGGCAAAAAACGTCAGCATCCCCACCGCAAAGCCCGCGTTGAGCGCCGCCCGCAGCGTGAAAAAGTTCATGCGGTCGAACATCCAGCCCCAGAGCGGGCTCATCACCAGCCGCGCCAGGTTCGGTATCACGCCGGTCAGCAGCGCCACGTGCGCGGCGCTCAGCGGCAGGCCGTCGAGCCGCACGCCGTATTTTTCGTTCGCCAGGTATTCGACCCGCAGCGGCACGATCATCAGATTCGCAAACCCCATGAGCATCCACATCACCAGCGTGCGTCCGAACAATTTGTCCTCCAGCGCGTAGCGCAGCGCGCGAAACGGATGCGTGCCGCCCGAGGCCGTGAGCGGGCGCGACGGCACGCGCGCGAGGCAAAACGCGGCAAACGCAAACGCCGCTGCAAACACCGCCAGCAGGCCGGGAAACCAGCCCAAATGCGCCGCGAGCACGCGCCCGGCCAGTTCGCTGAAGACCGCCGCCGTCGCAATGCGGATCATGACCGTGCGGGAAAACAGTTTGCCGCGCTCGGTTTCGGGGTAGTTCTCCTGATAGACCTGGGTGAGCAGGGGCACGGACGCCGCGGCGGTCATCATCGCGAAGACCGAGCCGATCAGGAACACCGGTAACGTGGGCAGCAGCGCCGTGAGCGCAAACGCCACCGCGCCGAGCATCGCCACACCGGAAGCCGCCCGGGCCACGGGTCGCCCGGAAGCCTCGACGCGCGCGACCAGCCAGGGCGCGAGCATCAATCCGGCGCTGCCGCCGGCGGCAATCAGCGCCTTGCTCAGCGCCCCGGCATGAAACCAGCGCACCGCAATCAGCAACAGAAAGGTGCTTCCCGCCGTCTCGATCACCCCGGAGGACAGCGCGCGCCACCGTTCGTAGCGGTAGGTCAGGGCGGTGCGCTCGGCGGACGACATAAGGCTTTGCCGGCAAACAGGGATCCGACTGATCCAACTGATCGCCGGAATCCTGCCCTTTACTCCTCGGCAAACAGGTACTCCAGGTCGGCCTGCGTGAGGCTGCGCGCGAAGCCCTCCTCGCCGAGCACGTCGGCGATGGTCTGCGCCTTGCGCTGCTGGAGCTCCCAAATTTTTTCCTCGACCGTGCCCGGTGCGATGAGCCGGTAGGCGTTGACGGTGCGGGTCTGGCCGATGCGGTGCGAACGGTCAATCGCCTGCGCCTCCACCGCCGGATTCCACCACGGGTCGTAAAGGATGACGTAGCTGGCAGTGGTCAGGTTCAGCCCCGTGCCGGCGGCGCGCAGACTCAACAGGAACACACCCGGTTCGGGATCATTCTGGAAGGCGGCCACGACCTCCTGCCGCTGCTTGGTGTGGCCGGTGAGGATGTGCGTGCGGATTTGCCGTTGCGCGCATTCCTTTTCCAGAAGGTGGAGCATCTGCACAAACTGGCTGAAGAGCAGCACCTTCTGGCCCTCGGCCAGCAACGGCTCCAGCAGCTCAAACAGCGTATCCGTTTTGCCGCTGGGCGAATCGTTGCCCACCAGCGCCGGGTGACAGCAAATCTGCCGCAGGCGCGTGAGCGCAGCCAGCACGTGGATTTTGCTCTTGTTGAGGCCCTGTTCGGCCACGGTCTGCATGATCTGCTCGCGGCTGCGACGCAGTTCGGCGAGGTAAAGTTTCCGTTGCTCGTCGCCCAACGGACAATCGCGCCGTTGTTCGATTCGGTCGGGCAGGTCCTTGGCGACGTGCTGCTTGAGCCGGCGCAACAGCAACGGGCGAAGTTTGGCCGAGAGGCGACGGCGCGCGATGCGTTGGGCGGATTCGGCATCCGGCCCTTTGGGCTCGTAGGTTTCGAGAAACTGCTCCTGACTGCCGAGGTAACCGGGTTGGATGAAGTCCACGATGCTCCACAGATCGAGCAGGCGGTTTTCCAGCGGGGTGCCGGTCAGCGCCAGCCGGTGCTCGGCCTTGAGCTGTTTGACCGATTGCGTCACCTGCGCGCCGGGATTCTTGATGAACTGCGCCTCATCCAAAATCAGCGCGCGAAAGCTGAATTTCTGCAACTCCTCCAGGTCGCGCCGCAAGAGCGCGTAGTTGGTGACGATGATGTCGTGTTTGGGAATCTGACTGCGGAGCGAGTGGCGGGCGGCGCCGCTTTCGAGCACGAGCACTTTGAGGTCGGGCGTGAAGCGTTCGGCCTCGCGCCGCCAGTTGTGGAGCACCGAGGCGGGGCAGATCACCAGCGCCGGTTTGGGGTCTTTGCGATGCCGCTCCTTGAGCCACGCCAGCCACGCCAGCGTCTGGAGCGTTTTGCCCAAACCCATGTCGTCGGCCAGAATCCCGCCCAACCGCATCTCGGTGAGGTGACACAGAAAGTCGAAGCCGTCCTTTTGATACGGCCGCAACTCGGCACGCACCGAGGCGGGCACGGGCACTTCGGGCACGGCCTTGAATTTGGCCACGCGCGCGCGCAACGCGCGGGCCTCCGGCGTGTCCGCAAACCGCGAAAACTCCTCGGCGCTCAGGTGCGCAACGTTTTCCAAGCCGACCTTCTGGGGCACGGCGATGAGGCCGTCCACGCCCAGGTCGGCCATCGCCTCGTGCGCGCTTTGGACCGCTTCGGTGTCCAGTTGCACCCAACCGGCATTGGGCAGCTTGATGAAGCGACCCGTGGCGCTGGCCAGCCGTTCCAGGTCGGCCTTGCTGAGTTTGAGTCCCTCGGCTTCCCACTCGGCCGACACCGAAAGCCAGTCAATGCCGCTGCCGCGCACGATCAGGCGCGGTTTGAGCCGACGCGGTGTGAGGAAAAGGCGGTGAAACGCCGGGTTGCCCAGGTAGTCCGCCTCCTTGGGCCGTTCGGCCCACGCTTGTGCCAGTGCCCCCAGACATTCCTCGGTCGCGTCGCCAACCCACAGCCCCGGTTCGGGCGTGAACCAGTCGAGCTTGCGCAACCATTCGATCGCCGGCTCCAGGCGCGCGTCATCGAGCAAATCGGGTTTTTCGGCGGCGCGTTTGCGCGGCTCGTTCGGCAGCCACTCGTGGCCGTTCCAGAACCAGACGCTGTGGTCGCGCTGGCTTTTGGCCAGCAGGCGCAGCCGCACCGTGTCGTCGAGCAACTCGAACACAAATTGCGGCTTGGCCGGATGGGTCGTGCAGAGTTGTTCCCAATCCACCCCGTGACCGGCGCGCGTGCGCCGCAGGTGCGTGAGCAACCGATGCGGCAGCCGCTGCACCGAAACGGCCGGCTGGCGCATCCAGGATTCCACCAACCCCGGCGGCGGGGGATTGCGCAGCAGGTAAAACACCTGGTCCACCAGTGCCAGCGCCGGCTGCGCGCTGAAGAATCGCACCGCCGTCAGCGGATGCGACCGGCCCTCGAGGGTCTGCAACCGGTGCGTAAACAGCAACTCATTCTGGCTGCGCTCCAGATGCGGAATCAACTCGGCCACCTCGCCGGTGAACCGGAGCGGGCGACCCTCGGGGGACTCCAGCCGATTCGTGTTGCCCCAGCGCGCCAACCAGCGCAGCAGGTCAAGCTCGTTCAACACCAGCGTGTCGTCGCCGTCGCGTTGGGAGCGATACGTTTCGCCCAGCCATTCGATGAACTGCCAGTCCGCGGGCGCGAACAACTCCTGCTCGTGCGCGGCACGGGTGACCAGATCGAGCATCTCCCGCAACGTGCGCGCGCGTTCGCCCGTGCGCGGGCGAAACAGCAGGAACTGCACGCCCAGGCGATGCCAACCCGGACGCCCCTCATCCGGCTGCGGACTGCAGACCACGCGCAGCGTGGCGCGCGGGGTGTCCAGATGCGGCGGCGAGGGCGGAAACAGCCATCGCTCCAGTTCGGTCACCAGGCGTTGCTCGTGTTCGGCGGCCTCCACGCCGGCGAAGCGCTCGCGGTTGGCGTAAGGTTGCAGTTCGGGCGGCAGCGCGCGTTTGGCGCGCATGAACAGGAAGGCGACCTCTTCAATCCGCTCGCGTCCGGTGGCGGCCAGCATCCGCGGCCACCAGTCGGTCGCCGGAAAATCCCGGCGCGAGAGCGAGAGCCGCTCGAAATAATCCTCCAACAGCAGCCAGGCGCGCTGCGAATCCGGGCAGGTGGCGAACTGTTGCAGCAGCGCTTCCCGCTCGGCCACGGCCTCTTTGGAGTCGGCCAGCTCGCGCCGCAGGTCGGCGAACGCGCCGTAGGTTTGCGAGAGCACCCGGTGGTGCGCGTCGTATTTGGTGGCCCCGGTGGGGCGCAGTTTGTTCCCGTTTTTGGTTGCAGCTCTGGACATCGGACAAACCCGCGTTATGGCCTAACATCTCCGCATACTCGCAGCGAGTGGTCAATGCCAAATTGATTTCAAAACGGTTGATCGAGTCTCGCCGCGCGCCCGCGGGCGTGCTCTCGCCCTGCGCCCGGCGCAGGCCGCGGCGTTTGCCGGCGCGCCGGTTCGCCCATCGGCCCCGCTCAGCAAGCCACGGGGCGCGAGCCTGTGTGTCGCAAAAGCGGCTCGAAACGGGCAACCGCCTCCTCCCAAATCGCCCGGTCACGCGGCTCAAAGGTTTCCAGTTCAAACGAGCCGCGCACCACGTCGCGCGCGGCGGCCAGCGACGGCAGATGGCCCTGCGCGATCGCCTGCACCAGCGCGTTGCCCAGGGCGGTGCATTCGGCCGGCCCGGCCAGCACCGGAATTTGCAGCGCGTTGGCCGTGAATTGATTCAACAACCGGTTGCGACTGCCCCCGCCCACGATGTGCAGCGTCTGCACCTTGCGCCCAATAAGCGCCTCAAGCTGGCAGAGCGTGACGCGGTAAAACAGCGCCAGGCTCTCCAGTGCGCAGCGCACAAACGCGCCCGGCGTCTCCGGCGGCTTCTGACCGGTTTCGCGGCAGAAGGCGGCGATCCGCCCGGGCATGTCATCCGGGCTGACAAAGCGCGCGTCGCCGGGATTGATCAGCGCCGCAAACGGCCGGGCTTCCGCCGCCAGGTCTGTGAGCGTCGCGTAATCATACTCGCGGCCCTGTTGCGCCCACTCGCGCCGGCATTCCTGCACCAGCCACAGACCGACGATGTTTTTGAGCAGCCGCACCGAGTTGCCGTAACCGATCTCGTTGGTGAAGTTCGCGTCACGTCCCGCCGTCGTGATGACCGGGTGCGGCCACTCGACGCCCATGAGCGACCAGGTGCCGGAGCTCAGGTAGGCCCAATCGCCGCCGCGCGCGGGCACGGCGGCCACCGCCGCCGCCGTGTCGTGCGAACAGGACGCAATGACCTCCAGCCCCGCCAACCCGGTCTCGCGCGCCAGCGCGTCCCGCAACACGCCCAGACGCGTGCCCGAAGGCACAATCGGCGCAAAAAGCTCCTCCCGGAGGCCGAGCGCATCGAGAAGTTTTTTCGACCAGGTTTTGTTGCGCGGGTTGTAAAGCTGGGTGGTGCTGGCCAGCGACACCTCGTTGCGCGCCACCCCGCAGCAAAAGTGGTTGAACGCGTCGCCGATGAGCAGGAGTTGACGCGCCTGCGCGAGTCGTTCGGGCGGTTCGGCGGCCAGTTGGTAAATCGTGTTCAGCGCCATGAACTGGATGCCCGTTTCCTCGTAGATCGTCGGCCAGTCCACGCACGCGCGGACGCGCTCGACGCCGCGCGCGGTGCGCGCATCGCGGTAGTGCCAGACCGGTTGCATCGGACGGCCTTCGGCGTCGTAGAGCACGTAGTCCACGCCCCAGGAATCGGTGCTGAAACTCTGGATGGGCAGGCCGCGCGCGGCGGCTGTTTGAAGCCCGGCGCGGACTTCGGCAAACAGCGCCTCCAGATTCCAGTGCAACGCGCCGTTGCGTTTGACCGGGCCGTTGGGGAAGCGATGCAGTTCTTCGAGCAGAATGCGTTCGCCGTCGAGCGTCGCCAGCATGAGCCGACCGCTCTCCGCGCCCAGGTCGCAAGCAAGGTATCGCGTGGCCATGATGGAAGCGCGAGTTGTTCGCGGCGCGCATCGTGAAAAGCCCCCGGAGCGAGGTCAAGCGCGGCGCCATCGGCGCGCCCCCGGAGAGGCGCGTGGTTGAGCGGACGTCGTGGTGGCTCGCGTTGCGCCCGACGCGGCAACTGGCAGAATCCCCGCGTGAGCGAGCCCCGGCAATGCGATTTGACCCGGCTGCGTCTGTGCGTGCGCGGCGCGGTGCAGGGCGTCGGATTCCGACCGTTCGTTCACCGGCTCGCCACTGCGTTGGGCCTGCGCGGCTGGGTCAACAATTCCCCGCAGGGCGTTTGGATCGAAGTCGAAGGCTCGCGCGCGACGCTGGAGGCGTTTCTTGTGCGGATTGAAGTCGAAAAGCCGCCGCACAGTTTCATTCAGAGTCTCGAAGCATCCTGGCTTGACCCGGTCGGTTACGCCGATTTTCAAATTCGAGAAAGCGATCCGGGCGGGGAGAAAACGGTGCTGGTGCTGCCGGACATTGCGACGTGCCCGGAATGTGTGCGCGAAATTTTCGATCCGGCCAACCGTCGGCATCGCTACCCGTTCACCAACTGCACGCATTGCGGCCCGCGCTTCAGCATCATCGAAGCTCTGCCCTACGACCGCGCCCGCACCACGATGAAGGGCTTTGCAATGTGCCCGCAGTGTCAGGCCGAATATGACGAGCCCCGCGACCGGCGTTTCCACGCCCAACCCAACGCCTGCCCAACCTGCGGCCCGCGACTCGAACTTTGGGACGCCCGCGGGCGATCACTTCAGGTCGGTGACGCCGCGTTGCGCGCCGCCGCTCAAGCCATCCGCGCCGGGCAGATCGTCGCCGTCAAGGGCATCGGCGGATTTCATTTGATGGTGGATGCGCGCAACGACGCGGCGGTGCGGCAACTGCGCGAGCGCAAGCACCGTGAGGAAAAACCCTTCGCACTGCTGTTTCCCACGCTCGAGAGCGTGCGCGTGGTTTGTGAAGTCTCGCCCCTGGAAGAACGCCTGTTGCGATCGCCCGAAGCGCCCATCGTGCTGTTGCGCCGGCGCGCGGCGTGCCCGGCGGATGAAAACCGCCGGGGGATAAAATCCGGCGACCCGGCAGCCGCCGGCGTATTTCATCGGGTGTCGGATTCCGTCGCGCCGGGCAACCCGAACCTGGGCGTGATGCTGCCGTCCAATCCGTTGCATCATCTGCTGATGGCCGACCTGGGTTTTCCGGTCGTGGCCACGAGCGGGAATTTGAGCGATGAACCGATTTGCACCGATGAGCGCGAGGCGCTGGAGCGGCTCGGCGGCGTGGCCGACCTGTTCCTGGTGCACAATCGGCCCATCGCCCGGCATGTGGACGACTCGATTGTGCGCGTGGTGCTGGGGCGCGAACTGGTCCTGCGCCGGGCGCGCGGTTACGCCCCGCTGCCGGTCCTGTTGACCGGTGGGCGTGGCGCGCATTCGGAAGGATCTCGCTTGGCGGCGACTCGCCCCCTCGCGCCGCCCACTTCACCGGGAGAGGGCGAACGAAGTCCGGCGGAGGGAGAGGATGTTCCTGCCGCAACGATTCTGGCTGTGGGGGCACACCTCAAAAACACCGTGGCGCTCGCCCTGGGTCAACAGGTCTTCCTGAGCCAGCACATCGGCGACCTGGAAACCGAGCCGGCGCATCGCGCCTTTCGCCGCGTGGTGGCCGATTTGCCAAAGCTCTATGGGGTCGCGCCGGACACGGTCGCGGCCGATTTGCATCCGGATTACATCTCCACGCAGCTTGCGCGCCAGCTCAGCGCGGGCGAGCGCGAGGCGAACGAATGGGCCGGGCATCCGCGCTTGATTGGCGTTCAGCACCACATCGCACACGTGCTCGCGTGCATGGCCGAGAACGAGTTGAAGCCGCCGGTGCTGGGCGTGGCGTGGGATGGCACGGGCTACGGTTTGGACGGGACGATTTGGGGCGGGGAATTTTTCCGCGTGAGCGCCGGGCGGGTCGAGCGGGTGGCGGGTTGGCGCTCGTTTCCCCTGCCGGGCGGCGATGCGGCGGCGCGCGAGCCGCGTCGCGCGGCGCTGGGCGTGTTGTTTGAAATGTTCGGTGAAGGCGCGTTCGAGCGCGCAGCGTTGCCGACCCTCGGGGCGTTTTCACCGGCGGAACTGACCGCGCTCAAGTCCGCGCTGGTGCGTGGCGTGAACTGCCCGCGCTGTTGCAGTGTGGGGCGGCTTTTTGACGCGGTGGCATCGCTGGCGGGGTTGCGACAGCGGATGCGCTTTGAGGGTCAGGCGGCGATGGAACTGGAATTTGCGCTGGAGGGGGCCGAGACCGGCGAAGCTTATCCGGTGGACATTCGCGCCGAAACAACTGCGGACGTTGACAAAACGGCAACCCACAATCGGCAACCGGAAATCTTGCTGGACTGGTCGCCGATGATCGCGGCGATTCTGGCCGACGTGGCTCGGGGCGCGCGCATCGGCGAAATCTCCGCCAAATTCCACAATGCGCTGGTCGGTTCGATTCAGACGGTGGCGCAGCGGGTTGGCGCCGGGCGCGTGGCGCTCTCCGGCGGCTGTTTTCAGAACCGGCATCTCACCGAACGCGCGGTGGCGGCGTTGCGGGCGGCGGGCGTGCAGGCGTATTGGCATCAGCGCGTGCCGCCCAACGACGGCGGAATTGCTTTGGGCCAAGTGGTCGCGGCGCGGTGGTTTGAACCTGCAAAACACATTTGAACCACCGATGAACGTGGACGTGCACCGATGAGCAGGGGCTGGCGACCATCTCGCGCTTCACCTGGAAGGTCGGGGCGAGCGGCAGAAAAATTCGGATGCATCCGTGGCCAAAACAGGTGCGCGGGCGTGAACTGCCGGATTGAGGCTCACGACTCTGGAGCGCGAGGCCGGGTGCTCCTCAGCGGGCGCCGGGTTCGCCTCATCACGGCACCAAGCGCGGCTTTTTGCGTCGCGCCCGTTCAGGCCGCCGTTGCAGTTTCGCGTCGTGGCACGCCCTTCAACAGCGCCGCCGCATAGTCGCGGTTCATCTTGGCGATGAAGGCGAGGCTGATTTCCTTGGGACAAACCGCTTCGCACGAGCCGGTCACCGTGCACGCGCCGAAACCTTCGCGGTCCATTTGTGCGACCATGTTGCGCACGCGGCGGTCCTTCTCCGGCTTGCCCTGCGGCAGCAGATTGAGGTGCGAGACTTTCGCGGCCACAAAGAGCATCGCGCTGGCATTTTTGCACGCCGCGACGCACGCGCCGCACCCGATGCACGCCGCCGCGTCCATCGCGCGCTCGGCGACGTCCTTGGGCACAAGGATGGAGTTGGCTTCGGGCGCGCTGCCGGTGTTCACGGAAATGAAGCCGCCCGCCTGAATGATCCGGTCGAGCGCGCTGCGATCCACGATGAGGTCTTTGATGATCGGAAACGCTCGCGCCCGCCACGGCTCAATCGTGATGGTCTGGCCGTCCCGGAAGTGGCGCATGTGCAACTGGCAGGCGGTTGTGCCCTTGTGCCCGCCGTGCGGAATGCCGTTGATGACGAGCGAACAGGCGCCGCAGATGCCCTCGCGGCAATCGCTCTCGAACGCCACCGGCTCGCGCCCCTCGGCAATGAGCCGCTCGTTGAGCACGTCGAGCATTTCCAGAAACGACATGTCCGGGAGCACGTCGCGCACCTCGTAGGTCTCGAAACGCCCCGGCGCGGTCGCGCTTTTCTGCCGCCAAATTCTGAGGGTCAAATTCATTTGTAGCTTCGCACGCTGGGATGCACGACCTCGAACCGGAGCGGTTCCTTGTGCAGAACCGGCTTGCGGCCCACGCCCTGAAACTCCCACGCCGCCACATACGCAAAGTTCGCGTCGTCGCGTCGGGCCTCGCCGTCCTCGGTTTGATGCTCAATGCGGAAATGCCCGCCGCAGGATTCCTCCCGATGCAGCGCGTCCTGGCAGAGCAACTCGGCAAACTCCAGGAAGTCCGCGACGCGCCCGGCGTGTTCGAGGTCCTGGTTCAATTCCTCGCCGGTGCCGGTCACCCGCACGTTCTGCCAGAATTCCTCGCGCAGTTCGGGGATGCGTTTGAGCGCGGATTCGAGGCTCTGGCGGCTGCGGGCCATCCCGCAGTGGTCCCACATGAGTTTGCCCAGTTCCTTGTGAAAGCTCACGGCGCTGCGGCGGCCGTTGATGCTCAGCAACCGGCGCGTGAGCGTGCGCGCACCCTCCTCGGCCTGGCGGAACGCCTCGTGGCTGGTCGGCACTTTCATCGCGGGCGTCGAGGCGAAGTAATGCCCGATGGTGTAAGGCAGGATGAAATACCCGTCGGCCAAGCCGTGCATGAGGGCGCTGGCGCCGAGCCGGTTGGCGCCGTGGTCGGAAAAGTTCGCCTCCCCGATCACGAACAGGCCCGGGATCGTGCTCATGAGGTTGTAGTCCACCCAGAGGCCGCCCATCGTGTAATGCGGCGCCGGATAAATGCGCATCGGGGTGCGATAGGCGTTCTCGCCCGTGATCCGCTCATACATCTCGAACAAATTCCCGTAGCGCTCGCGGATCGTGCCCTCGCCCAGCCGCCGGATGGCGTCGGCAAAATCCAGATACACGCCCAGCCCGCCCGGCCCGACGCCCCGGCCCTCGTCGCACACCTCCTTGGCCGCGCGCGAGGCGATGTCGCGCGGCGCCAAGTTGCCGTAGCTGGGATATTTGCGTTCCAGGAAATAGTCGCGCTCGGATTCGGGGATGTCGTTGGGCGCACGGGTGTCGCCTTTTTGCTTCGGCACCCACACGCGCCCGTCGTTGCGCAACGACTCGCTCATGAGGGTGAGTTTGCTCTGGTGCTCGCCGCTGATGGGGATACAGGTGGGATGGATTTGCGTGAAGCACGGATTGGCGAAGAACGCGCCCTTCTTGTGCGCACGCCAGATCGCCGTGACGTTGCAGCCCTTGGCGTTGGTGGAGAGGAAAAACACGTTCGAATAACCGCCCGTGGCCAGCACGACCGCGTCGGCCGCGTGCGAGGTGATTTCGCCCGTGACCAGGTTGCGCACGACGATGCCCCTGGCGTGGCCGTTGACGACGACCAGATCGAGCATCTCGGTGCGCGGGAACATCTGGATGTTGCCGGCGGCTACGCCGGATCCGGGATAGAGTCGGCCCAAGGGGAGTTCGAGGTGATCGTTGAGGAGAGGTTCTCCCGTTATCCGGCCCTGCGGCCGGGGCCGGAGCCGGAGGCTGTGGAGGAG
>JAOAIM010000044.1 GCA_026414705.1 Verrucomicrobiia bacterium | reverse complement strand
CGGTAAAGCGGCTTGGGGGCGATCTGCGCCGCGTAACGCTTTTCCCGGATTTCGATCTGGATCGGGGTTTGAGGCGCCGCCAGTTCCGGGGGCACGTAACCCATGCCGATGCCCGTGCCGAGCGACGGACTTTGCGTGCCGCTGGTGACCGAGCCAACGATCTGTTCCCCCGCCCAAATGGGATAGTGCGGGCGCGGCGGGGGCGATTTGTCCACCATGCGGAAGGCGATGCATTTTTTGCGGAGGCCGCCGGTCTTTTGCGCCAACAGCGGGGCGCGCCCGACAAAATCGCCCTTGTCCAGTGCAACGAACGCATCCAAACCGGCTTCCAACGGGGTTGTGTTTTCATCCAACTCCTGGCCGTAAAGCGGGTAGCCCACCTCGATGCGCAGCGTGTCGCGCGCGCCCAGCCCGCAGGGTTTCAACCCGAATGCCCGACCCGCTTCGAGCAGCGCGTCCCAGAGCCGCCGAATCGAGCCGTCGGTGCCGATGATTTCAAATCCGTCTTCGCCCGTGTATCCGGTGCGGGACACCAGCACCGTTGCGTCGCCGAAAGGGAAACCGCCGATCTGGTTTTTCTTCAAGTCGGTCAGGCGCGCCACGCGCATGGCCGTGTGCGAGGGACCGGGCAGGCAGAGTTCGATAAACTCGCGCACGCGCGGGCCCTGAACGGCCAGGGCCGCGTAGTTGTGGGAGGCGTCGGTCAGGTGCAGGGCGTCTCCGGTCGCCGGAAACTCCCGGGCGCGCGCCGCCAACCACGCCACATCCGCCGCGGTGCGCGCGGCGTTGACGACGAGCAAATAGACCTCCTCCGAAAGCTGGAAGACGTAAAGATCGTCCATCGTACCGCCGCGTTGGTTGCACATCAGCGTGTATTGGCCGCGACCGGGCGCGAGCCGTCGCACGTCGTTGGTCAGCACCTGATTGAGGAAGTCGCGCGCCGCCGGGCCGCTGACGGTGATTTCGCCCATGTGCGAGATGTCGAACATTCCGGCGGCGGTGCGGACGGCGAGGTGTTCCTCAACGATGCCGGTGTAAAAGAGCGGCATTTCCCAGCCGGCGAACTCGACCAGCCGGGCCGCCAGTTTCCGGTGAGCCTCATAGAGCGCGGTGCGTTTGAGCATCAGGGCCGTGAGCATGGGCGGAGCTGCCGGCCAAATGAAGCGCAAAAGCGGCGGTCGCGGCGTGAAGGGACGGATGCGCGCCGATTTGGAACGCGCGGGGCGCGCGGGCGGCGACTTCACCAACGGCCCGTCCTCGCACCGGTCGTTGGCCGCGCGCGGCGACCGCGCGTGAGCGGTGCGACGCTGAAGCCGGCCGAGCGCTCAGCAATCGCGCTCGTGAACAACTTTTTCCCGGCGCCTGTTGATTTCCCGGCGCCGCTTTTTATAGTGCGCCCGATTTGAACAACACGAGATGAGCAACATCACAGACGCCGCAGAGGCGTGGGACATCGAGGCGGCGCGCAATCTTTACCACATCCATCGCTGGGGCGCGCGCTACTTTGACATCAACGAGGCCGGTCACGTCGTGGCCCGACCGCTTCAGGACGCCGGCGTGGCGGTGGACCTGACGGATGTGATCGAGGAGGCGCGGGGGCGCGGGCTGCGATTCCCATTGCTGATTCGTTTTCAGGACATCCTGCGCCATCGGGTGCAGTCCATCAACGAGGCCTTTCGCCGCTCAATCGCCGAATACGAGTATCAGGGCCGGTATCGGGGCGTGTTTCCCATCAAGGTCAATCAGCTTCGCGAGGTGGTGGAGGAAATCCTCGACGCGGGCAAACCCTACGACTTCGGGCTGGAGGTGGGCAGCAAACCGGAGTTGTTCGCGGGGCTGGCGTTGCAGGACGAGGTCGGCAGCCTCATCGTGTGCAACGGCTACAAGGACGCTGACTTCATCCGAATGGCGTTGCTGGGCGTGAAGCTGGGCAAGGAGGTCATTCTGGTGATCGAGAAACTCGAGGAACTGCGCCAGATCATTCAGGTCTCGCGGCAACTGGGCGTCGAGCCGCTGCTGGGCTTGCGCGTGCGGCTGTTGAGCAAGGGCGCGGGCCGCTGGGCCGGCAGCGGCGGCGAAAACGCCAAGTTCGGCCTGAGCACGGCCGAAATTCTCGCCGCCGTCAACCTCCTCAAGGCCGAGAACCTCGCGCACTGCCTCAAGCTCGTGCATTTCCACATCGGCTCGCAGGTAACCGACATCCTGACGGTCAAAAAGGCGGTGCAGGAGGCGGCCCGTTACTACGCCAAGCTCCACAAACTGGGGTTCAACATCCGTTACCTCGACGTCGGCGGCGGGCTGGGCGTGGATTACGTGGGCAGCCGTTCAGCCTACGACAGCTCCACCAATTACTCGCTGCAGGAATACACCAACGACGTGATCTATTACGTGGCCGACGTTTGCAACGCGGAGAACGTGCCGCACCCGGACATCATCAGCGAAAGCGGACGCGCGATCGTGGCGCACCACAGCGTGCTCATTGTGGAAGCGTTCGGCGCGATCGAAAAGGTGCGCGCCGACCTGTCCTTCGAATACGGCGAGCATGAGCACCCGCTGGTGACCGAGTTGCTCGACATCCGCAAAAACCTCTCCAAGCTCAACAAGCTCGAGGCCTACCATGACGCGCTGGAGCGGCGGGAGGACGCCCAGCACATGTTCACGCTGGGCATGATGGACCTGCCCGACAAGGCCAAGATCGAGCACCTCTACTGGGAAATCAGCCGCGCGGTGGTCGAGAGCTTCAAGGGCCAGGCCTACGTGCCGGAGGAAATCCGGCGGCTCGAAGACAGCCTCGCCGACCAGTACCTCTGCAACTTCTCGGTCTTTCAATCCCTGCTCGACCACTGGGCGCTGGGGCATCTGTTCCCCATCATGCCCATCAGCCGGCTCAACGAACGGCCCACCCGCGAGGCGACGCTCGTGGACATCACCTGCGATTCCGACGGACAGGTGGGCAAGTTCATTGACCTGCGGGCGGTGCGCGACACGCTCCCGTTGCATGCGCTCAGCCCCAACGGCAACGGCCGATCCAACGGCCCGGTCGAACCCTACTACCTGGGCTTCTTCCTCATGGGCGCCTACCAGGACATCATGGGCGACCTGCACAACCTCTTTGGTCGCGTCAACGAAGTCCATGTGTTCCTCGAACCCGACGAGCCCGCGGGCTACTACATCGAGGAAATCATCGAGGGCAGCACCATCATCCAGGCCCTCACCTCCGTTCAATACGACGAAAACGAACTCAAGCGCCAGATGAAGGCCCAGGTGGACGCCGCGATCAAATCCGATCGCATGAAACCCTCCGAGGCCATGCGCCTGCTCGACGATTACGAACGCGGCCTCAAGGCTTACACCTATCTCAACATCTGAACCGCCGAATGCACGCGGTCGCTGGCCTGTGGAGTTTGCCCCCGCGCGCGCCCGGCGCGCCGGCTCGACGCGCCGCGCGGAACGTTGAGAATTGTGTTGATGCCCGACGCGAGTCCGAAAGCTGAACTGTTGCGCTCTCTGGGCCGTCTGGCGCGCGGTCTCTCGGCCCTGTTCTGGGGGTTGCCGGCGTGGCTCATCGTCGCGGTCCGCACCGCGCGGGCCGAGTGGCTTGCGCCCTGGGCCGTGCTGCCGTTGCTGGCGCTCGGCGGCGTGTTGCTCTTCGGCCTCTGGCAAATGAGCGCCTTTCAACCGCAGGAACGGCCCTGGCGCGCCGCCCTCGACCGCGCCAAGCTGCTCGGCCTGGTGAACCTGGGCCTGAGTCCCTTCCTTTACTGGTGGAATCGCATCCACGCGCTGCCCGCCGATCAGACGCCCCCGCCGGTGCAATGGTTTTTTGCCGTGAGCGTCGCCCTGCTCGCGCTCAACGGCGTGTTGTTTCTCTTCAACCTCAACATCGTGCTCGAGCGCCTCGGCGCAATGCTGCCCGACGAAACGCTGCGGAGCGACACGCGCCAGTTCACCGCCGTCAACCGCTTGCTCTTGCTGGCGCTGCTGGTCGTTGCCGCGCTGCAACGGGTCCGCAATCAACTCCCCGATCTGCCGCACGCCCTCTCGATGCTCCCCGCCGGATTAAACGGCGGCGTTGATTGGGCGCAGTTGCTCCTGCTGCTGTTGCCCCTGTCCATGACGATGGCGCTGATTTGGAAAGCCAAGGAAGCCATCCTCCAAAGCGCCTTTGGCGGACGCACGTAGCCTGACCCTTCACCCAAAACCGGCACTTGAGCCGCGGATGAAACACAGAAGCGCCCGGAGAGGAGCTCTGTGCGCAGAAACGGCGCTTCACCCGCCGGGTGAAAACCGTTCGCCCGAAACCATCCGTGTGGAATCCATGTTCCACCGCCCGCTCAGCAACCCGGCCGCGGCGCAACGCGCGTTTCGAAGTTCACGCGCAGGCTGACGCGAGGCTTCGGAGCGGGGGCTTCCCGTCGGCCGGATCGCGGATTCCAATCCGCCGCTCTGGGCAGACCGCCGACTGGACGCCGGCTCTCTGCCTCGCGGGAGCTGGAAAAGCCCAAGCCGCCTCCGGCGAAGACGGCACCGTCTTGAGCACGCGGCGCGGGTGCGCAGGAAGGAGCGGGCCGGTCGGGCGAGTTATTCGAGCCGTTTGAGGATGACCAGCCAGCAGGTGGCGTTGGGGGCATTGCCGCCCAGCACGATCATCTCGCCCTTGCCCAGCGGTTGGGTTTGACGACCGACCAGTTCCTTTTTCTGGTTATACCAGCGCACCTCGACTTTTTTGCCCTCGAGGGAGCGGACTTCAACGGAGCATTTTTCGCTGAGCGTGACGCGGTCTTTGCCGCCGGGCGGAATCTCAAACCGTTCGCGGTTGATTTCGTAGTAGTGCTCCCACTTGATGGGCAGGGCGGCGAGCTTTTGGCGGACGCTTTCTTCGACGGGTTTGAGGTCCGGCCTGGCGGGGGTTTCCTCGTTGGTGCCCCAAACCAGTTGCGCCTCGAATTTGAGGTTGGAGGCGGTGGCGGGCGCGCCGCCGCCCAGCAGGGCCAAAGCCCCCAGCAGCAACGCGTGAAGCGAGAACCGTCGCCGGTTGGATGACACCGAGTTCAATTGAGCGTCTCTTCCGTGTTCGCGCCTCCCGGTTCGTTTTCGGCCGGGTAGGGCAGCCAGACCAGCGTGATGCCGTTGGCGTAGTCCTGATAGGTGAAGCCCTCGGCGTCGGCAAGGGCAAACTCGGCGCTGACCTCGGCGAGCCGGTCGCTGCGACTGCGCTCCCACACCATCAAGCCCAGAACAATCACCGCCGCTGCCCCTGCCAGGGGCAACCAGCGTTGCACCAGCGCCCAGACGCCGGTGCTGGCCTGCGGGCGCACGCGCGCCGGGGCTTCGAGTCGGCGGATTTCGCGTTCGATCTTGGACCAGTAAAACTCGCGCGATTCGGGCAGGCGCACCTCGGCCTCGTAGGCGCGGAGAGCCTCGCGCGTGTGGCGGATTTCCTCCAGCAACGCGCGCGCTTCGGGGTCGGCGGCCAACCAGCGCTCCAGTTCGGCGGCGTCGCCCGGCGGCAGTTCGCCGTCGGCGTAGGCCTGCAGTTTGAGGGCTTGATCCCGGTTCATACGCTGTGCGGTTGCGGGCGCATCGGTCGTCAGTCGCGTTTTTTGAGTTCGGCCAGGAGGCTGGCGAGTCGGCGGCGCGCGTAAAAGAGCCGCGACATCACCGTGCCGATCGAACAGCCCATGACCTGGGCGATGCGCTTGTATTCCATGCCTTCAAATTCGTGCAACACAATCACGGTGCGATGAGGCACCGAAAGCTGGTTCAGGGCGCGCTCGATGCGGGCGCGCAACTCGGCGCGCTCCAGGCCCTCGGTCGGATTGACCGTGACGGCCGGCATCCACCGTTCCACGCCGCCGGCCTCTTCGTCGAGCGCCTCGATGGATTCGGTGCGTTCGCGTTTCTGCCGGCGCAGCCGGTCGAGGCACAGGTTGATGACGATGCGCGTCAGCCAGGTGCTGAAGCTCGACTCGTGCTGGAACTGTTTGAGCCGTTGCCACGCCTTGACCCATGCTTCCTGCGAAAGATCAATCGCCTCCTCCTCGTTGCGCATCAGGGCCAGCGCGCGCGCGTAGATTTTGTCGCGATGGCGGGCGACCAGTTCCTCAAAGGCCGCCATGTCCCCGCCCTGCGCCGCGCGCACCAGCGCCTCATCGTCCAGCGCGGAGTGAGGCTTCGCCGACATGGAATCAGACGGGTTGGCCACGGGGGTTATTCAAGCTCTAGAGCCGGCCCTTGGTGGAGGGCAACCGCCCGGCCATGCGCGGGTCGCGCTGGCAGGCGGCGTCCACCGCGCGCGCAAACGCCTTGAACAGCGCCTCGACGATGTGATGGGGTTCCTCGCCGTAAAGCAGTTCCAGGTGCAGATTGCAGCGCGCCTCGTTGGCAAAGGCCTGGAAAAACTCCCGCGCCAGACCGAACCGGAACGCGCTGGACATGTCCTGGGTTTTGTCGCGTCGGGAAATGGCGCGCTGGGCGAACCGATTCAGCCCGCGCCAGACAAAATGCGGTCGCCCGCCGAAATCCACGACGCACCGCGCCAGGCACTCGTCCATCGGCACATACGCCTCGCCGGTGAAGGGATTGCGCGGATCAAAGCCCGTGCCGTAGCGTCGGATGCCACGTTTGTCGCCGAGCGCCTGCGCCACCGCCTGCCCCAGCGCCAGACCGCAATCCTCCACGGTGTGATGCGCGTCCACCTCCAGGTCGCCCCGGCAGCGCAACGACAGGTCCACCACCGCGTGTTTGGCAAAAAGCGTCAGCATGTGATCGAAAAACGGAATCCCGGTGCGGACACTGGCCCGCCCGCTACCGTCGAGATTGAGCCGCACCGTGATGCGCGTTTCGCGCGTGGTGCGTCGAACCACGGCCCGCCGCGCCGGTGGCGACCGCTTGGCTCCCCGCGCTCTCATGCGCGGCATTAAACCAGAGCGATGCGAGCCGACAAAGCGCAAAGCGCGGGGACAACCGAAGATGCGGCGACACGCCCCGTTCGCCCGGGCACGGACGGCGAACACCGCGCCGGACATACACCCGGCCCCGCGAAGTTTCAGCGCGCGAGTTGTTGCCGAACACTTCCGTGACGCGCGCGGTGTGGTGGGCGGTTGGCCGGGACGCGGGCGCAATCGAAGCGGGCAGCGGCAGGTTGCTTTCAAGGACTTTTTTTTCATAATGGCCGCCCCGTGAGCGAACCGAGCCTGTTGTTGTTGATCCCGGCTTACAATGAGGAGCAGCGCATCGAGCCGGTGCTCCGGGACTATGGCCGGTATTTCCGCGACCACTACGGCGGCTCGTTCCAACTGGTCGTTGTGCTCAACGGTTGCCGCGACAACACCCGCGGCGTGGTCGAAACGGTCGCCCGCGAGTTTCCCAGCATCAGCTTTCTGGACTTCCCCGAACCCATCGGCAAGGGCGGCGCGCTCATCGAGGGACTCAAACTCGCCCCGCGCGCCGACGTGATCGGCTACGTGGACGCCGACGGCGCGACGCCGCCCGCCGCGCTGCACGATCTGGTGCGGCGCATTGGCGAGGCCGACTGCGTGATTGGCTCGCGCTGGTTGCCGGGCGCGCGCCTGCACGTGGCTCAAAGCCGCAAACGGCGCATCGCCAGCCGCCTCTTTCACCTGCTGGTGCAACTGCTCTTTCACATGAACATCAAGGACACCCAGTGTGGCGCGAAGGTCATGCGGCGCGAAGCCGTCGAAGCCATTCACCACGCCCTGCGCATTGCGGACATGGCCTTCGACATCAACCTGCTCTACGCCCTGCACCGCGCCGGCTTCCGCATCCTGGAAGTGCCGACCGAGTGGACCGACAAGGTCGGCTCGAAGGTGAAACTGTTCCGCACCTCGCTGACGATGTTCCTCTCGACGGTGCGCGTGCGGCTGATTTATTCGCCCGTTTACAAGTGGCTCTGGCCGCTCCGCCCGCTGGAGGCGTGGATTTACAAAAAACTCCGCGCGCCCGTGCCGCGCTCCGGCCCGCCGCCGGAAATGCAATCGCCAACCCGACCCAAATCATGACGCTGCCCTATCAGGTCGCCACGTTGCTTTACTGCTTCAACGAGCGCGATGAGGTGCTGCTGTTGCAGCGGTTGCGCGAGCCGAATCGCGGCCTGTGGAGTCCCTGCGGCGGCAAGCTCCACACCGCCGAGGGCGAGTCGCCCTACGCCTGCGCGGCGCGCGAAGCCCGCGAGGAACTGGGCCTGGAATTTGGCCCGTCGGATTTTCACCTCACCGGCCTGGTGAGCGAGCATGGTTACGAGGGCCGCGCGCACTGGCTGATGTTTTTGTTCGAGCTCAAGCCGCGTCTGCGCGCGCTGCCCCGGCCCATCAGCGAAGGGCGCTTTGAGTTTTTCCCGCGCGCCGCGCTGGATCGTCTCGCGCTGCCGCAGACCGACCGGGAACGCATCTGGCCGTGGTTCTGGGAGCATCGCGGCGGGTTCTTCGCCGCGCACTGCCACTGTCACGCTGACGGGCGCCACACCTGGGTGCTCGAAGAATCCCTGCCCGCGCGCCGACCGGCGCCGTGATCCCCCGCGATGCAACACGACGCCCCCCACGATCTGGAAACGGACGCGCGGTTCATGGACGAGGCGCTGCGTCAGGCGCAGCGCGCGGCCGAGGCCGACGAAGTGCCCGTGGGCGCCGTGATCGTGCGCGGCGGCAAGATCATCGCCCGGGCCTACAATCAGGTGGAACTGCTCAAGGACGCCACCGCGCACGCCGAGATGCTTGCGCTGACCCAGGCGCAGGCCGCCGTGGGCGACTGGCGGCTGACCGATTGCACGCTCTACGTGACCAAGGAGCCCTGCCCGATGTGCGCCGGGGCCATCGTTCACACGCGCATTGCGCGCGTGGTCTTCGGCTGCGCCGATCCGAAGGCGGGCGCCGCCGGCAGCGCGATGAACCTGCTCCAGTGCGAAAGCCTCAACCACCGCTGCGTCGTCACCGGCGGGGTGCGCGAGGAGGAATGTCGCGCCCTGCTGCGCGAATTTTTTGCCCGGCAGCGCGCGCGCGGGCGCAACGGCGCCGGCGGCGGTTAACTGACGGCGACCAGCGAGACCTTGTGTCCGTGATCGTCGCGGGCGATGCCCTGCGCGTTGGGGTCGAGCACGCGCTGGCCGTCCACCACAAAGCAATAGCGGTGATGCCCGTGATGCAGCGGCACGGCCAGATGCCACGCTCCGTCGGGCTGCCGCCGCATCGGGTGCGAGTGCGGATTCCACTGGTTGAAATCGCCCATCACAAAGACCGCTTTGGCGTCCGGCGCCCGGCAGATGAAGTTCACCGGCTTGCTCATGTTTTTGGCCGAGTAGCGGTGACGCGGCGCGTGCGCATGACCATGAGCGTGGCCGTGGCCATGCCCGTGGGCATGCCCGTGGCCGTGGCCATGTCCGTGCCCGTGGCCGTGGGCGTGCGAAGCGGGGTGCGAGTGTGCGTGCGAACGATGCATGTGCGCCAACTTCAATTCCGATCTCTCAAAATCATTTGTTGTGCCCGATGCCCTTTGGCGTTTCGGGGACTGGCAAAGAAACAAAATCACACGGCTGGCGCAATCGCAAATCCGGCCCAAAGAGCGCACGGGGCGCATCTCTGTTTCCTTCGGAGCACCTTTTCTCTCGTTGGCCGCCGGCTTCAGCCGGGTACTGAGGAGCTTCAGCGCGGTGGATCGGGGCAGACCGGGCTGCCAGCCGTTTCACCGGCTCGCCCCGCGCTGCGAAAACCCGCTGAACGGCTCTGAGCCGTTGGCGGGCGTTTGTCGCCGGACTGAAGCCCGGTGTTCATGAGACGCTGCAAGAAACTGAGAGTCGCCCGCGCGCGGGTTTCAGCGACTGCGCCCCCGCTCCCGCAGCGTTTGGAAAAGGGCCTTCAACTCGCGGACTTTTTCGGGATGCGCCGCAGCCAGGTTGCGGGACTCGGACAGGTCCTCCGCGAGATTGAAGAGCATCTCGGCGCGTTCGTCGGCGTGCGGCTCGACAAGTTTCCACGGGCCCTGCCGGATGGCGAAGGGGCTTTGGGTGCCGCGGCGATGAACGACCAGGTGCGGGCGCAGGGGGCCGGCGTGTTTGCGGCCGAGCAACGCCGGCAAAATGTTGAAGCTGTCGGGCGCGGCATCATCCGGCAACCGCACGCCGGTCAGCGCCGCGAACGTGGCCATCATGTCCGCAAGGGAAATCAGTTCGTCCGAGCGGCGGCCGGGTTTGATTTTGGCCGGCCAGCGCGCGAGGAACGGCACGCGGTGTCCACCTTCAAACACCTGGCCCTTTCGGCCGCGCAACGGCCCGTTCATCTTGTGGTCGGAAGGGTCGAAGTCCTCGTAGCCGTCGTCGTTCACGCCGCCGTTGTCACTGGAGAAGATGACGAGGGTGTTTTTGGCGAGCTTGAGCCGCTCCAGCGCGGCGAGCACCTGGCCGACGGTGTCGTCGAGTTGGTGAATGGCGTCGCCGCGCGCACCGGCGCTGCTGGTGCCGCGAAAACGCGGATGCGGCACGCGCGGCACGTGGATGTCGTGCGGCGCGAGGTAAAGGAAAAACGGTTGATTGCGGTTGCGCTCGATAAACGCGACGGCTTTGCGGGCGAAGGTGTCGGCCATGTCCTCGTCCACCCAGCGCGCGGCCCGGCCGCCGCTCATCCAGCCGATGCGGCTGATGCCGTTGACGATGGTCATGTCGTGGCCGAAGGTCGGTCGCAGCCTCAGCAGTTCGGGGTTTTCGCGTCCGGTCGGTTCGTCGCCGATTTTTTCCTTGTAACTGACGCGGATGGGGTCGTTGGGATCGAGGCCCACAACGCGGTGGTTTTCGACATACACGCACGGCACGCGGTCGCCGGTGGCGGGCATGATGAAGGCGTAATCAAAGCCGATCTCCAGCGGGCCGGGTTTGATTTCGCCGTTCCAATCCGGGCCGCCTTCGCCGCCCAGGCCCAAATGCCATTTGCCGACGACGCCGCACTGGTAGCCGGCCTGCTTGAGCAGCGCCGGCAGCGTCAGCGTGCCCGGCGGAATGGTCAACGGCGCGTCCCCGGGCAGAACGGCCGAGCCGGGCTGTTGCCGCCAGGAATACGCGCCGGTCAGCAGCGAGCGGCGCGAGGGAGTGCAGGTGGACGCGGTCGTGTGCGCGTCAGTGAACCGGACGCCTTCGCGGGCGAGCCGGTCCAGGTTGGGCGTGCGCACCCGCACCGCACCGTAACAGCCCAAATCCCCGTAGCCGATGTCATCGGCCAGAATGAAAATGATGTTGGGTCGCTCGGCGGCGGGGGACAGGGTTCGCGTCAGCGCCAGTGCCGCGATCATTGCGAGGCCCAACCCGGTGAACCGGCCGAACCGACGTTTCATGGCGGCCTTTTGTAATTTCTCCCGCAGCGTCGGACAAGCCACGAATGTGGACAAGTTCTCATTCCCATTTCCGGGCGCCGGTTTATGATGCAAGCGTGAACGTGTCCAGACCGGTGGGAGTTCCGGCGACGGTCGCGGGGATTGGCATCACGCGGCGGGGTGCTTGGGGCATGTGCGTGCTGACGCTGGCGTGGGCCTGGAGCACCGGCGCACTCGCATCGGAGCGACCACCTGCAACGGGGGAGAAACCAGCCATGAGCTTTCAACTCACCAGTCCGGCGTTTGCCGAGGGCAAACCCATCCCGCGCAAATACACCTGCGACGGCAGCGACATGTCGCCGCCGCTGCAATGGTCGGGCGCGCCGCCGAACACCAAAAGCTTCGCGCTCATCGCCGATGATCCCGACGCGCCCGATCCCAAAGCGCCCCGGATGGTCTGGGTGCACTGGGTGATTTTCAACCTGCCCGCCAGCGCGACCGAACTGCCCGAAAACGTCGCCAAAACGCAGACCCTGCCCAGTGGCGCGCGTCAGGGCACAAACGATTTCCGGCGCATCGGTTACGGCGGGCCGTGCCCGCCGCCGGGCGACCCGCATCGCTACTTCTTCAAACTCTACGCGCTCGACACGGTGCTGGACCTCAGGCCCGGGGCGACCAAGCCCGAACTGCTCAAGGCCATGGAGGGCCACATTCTGGCGCAGGCGCAGTTGATGGGCACGTATCAACGCCGGTGACGCGGCCTTTGGGCTTCGGTTGACGCCGTGTTGCGGCAACGCCTCGGCCTCGGCAGGCCGCAACGGCTTGTTCGATCGGTCTCCCTCACCCCGGCCCTCTCCCGCTGGAGGAGGGAGCACGGGCGGGCGCGCCGTGAAACATCGAACGTCGAACATCGAACATCGAACAACGAAGAAGGAACTCAGGAACGGGGGAAACAGGAAAAGCGGAGCGTCAGAGTGTGGGAGCGTGGAGCGTAGCGCAGATTGGAAATCTGCGGTGCCGCCGACTGGCAGTCGGCAAAGCGAAAGCGGCGACAAGTCGCCGCACTCCAAAACGCTGTCGCGTTGCTCCTCGACGGCCTGGCCAATTCCCTCTTCCTTGAGGCAGAGGGCAGGGTGAGGGTGAGACGACCTTGCTCCGGGTCGCCCCGGACAGTGGGGAGTCCAATCGCATCCGAAATGATTCAGTCCCGCCCTCCGAAACCTCCTGATTCAGGCTTTCAGCACCGGCCACTTTCCGGTTAAGTGCGCGCGGCCCGCGTGAGGGAAGCCGTTGCGGGCCAGACGCGATGATGAAAACCGCTTTGCTGTTTGCCGGACAGGGCGCTCAGGTCGTCGGCATGGGCCGCGACCTGGCCGAGACGTTTCCATCCGCCCGCGCGTGGTTTGATCGCGCCAACGCCGTGCTGGGCTACGACCTGGCGGCGATTTGTTTCAACGGGCCGGAGGAGGAGTTGACGAAAACCGAGCACGCGCAGCCCGGGATTTTTTTGGTGGGGTGGGTCGCGTTTCAACTGCTCAGCGAGCGCGTGCCCTCGCTGGAGTTTCACGCCACGGCGGGGTTGTCGCTGGGAGAATTCACCGCGTTGGCGGCGGCGGGCGCGCTGAGTTTCGAGGACGGCCTGCGGCTGGTGCGCCAGCGCGGGCGCTTCATGCAGGCGGCGTGCGACGCCACGCGCGGGGGCATGGCGGCGGTCATCGGGCTGGATGAAGCGACCACGCACGCGGTGTGCGCCGAGGCGGGGGTGGCGGTGGCCAACCTCAATTGTCCGGGGCAGATCGTGATTTCGGGCGAGGCGGACAAAATCGCGCGCGCGGTGGAACTGGCGAAGGCGCGCGGGGCGCGCAAGGCGATTCCGCTGGCGGTGGCCGGGGCGTATCACTCGCCCTTGATGGCGAGCGCTCAGGCGCCGTTGGAGGCGGAGCTGGCGCGGGTGAACGTGACGTCGCCGCGTGTGCCGGTGATCAGCAATGTGACCGCGCAACCGCACGAAGGTGCCGAGGCGATTCGCGCGCAACTGGTCGCGCAGGTCACCGCCACCGTGCGTTGGGAGGAGTCCATGCGTTGGCTGCTGGCCCAGGGGTTCACGCGGTTCATCGAACTGGGGCCGGGCACGACGCTGACGGGTTTTCTCAAGCGCATGGACAAGAGCGTGCACCTGCTCAACGTGGCCGACGTGCCGAGCCTGGAAGCGACGCTCAAGGCGCTCGGAGTCTGAAGCGGTGCCGGCGCCGAACCTTCACCCGGCGCGGTCGGGATACTTCGGCTTTTTGACCTTTGGTGGCGGGTTTTGGCGGATGGCTTTGAGCACCTCGAAGACGGCGCGTTCGAGTTGCGGATCACCGCCCCGCGCCATTTCTCCGGGGTCATCCACCACTTCGATGTCCGGCTCCACGCCGTAGCCTTCAATGATCCATTCGCCGCGGGCGTCGTAGATGCCGAAGGTGGGCACGGTGACGCGGCCGCCGTCAATGAGCGGGGGGCTGCCGGTGATGCCGATCAGCCCGCCCCAGGTGCGCTGGCCGATGAGCGGGCCGAGTTTGGACTGCTTGAAGTAGAAGGGCAGACAATCGCCGCCGGAGCCGCTCCAGCCGTTGATGAGCATGGCTTTGGGCCCGAAATGCGCGACCGGCGGCCAGGCCCAATCCCGCCCATCGCGCACCGCCCAGAAATTTCGCAACGGCCGGTCAAGCAACTCGACAAACCGGTCGGGAATCTGCCCGCCGCTGTTGAAGCGTTCGTCAAGGATCAGGCCGGGCTTGGTGATCTGGGCGCGCCATTGGCGCACCAGCTCGTTTTGTCCGTTCTGGCCGGTGTCGGGCACATAAACGTAGCCGACCTGGCCCTGGCTGAGTTTTTCGACGCGCAGGCGGTTTTCGTTGATCCAGGCCAGATTGCGCAAACGCGCCTCGTTGGTCAGCGTGTGCACCAGCACCTGCCAGGCGCCGGCGAAGACCGGGTTGGAGTTGAGGGTCAGAAACACGGGTTTGTCTCCCAGGCCCTGGAAGGCCGCCCAGGGGTCCTGACGCGGATCGAGCGGCTGGCCGTTGACCGCGAGCAAATAAAGGCCCTCGTACACGTTGGTGAGGCCGGGCTGGCGCAGTGGCGAGCGCACTTCCGTGTCCCAGGGCGCGCCCTCGAGGATGCGGGCGATCTGGTAGGCGCCGTTGGTGAACACGAAATCACAGCCCAGGTAACCCACGCCGCGCTCGGGCGGCTTTTCCAGGTCGCCCCCGCTGCGGTAGGTGTGCGAGGCGTTCAGTTCGGCGATCAACTCGCCGATGACGAAGTTGACGTCCCAGCGCGTGACCGCCTCGGCGAGCAACCGGCCATACCGTTCGCGCATCGCGTTCCAGTCCACGCCGTGCAGGTTCGGGTCGTAGAAATAATCGCGCTGCAAACGCCACGCATCGGTGAAAATTTGTGTCCACTCGGCTCGCGGGTCCACGACGGTCTCCAACTCGGCGCTCGGCACCTTCTTGTCCATCTTCTGGCCCTCCTTGGGCTCGATGACGGCGTAGTCCCTGCCTTTGCGAACGAGGAGCTTGGAGCGGTCCGCGGACAATTGCAGTTCCTCGGCGTCGTCCAGAATGCGTTTGGTCTCGCGTTTTTCGAGGTCGTAGAACTCAACCGGCGCGGCTTCGAGGCCCGAGCCGGTGCGGGGCAGCACCCGATAAATGAGTTTGCCCGACACGGCGCACAAATCCTCGTAACGCCCGGCTTTGGGCGGCAATAAAACCACCCGCTGCTCGAAACCCTCCAGGTCAATCTCCACGGGCTTGGGTTTCTTGTCCTGCTTCTTGTCGGCTTTTTTGTCAGCGCCGTTGTCCTCCTTCTTGTTCTCCGAGTCGTCGGGCGCATCCGGCTTCGCGGCTGGATCGGACTTTTCGGAGGCGGCAGGTTTCTTTTGGTCGGAGTGTTTATCGGCGTCGGTTTTCTTTTCGCCCTCCTCGTCGTTGCGCGGGGCCAGGGGTGAGGGCACGTCGCGCCGCAGGGGCACGGCGGCGAGCCGGGCGGTGTTGGCGTAAATCCAGGTGTTGTCCAGGTCACTGTAAATCGGGGCGAAGTCGCGTCCGGTGCGGAAGAAGAGGTATTGGCCGTCCGGGTCGAAGACGGGCAGTTCGTCGTTGTAGAAGCCGCTGGTGACCTGGTGGCGCTGGCCGGTGCGGCCGTCGTAGAGCACGAGGGCCGAATTGCGGTTTTCCTGGTCACGCGCGTAGGCGATCCAGCGGCTGTCGGGCGACCAGCTCACCGAGAAGCGCCGCAACTCGTCGTGATACATCCAGAGTTGTTGATCCACGAGCTTGTTGGTACGGGTTTCGAAGTCGTAGAGCCAGAGGCGCATCGTCTGATCAATCCAGACGATCTTTTTGGAGTCGGGCGACCATTGCGGGCGATAGCGGAAGCCGGGGCCGAGGCGCGTGAGCGTTTGTTCGGTTTGGGGGTCCGCCGGGTCGGCCGACGGTTCGGCCTTGCGCACGGTCAATTCGTATTCGCCGGTGCGGTCGCTGAACCAGGCGATGAGTTTGCCATCCGGCGACCAGGCCGGGAAGCGTTCGGCAACGCCGCTGCTGCGCGTGAGGTTGTGGATGACGCCCTGCTCGGCGGGCACGGAGAAAACCTCACCGCGCGCTTCGAACAAGACGCGTTTGCCACTCGGCGAAAGCGCGGCGTGCTGGATGAGGGCCGACACGTTTTCCACCTTGGGTTTGAGCGTCGCGCGGTCGGTGGTCACGGTGATTTCCACCTCCCGGTGCTTTTCGGTCTTGAGGTCCAACAGATACAGCCGTCCGGCGTGTTCAAAGACGATCTCCTCCGGGCCGATGCTCGGGAAATGCACGTCGTAATCGGTGAAAAACGTCACCTGCCGGAAACGATCGCGTTCCAGATCGTAGGCCCAGAGGTTGAAGCGTTTGTTGGCGTCGCGATCCGACAGGAAGTAAAGCGTGCGCCCGTGCCACATGGGGATGGATTCGGAGGCGTCGGAGCGGGTGAGGTTGCGCGCCTGGAGGGTTTGCAGATCGAACAGCCAGATGTCGGGATTCATTCCGCCGCGATAGCGTTTCCAGGTGCGGAAATCCACGGTGATGGGCGTGTAGGCGAGCGTGCGTCCGTCGGGGGCAATGGCGCCGAATTCGCCGTAGGGCATGGGCAGTTTTTCCGGCAGGCCGCCCTCGACCGGCACGCGGTAGAGCTGGTTGAACCGGTCCTTGTAGCTGGTCATGGTGGTCGCAAACAGCAGATGGCGACCGTCGGGATACCAGTTCACCAGCCGATCCGGTGCACCGTGGTGGGTGATGCGGCGCGGCAATCCGCCGGTCACCGGCACGATGTAAATGTCCTGGTTGCCGTCGTAATTGCCGCTGAACGCCAGCAACGTCCCGTCGGGCGAAAATCGGGGGAAGGATTCCTCGCCCCGCGGCGAACTCAACCGCACCGCCTCACCGCCGCTCTTGGGTGCGATCCAAATGTCGCCCGCATACACAAACGCGATGTGCCGCGCCGAAACCGCCGGCTGGCGCATCAGCCGTGCGTCCAACCGCGCCGGAGCGTTGGAGTTTGCCGCTGCCGCGAAGGTCGCGCCGGCGAGCGCGATGAGAACCACCCCCAGATGCAACATGCGATTCATACCAGTCGCGCCGCACTCTGCCGCAGCACGTCGCCTCCAACCAGCTTGTTTTGCTTCCGATGAGCCGGCGCACGCACGGTCGGGCGCGCACCCGGCGTTGGCGGGTTAAATCGTCCGCGAATGGCGGCGCTGCTCCGGCGGCGGGAGCGTGGGGTCGAAACACATGGCGATGTTGCGGATGAACAACCGCCCGATGTCGGTGACTTCAACACCGCCCGGCGTGCGCCGCACCAGCCCGTCGGCCTCCAACGGCGCGAGGGCTTCGAGTTCCTTCGCGAAGTATTCCTCGAAGCGGATGCCGAGTTTTTCCGACATGGCGGCGAAATCCAGCGACAGGTCGCACATCACGCGCATGATCGTCTCGCGGCGAATTTTGTCGTCCTCGGTCACGCAGTAACCGCGGTGCAGCGGCACGCGGCCCGCGTCCACCGCCTCCTGATAGCGCGGCAGTTCCTTTTCGTTCTGCCAGTAGGTGTCGGGGATTTGCGAAATGCTCGACATGCCGAAGGCGTAGATGTCCGCCCCGGCGCGCGTGCTGTAGCCCTGGAAATTGCGTTGCAGTTGCTTGTTGGCCTGCGCCACGGCCAGTTCGTCGTCGGGTTTGGCAAAGTGATCCATGCCGATGTAAACGTATTGGCCGTCGGCGGTGAGCTTTTCGATGACGAGCTTGAGCAGTTGGAGTTTGGTTTCCGGCGTCGGCAGCGCCTTGCGTTCGAGAATTTTCTGCGAGGGCTTGATCCAGGGCACGTGTGCGTAGCTGAACACGGCGAGCCGGTCGGGCTGCATCTCCAGCACGATGTCGAGCGTTTCGTCGAAGGATTCCGGCGTCTGAAACGGCAGCCCGTAGATCAGATCAAGGTTGATCGAGCGGAAGCCCAGCTCGCGCATCCAGTCGAGCACCTGTTGGGTGAGCTCGCGCGGCTGAATGCGATGCACCGCCTCCTGCACGCGCGGGTTGAAATCCTGCACGCCCATCGAGGCGCGGTTGAATCCGATCTCGCGCAGGGCGACCAGATGCTCGCGCGTGAGCCGACGCGGGTCCACCTCCACGCCCGCTTCAATGTCCGGCGCGAAGGTGAAATGGCGATGGATGATTTCGCCCAACCGCCGGATTTCGTCCGGGCGCAGGAACGTGGGCGAGCCGCCGCCCAGGTGCAGTTGCACGACACGACGTTCCGGGTTGAGGCGCGGAGCCATCAGCGCCACCTCGCGTCCGAGTCGCTCCACGTAATCGCGGCCCTTGTCGTGGTTGAGCGTGATGACGGTGGTGCAGCCGCAGAACCAGCAGAGCGTTTCGCAGAAGGGGATGTGGAAATACAGCGAGAGGTCGCGCGGGGCGCGGTTGTTGGCCTCAATCCGCGCCGCCAGCGCGTCCCAGGAAAGGGTGTCGGTGAACCGGTTGGCGGGCGGGTAGCTGGTGTAGCGCGGGCCGGGCACGTTGTATTTGCGCACCAGATCGAGGTTGACGTTGAGCGTTTTGACGCAGTTCGACGGCATGGTTCACCGGTAATGTTTCACCGTTTCGACCACGGACGCAATGTTCTCCAGCCGCGCGTCGGGCGTCAAACCGTGGCCGAGGTTGAAGATGTGCCCGGCCCGGCCGCGCATGGCCTCCAACACCGCGCGCGCCGCCGCCGCCGCGCTTTCCGGCGTGCCTTCGCGCAACACCGCCGGGGCGAGGTTGCCCTGAAGCGCCACGCGCCCGGGCACCAACCGCCGCGCCTCGCTCAGCGGAAACCGCCAGTCAATCCCCAGCACCTCCGCGCCCGTGCCCACCAGGTCCTCCCAGTTACCGTGCGTGCCAAGGGAAAAAACAATGACCGGCACGCGCGCCGCGTCCGGGCCGGTCTGGAGCGCCTGCACGATGTCCCGCATCCAACGCCCGCTGGCCTCGGGAAAGTCCGCCGGATCGAGCAACCCGCCGTGGCTGTCGAACAACTGCAACGCGTCGGCCCCGGCGGCCATTTGCATCCGCAAATACGCGGTCACCGCCGTGGTGAGCTTTTCCATCAGCACGTCAAACGCCGTGCGGTCCTCGCGAAAGAGCGCCAGCGCGCGGGTGTAACGTGCCGCGCTGCCGCCTTCGAGCATGAAGGTCGCCAGCGTCCAGGGCGAGCCGCTGAAGCCGATGAGCGCGGTGCGTTCGGCCAGCTCGGTTCGCAACAGGCGCAGCGCGCGCGCGACGTAATCGAGCCGTTCGCACACCGCCTCGGCGCTCAGGCGCTCAATGTCCGCGCGCGTTTGCAGCGCAAAGTCCAGCGCCACACCGCCGCCGTCGCGGAACTGGTAGCGCTGGCCCATCGCTTCGGGGATCACCAGGATGTCGCTGAACAGGATGGCAGCGTCGAAGCCGAACCGGCGCACGGGTTGGAGCGTGACCTCGACGGCCAGTTCGGGCGTCTGAACCAGTTCCAGGAACGAGTAGCGCTCGCGCAGCGCGCGGTATTCGGGCAGGGCGCGTCCGGCCTGGCGCATGAACCAGATCGGCGTCCGGTCCACGGGCTGGCATCGGCACGCGGCCAGGAAGCGCGCGCGAGAGGTCCACGCGGCCGAGGGCGCGGCGTCGGGGGCATGGGAGACCGGCCTGTCGGACGAGTCGGTCGGTCCGTGTGCTGCGGCTTCTCTGGCCATATTTTCAGACATGCAATCCGTCGCGCCGGCCCGTGCCGCGCCCGGTCGGCATGTGCTAACAGATTGCGCAGGGGTTGAACAGCCCGCCGGTGGCGCGGCCGCTGGCGACGTCAGGCGGCCGTCGCGCGCAACAGCGCCAGCGCCCAACTGCATCCGAGCAACGTGCCGAACGCCAGCCCGGCGCCGAGGTTCAGCCCGGCCCGTTGCGCCAGCGTTGGAAACGGCGCAAGCACCGCGCCCAGCACCACGCCGCCAACAAATCCGCCGGTGTGCGCCACGATGTCGGTGCCGGGCGTCATGCCCAGCAAGACGAACAACATCAACCCGCCCGCCAGCCCGGCCCCGACATACCGCTTCCAGGCCGGGTGCTCCCGCAGCAGGCCCAGCGATTGGATGGCGATCAATCCCAGCGCCCCCATGACCACGCCTGAAGCGCCCAGCCCGCGATGGTTTGAGCCGCTGAGCCACACGGTGGCCAGGTTTCCCGCCGCGCCCGCCAGTTGCGCGGCCAGCAAGCCCACGCCCGGGCCGTAACGCCCCATCGCCAGGCCCAGAAACAGCAGCCCCACGACGCTGTTGAGCGCCAGATGCGGCAGGTCGGCGTGCAGACACGTGGCCGTGAACAGTCGCCACCATTGCCCGTGCGCAAAAGCCGCGTTGTCCATCAACCCGATTTCGCGCAGCCCGCCGCGCGTTTCCGACACGACAAAAAACACCCCCATCAGCCCCACCCACACCAGCGCGGTCCAGTCGAACCACACCGCGCCTTTGAACACCGGCTGATGCCAGCGCCAGCGGCGATTCTCGGCTTCGTAGAGGCGAATCGCCTCCAGCGCCCGCTCCAGGTCGGCCCCCGGCACCACCAAAGCCCAGCCGCTTTGGGCGTCGTGTTCAATGGCGGTTTCGATGCCCTGACTGGCCAGCACCAGGCTCCAGTCCATGGCGCGACGCTGGTTGCGTGCGGGGATGCGGGCGGTGGGTTCGAGCGGCTGACCATTCATTGGACGCGCTGTTCTGGAATAACGCAGCGCGAGGGCGGGCGCAACGATGGGCCGGCTGGAACCGGTTTTGCTTTTGAACTTGAACCGTGACATCCTCAACGCGGCGGCGCGAATGCGCGGGGCGTTGCCGATGTCCAAATCAACGAAGCGCCATGTGGATGAAAATGATCCAACCCAACTGCCGCGTGCAGTTCGCGGCGGAGGACGTGGACTTTGTCGTGTCGGTGCTCGGTCGGCGACCCGGCTCGGCTGACGCGCTGGTGCGGCTGCTGGCCGACGAGGAAACGCGCGACGAAATCCTCGACGACGAGGCGCTGTTTCGGGCGCTGCTGGAGCGGACCGGTTGCCTGCGGGTTTCGACGCACTTTTACTTTTACGTGCTGGTGCGGCACGTGTTCCGGCGCGCGGGCATCGAAGACCGCACGGTGGCGGACTACGTGGCCGAAGTGCTGGCGGAGTTTGCGCGCGCCGAACGGCTGCGGTGCGTCCTGCCCGGCCAGCCGCATCCGCTCGATTACTTCTTCGAGATGCTCACGGCCCTGGAGAACGCTGACGAACGCACGCGATTCCTGCTGCGCGTGCACATCGGCAACCACTCACTGTTCCTTTCGGGCGTGTTCCCGGAACGCATCCGTTTCCGCGCTCAAAAGCGCGGCGCGCCCGACCTGAGCTACTACGTCAAAATCGGTCGCACGCAATATCGCGCCGCCGGCGATCATCACCTGGCGCAGCGATACGAGTTGAGCGGCCTCCTCCACACGCTGGCGGAGCGATTCGAGACCACGCGCCTGGCTCTGAACGACATCTCCGACCGGCTCTTTTCGTTGGGCGAGCCCGGACCGTTGTTGCCCACGGCGGGTTGAAACATCCGGCAGGGTGGCCGCTCCGGATTGGAATGACCGCAGGAGCGGGTTCGAGTGGCCCGATGGCGCCGCGCACCCCGCTCTGACGCTCCTACGCCCCGTCAAAATCGTTCGGCCCCCTTCGGGGCTTGAGAGGGTTTGGGGGGCGCCCCCAACCCAGGGCGTTGCCCTGGGCTACCGTTGTGACTGCGCCTTCGGCGCTCAAGGCCATCGGTGAATCGTGTTTTCGGCGGGACGCCGAACCGGCACGCAAGACGCGTGCGC
>JAOAIM010000043.1 GCA_026414705.1 Verrucomicrobiia bacterium | reverse complement strand
ACCACCAGCAGTTCGATCAACGTGAACGCCACTCCGCCGCGTGCCGCCCACTTCACGAGTTTTTGTTCAGCCCTTTTCATCGGCCCAAACCTTTGTCCGTCCACTCTTATTTTCCCCCGTGCCGGGCTTCCGGTCAACGCCACAAGCCCGACACTCCGCTGATGCTCTATCGGTCTGGTGGACGCCGGGTCAACCCCCTTTGTCCCCCAAGCGGGTCACATAATCATGTGGCATGACAGCCCGGGCCGAAACTGCGAAACCGGGGAAGGGCTGAAGCGGGCAGGTCAACATTGACGAACCCGCCCCTTCGGGGAACAGTAATCGCAGAAACGGACGTCGAACCAACGTCCATGCAAAACCAGCAATCACGATGTTATGAAACCGATTCGCCTCCTCAGCGCGCTTCTGCTGACCAGCTTCACGACCGCGGCGTTGGCCGATGTGGTTTATGTGACGGCGCGACCTTCGCCCTCGGGCGCCGGTCCAAATATGGACGGCACGTATTTCGACCGGGGCGTTGACCCCACGAATCCCGACCTGTTGAACCTGGGGGACACCGCTGCGATCGCCAACGCGCCGGGCCGCCCAACCACGGGCGGAGCACGCGCGTGGCTTTCCGGAAGCGACCTAACCAACGTCAATCAATACGTAGCCATCTACCCGCAATTGGCCGTGACGGGCGGCGTTTACCAAATTGATCACAACTTCAGCTCGCTGGCGGGAAACGTCAGCACCAATGTCATCATGTCGGTTTTCTGCACCAACGGCTCGCTCTCGGTTACTGAAACGCCGGTGTTTCAGCGGAGTTACGGGAATCCCGCGAACAAGTGGTCGTTAATCGGTTACGTGACGAACGATCCGGGCAGCGCGCGGCCGTTCATTCGATTCCATTACAAAAGCGGTTTGGTCAATGCGACGTTGCAAAACCGGCTGCTGGTGGACTGCTTCCGATTCACGCTCGTGCAGCCGTGCCTGTCGGTCCCGCCGGTGGAGGTGACCGGGCCGCTGGGCGCCAACCTCACCGAGGTCGTCGTCATCGGCGTGACCAACACCGCCACGGCGATCACCGTCTATCAGAACTCCGGTTCGGGCATGCAGCCCATCGGCCAGAAAACTTCTGGTATCGTCGCGGGCGCGAATCTGGTGACCGTTTCCAATCTGATCAAGGGCGCGCAGGTAGCCGCCACGCAGACGGTCGGTGGCCAGGAAGGCTGCGTGCCGGCCAGCGGCACGATTGTTGGCGGCGGGGCGAACCCCAGCATCCGTGTTGCTCTGAGCGTGCGCGAAAACACGGCGTTGACCGGGCCGGTTGGCGCTGCAGGTTCCGGGAGTATTCTTCATTTCATTGGAGCAACCTATGTGCTGTCCGGCGGTGCGCCCGGCGATGGCGTCGTGCTCACGCCCAGCACCAACTGGCAGACGGTCACGTTCCAACAAGGCGTTGACCCGGTTTACACGTGGTTTGGAACCGACCCCAACCCCGGCTTCTGGGACGGCGACTTTGGCGCGCTGGACGGCATTGCCATCGCGTGCGAAAACGACGCCGGGCCATTTGAAATTTACATTGATGACCTGGCCAACGGCACCAACGGCGTGTTCCAAGGTTGGGAAGGTGTTCCGCCGGGCACCGTAGCACGCGGGTTCAGTCAGCCGAGCTTCTCAGGCACAACCTCCGGCAACCTGCTCTCGGCACCGAATGAATCGGTCGTCGTCACCAACACCGCATACAGCGGCACCAATTCCTGCCGCATTCGTTTCCAGTTCAATGGCGAACAAAACACCAAGTGGCTGCGTCTGGTGACCAGCGGCGCGACGCCGGTCGCCAATCCGCAGGTGCAAATCGCTGAGCCGATCTCGTTCAAGATTCTGCTCCTGCCGCCGGGCGCCACGCCGCCTCCGCCGCCGACGCCGCCGCAACCGCCCGTGCTCAACGCCCAACTGCTGGGCGGCCAGATTGTCCTCAACTGGACGGGCACCTACCAGCTTCAGGCCGCCAGTGTCGTCACCGGGCCTTACACCAACGTCGTCGGAGTCACGGCAGGGCCGTGGACCAACACGTTCACCGAGCCGATCAAGTTCTTCCGGCTCGTGAGCACGCCGTAATTGTCCGGCGGAGGCTGCCGACCGCCCGTCCGGTTCGGCGCGTCGGACGCCCCGCCCGGAGAATGCCTTCACAGAGGGCGCGGGTCTTCTCCCGCGCCTTCTGCATTTTCTGCAGGCGCATTTTCTTTGAACCGCGTGCCCCGTTTCGCCAGATTGAGCGCCGCACAATATGGATTTGAAACTGCCCAAACTGGGTGAAGGCGTGGACTCGGGGGTGGTCGTGAACATCCTCGTCCGCGAAGGCGACCGGGTCGCCGCCGATCAACCCATCCTTGAACTGGAGAACGAAAAAGCCATTGCCGCCATCCCGTCCACCGCCGCGGGCGTGGTCACGCGCATTTACGTCAAACCCGGCGAGAAGGTCAGCGTAGGCCAACCGATTCTGGCTCTGGACACCGCCGCCGCGCCGGCTGCGGCGCCGGCAGTAGCCAAACCGCCACCCCCGCCTACACCCGTGGTTGCAACACCGCCACCCGCCCCGCCCGCGGCAGCGGAGCCCCTGCCCGAAGCCCTCGCTGCCCCGGATGTCGAACTGACCGAGCCGGTCGCCGCGCCCGTTGCCTCCCCTTCCCTGCGCCGCATCGCGCGCGACCTGGGCATTGACCTGCGCCGAATTCGCGGGAGCGGCCGGGGTGGCCGGATTGAAATCGCGGACCTACGCGCCTACATCCAGCGACTTCAGGCGCTGGCAGCTCGCGCCACCGCCGCGCCCGCTGCACCGACCGTCGCACCCGCTCCGGCAGCAGCCCGGCCCGCGCCCGAGCCGATTGATTTCTCCAAGTGGGGACCGATCACCCGCCAGCCGCTCTCGCCGCTGCGCCAGGTCATCGCCCGCCGGATGACCGAAAGCTGGACCTCCATTCCGCACGTGACGCAATTCGGCGACGCGGATTTCACGCGCCTGAACGCGCTGCGCAAGCAGCACGGCCCGGCTTACGAGCAGCGCGGCGTCAAACTCACGCTCACGCCGCTGATCATCAAAGCCGTGGTTGCCACGCTCCAGCGCCATCCGCAGTTCAATTCGAGCCTCGACGAGGTCACGCACGAACTGGTGCTCAAAAAATATTTTCACATCGGGATCGCCGTGGACACCGAGCACGGCTTGATCGTACCGGTGGTGCGTGACGCCGACAAAAAGAGCGTGCTGGAGCTGGCGCGCGAGGTGGAGGAGCTGGCGCGCAAGGCGCGGGAACGCAAGGTCAGCGCCGACGACCTCAAGGGCGGCACCTTCACCATCTCGAACCAGGGCGCGATCGGCGGCGCGCATTTTACGCCGATCATCAACCGGCCCGAGGTCGCCATCCTCGGCCTGGGTCGCGGCGCACTTCAACCGGTCGTAGCCGACGGGCGCATGGAACCGCGCCTGCTCACGCCACTGGCCCTGTCCTATGACCACCGCGTCATTGACGGCGGCATGGCGGCGCGATTCATCGTGGACCTGATCGCCGCGCTGGAGAATTTCGACGAAACCCTGCTGCAACCCTGAAGCTTCGGGATTCACATGGAACCGATTCAAACTGAAATTGTCGTTGTGGGGGCCGGGCCGGGCGGCTACGCCGCGGCGTTTTACGCTGCCGACCTCGGCAAGAAGGTCATTCTGGTCGAGCGCGAACCGCGTCTGGGCGGCGTCTGCCTCAACCGCGGTTGCATTCCGTCCAAGGCGTTGCTTCACGCCACCCACCAGATTCTGGCCGCGCGCGAGTCGGCCCATCGCGGCATCAGCTTTGGCGAGCCGACGGTGGACCTGGCGAAGTTGCGCGCATGGAAGGAATCGGTGCTGGCCAGACTCGGCGCGGGCATCGCGCAACTGGCAAAAATGCGCAACGTCCAGGTGCTTCAGGGCCGCGGTTACTTTGAAGATTCCCAAACCCTGCGCGTGGAGACCGAGCAGGGCCAGCGGTTCGTGCGCTTTGAAAAGGCGATTTTGGCCGCCGGTTCGCGCGCGGCGATGCCCAAGGCCTTTGACCTGGGCAATCCGCGCGTGATGACCTCGCGCCAGGCGCTCGAACTGGAGGACATTCCTGAAACGTTGCTGGTCGTCGGCGCGGGTTACATCGGCATGGAACTCGGAACGGTCTATGCCACGTTGGGCAGTCGTGTCACGGTGGTGGAGGCGCTTGATCGCGTGCTGGCCGGAGCGGATGCCGACCTGGTGCGCCCGGTGGTCGCAGCGGCGAAAAAAGCCTTCAAGGAGATTCGCCTGGGCGTGAAGGTCACGAAGATGGCCACCGCCGGCAAACAGATCAAAGTGCAGATGGAATTCAACGGCCAGACGGTCGAGGAGCTTTACGACCGCGTGCTGGTCGCCGTCGGGCGCGTGCCCAACAGCAGCGACCTGGGCCTGGAAAACACCCGCGTGACCCTCGATGAAAAGGGCTTCGTCAAGGTCAACAACCGCCAGCAGACCGACGACCCGAACATTTACGCCATTGGCGACATCGTCGGCGGCGTGATGCTCGCCCACAAGGCGCACCGCGAAGCGCGCATCGCCGTGGAGGTGATCCTGGGCCAACCCAGCGCCTTTGAAAACATCGTCATCCCGGCGGTGGTGTTCACCGACCCGGAACTGGCCTGGTGTGGTTTGACCGAGGCCGAAGCGCAGGCGCGCGGCCTCAAATACGAGGTGGCCAAATTCCCCTGGGCCGCCTCAGGCCGCGCGGTTTCGTTCGACCGCACCGACGGCGTGACCAAGATGATTATTGACCCGGAAAGCGAACGGGTGTTGGGCGTGGGCATCTGCGGACCGGGCGCGGGCGAACTCATCGCCGAAGCCGTCCTCGCACTGGAGATGGGCGCAACCGCCGAAGACATCGCGCTGAGCGTGCATCCGCACCCGACCCTGAGCGAGACGCTCATGGAATGCGCCGAGGCCTTCTACGGCCACGCCACGCACACGCTCGCGCGCAAACGCGCCTGAGCCGTCGGCTCGCGCCGACACGCCCGCGCACGCGCCGACCCCGCGCCCGGCGCTCACCAATATCCGAAATACAGGATGTAGGAGGACGCGTAGCGGATGCGCATGGCGCGCAGGTTCAGCCAGCGCACCGAGCCGTCGAGCCAACCCACGTGCCCGCCGGCGGCGCCAACCTTGCTCGGA
The DNA here is from genome assembly GCA_026414705.1 of Verrucomicrobiia bacterium. Classification (GTDB taxonomy): domain Bacteria; phylum Verrucomicrobiota; class Verrucomicrobiia; order Limisphaerales; family JAOAIM01; genus JAOAIM01. The sequence goes on along the minus strand of JAOAIM010000043.1, from coordinate 16,544 downwards.
TCGCTCAGCGTGCCCGAGAGCGCGCGCGTGAACGTCGCGCCGTTGACCTGAAATGGTCCGTTGGCCCGATGCGGCGCCATCAGCAGCACGTCGCCCCAGTGATTGGCATCCGCCAGGATGAAATTGTTCCCGGCCTCGGTGGTTTTTTTGGGGGAATACCAGTAAAAGGGTGCGCTCGGCGACCAGCCGCTCATGTTCGCGTCGCCCAGGTAATTGTAGCCGATCAGATACCCCCAACGCCCGTCGTAACGCGGCTGCGTGCCGAAGGTGAAGTTCGGGCAGTCCATGATTTTGAAGTTGCCCGTGTATTGGACGAGGTTGGTGTAGCTGACGCTGGAGATGCGGATGGAGTGCCACTGGCCGTTGTTGTCGCGCCCGCTCGGCACCCGCTCCTGAAAGTCGTTGCCGTAAAGGTGCACCGAGAGGATGGCCTGACGCATGTTGCTGATGCACGCGGCGCGGCGGCCCTTCTCCTTGGCGCCCACCAACGTCGGCAGCAGCAGCGCCGCCAAAATGGCGATGATGGCGATGACCACCAGCAATTCAATCAGCGTGAAGGCGCGCGGCGCGAACCCGACGCGCCGCTCGTCGTTTGCGCAGAGTTTTCGACCCGAAGCCATGATCACAGCCGCATCATTCTACGTCGCTGGCCGCTCTGCAATCAAAACTCCATCCCCGCCCTCTCAAGCCCCAAAGGGGCGCAACAGCGTTGAGCGTGCGTGGGAGCGTCAGAGCGTCAGAGCGTGGAGCGGAGCGCAGATTGGCAATCTGCCGTGCCGCCGACTGGCAGTCGGCGGATTGAAAGCGGCGACAAGCCGCCGCACTCCAAAACGCTCTCGCGCGCGAGTTGAGCGGCTTGGGCGATTCCCTCTCCCTCGAGGGAGAGGGAAAGGGTGAGGGTGGACGCTCCACACAACATCCAACATCGAATAACGAACACCGAACATTGAACATCGAATAAACATGGGGAGCGCGCGCGTCTCGCGCGCTCGCCCGGCGCCAACGCTTTTACGCTCCAACGCTCCACGCGGCAAAGCCCGACCGGGGCCGGTCGGGCGACTTTGCGGTTTGGCAGCGGGCGCGCGGGCTGCTAGGCTCGCGCCGATGGAACAACCGACAGCGGACGGCGTCGCCGCGCCGCCTTCCAAGTTGCAGATTTTTTTCCGCCGCGCGCTCAGCACGGTGGTGTTGTGGGGGCTGCTGCTGGCCGCGTTGTTTTCCGGGCGCGAGTGGATCGCCAACTACGTGTTTCTGGCGTTCATCCTGATCCTGGCGGTGGCGGGTCTGGCGGAGTTCTACGCGCTGGTGGAGAAGCGCGGGTTGGTGTGCTTTCGCAAATGGGGGCTGGCCGGTGCGGTGATTCTCATGGTCGGCACGTTCCTGCACGCCACCGGGCGGCTCGGCATCCACAACTCGCCCGCGCGCGCGAACGACTTCGAAATGGGCCTGATCATCCTGTTCGTGCTGGGACTGTGCCTGCGACAGTTTTTCTCGCGGACCAACCCGGCGGGCATCCTGGCCATTTCCACGACGCTCTTTGGGCTGATGTATGTGCCGTGGCTGTTGAACTTCATTCAGAAAATCAATTTTTTCCCCGGTCTGGGCGAGGCCGGACGGCTTTACGTGCTGTATTTCGTGCTGGTCACCAAGTTCAGTGACACCGGCGCGTATGTGGTCGGCTCGCTGTGGGGACGGCACAAACTCATCCCGCGCGTCAGCCCCGCCAAGACCTGGGAGGGATTTTTCGGGGCGATCGCGATTTCGACCGGTGCGAGTCTGGCGTTTGCGCATCTGGCGGGCGCACGGTTGCCGGGCATGACGCCGCTGCACGCGGTGATTCTGGGTGCGCTGTTGGGCGGGGCGGCGGTGCTCGGCGACCTGATCGAGTCGCTGTTCAAACGCGAGGCGGGCGTCAAAGATTCAGGCCGGTGGTTTCCCGGCATCGGCGGCGTGTTGGACCTGCTCGACAGCCTTTTGTTCAACGCGCCGATCATGTATCTCTACCTGCGACACGTGCTCACGCGCCCGTGACATGAAGAACGTTGTCCTGCTCGGCAGCACCGGCTCGATCGGCACCAGCACGCTCAAAGTGGCCGAAGACCTCCCCGACCGGATTCGATTGATCGGCCTGGCCGCCGGCAACAACGCCGAACTGCTGCTCGAGCAGGCGCGGCGCCATCAACCGCAGGCCGTTTGCCTTGGCGACCCGGCGAAAGCCGCCGAACTGGCGCGTGCGCTCGGCCCGGCGTGCGACGTGTATTCGGGTGCGGAAGGGCTGATCCGGCTCGCGACGCTGCCGGCGGCGGATATCGTCCTGGTGGCGATTGTCGGCACCGCAGGCCTCCAACCGGCGCTGGCGGCGATCCGCGCCGGCAAGGACCTTGCCGTCGCCTCCAAGGAAATCCTCGTCATGGCCGGGGAAATCGTCATGCGCGAGGCGCGTCGCCACGGCGTGCGGGTGCTGGCGGTGGACAGCGAGCACTCGGCGATATTTCAGTGCCTGGACGGCCGGCCGGTCTCCTCGGTGCGGAAGCTCTGGCTCACGGCCAGCGGCGGGCCGTTTCGCACCACGCCCCGGGAGGAGTTCCCGCGCATCACGGTCGAGCGCGCGCTGCAACACCCCTCCTGGGTCATGGGCCGCAAGATCACGATTGATTCGGCCACGCTCTTCAACAAGGGCCTGGAAATGATCGAGGCGCGCTGGCTTTTCGACATCGAGATCGGGCGCGTGGACGTGCTCATCCATCCGCAAAGCGTCATCCACTCGATGGTCGAGTTCGTGGACGGCTCGTGGCTGGCGCAACTCTCGACGCCCGACATGTGCCTGCCGATTCAATACGCGTTGACCTACCCGGAACGCGCCCCGAGTCAGCGCGTGCAAACCGATTTTGCCCGCATCGCCAGTCTTACCTTTGAGGCGCCCGACCTGGAGCGGTTTCCGGCGCTGGAGCTGGCGCGGCGCGCGGGCGAGACCGGCGGCACGATGCCCGCCGTGCTCAACGCCGCAAACGAGATCGCCGTCGAAGCGTTCCTGAGCGGGCGGATCAACTTTCCGCAAATCACCGAAACGGTGCGTCGGACGATGGCGGCACACACGGCCACAGCGCATCCGTCGTTGGAGGAAATTTTGCGGGCCGACGCCTGGGCGCGCGAGGCGGCGCGGCGCATTGTGAAAGAGCTGGGCGGCGGGCCATAAAAAGGCCGGGGCGCACGGGAGCGGAGGAATCGGCGGGCGGGTTCGTTCAGGAGCGGCCGTTGGGACGGTTGCTCGGAACCTCGGCGGTGGCGTCCGGCGCAAGCGGCGTGTCAGCCAGGCGCCGCCGCGCCCAGCGCAGCGCCTCGGCGCGCGTCTTGAGTTCCTCCTGCAATTGCAGCTCCCGAATTTCAGCCAACATTCGGCCCAGCGCGGGGCCGGGTTTCATCCCCAACTTGATGAGATCCTGTCCCTTGACCAGCGGGGGACGGATCTGCGGCTGGCGCGCGAGAGCTTCGGCCTCCGCACGCAGGAACTCATAAATGTCCAGGCGGCGGTGCGAGCCGAGGCAATCGAGCCGGTGCAATTCCAGCTCCAGCGCAAAGGTGGGGCGCAGCAGCATCCGGCGCAGCGTCGCCTTGCGCATCCGGGGCGCGTCCTTGAATTGCATGTGATGGCGCACGCAGGTCACGATTTCCTCGATCTGCTTGTTGGGGAAACGGAGTCGCCGGAGGATGCGCGCGGCCATTTCCGCGCCGACTTTGTCGTGCTCGTAGAAGTGACGCTCGCCCGTCTGCGGATCGCGCGTGGCGGTGACGGGCTTGGCGATGTCATGAAGCAGCACGGCCCAGGGCAACGAGGGCGGCGGGTTGGCGGGCAGGTGCTTGAGCATGAGCACCAGGTGCGTGAAGACCGTGCCTTCGGGATGGTAATCCGGCGGTTGCTCGCACGGGATCGTGGCGGCCAGTTCGGGCAGCACCACCTCCAACAAACCGCTCTGGCGCAACAATTCCAACCCGCGCGCTGCACGACGGCCCGTCGGCGTGCCCGCGCCGGTGTCACCTGCCGGGGGCGGCACGGCCGGGCCGATGTCCGGCGGCGGGAGAAACAACCGGTTGAGTTCGTCGCGGATGCGCTCGGCGCTGACCCGTTGGATGTTGGGCGCGAGCGCGCGAATTGCCTCCAGGGTGCGCGGTTCAATCTCAAACTCCAGGTTGGCCGCCAGCCGAATCGCGCGCAGCATCCGCAAATGGTCCTCGGCGAACCGCTCCTCCGGCGCGCCAATGGTGCGAATCAGCCGCGCGCGCAGATCGTTCTGTCCGCCCACCCAGTCGTAAAGCCGCCCGGCAACGGGATCCAAAAACAGACCGTTGATGGTGAAGTCGCGTCGCCGCGCGTCGGCCCGGGCATCGGCAAACCGCACGCGAGAGGGTCGCCGCCCGTCGCGGTAGTCGGCCTCGGCGCGGAAGGTGGCGACCTGGAACTCGCGGCCCTGCTCGATGACGAGCATGACACCGAAGCGGCGGCCGACGGCTTTGGTGCGCGGGAACAGGGCCTCGATTTGCTCCGGTCGCGCGGAGGTGGCGATGTCGTAATCCTCCGGTTCGCGGCCCAGTTGCAGGTCGCGCACGCAGCCGCCGACCCAGAAGGCCTCGAAGCCGGCGTCTTGCAGGCGCGCGACGATGCCCCGCGCCAGTTCGCGGGCGGTTTTGGAATCGGATTGCACCATGAGCTGTGCGCTGCCGCCCGATTTGGCGGTTCGCGGGCAGTTTCAGGCGCGCCGGGCCGTCGGGGCAATTCAATCCTCGCCCCAGATCGCTTTGACGTGCGCGATGCCCCGCAGCGCGTCCTCGCGCGTGACGGTGGGGCTGAACTCGAAGACCTTGATGTGCTCCGGGCGGACGAAGGGCTTGAGGGCGGCAAAGTTCACCGTGCCGGTGCCGGGGGCGCAATGGTCGCGCGCGGGGAATTGCGTATCATGAATGTGAAAACCCACCAGCCGGTCGGCGAGCGATTCCAGGTGCAGCGCATGGTGAATGAGGCCGAGGTTTTCCTTGATTTGCGCGTGGCCGGTGTCGTGCCAGTAGCCGAGCGGTGCGCCGTCAAACTCCCGGAACAAAAAGGGAAAATCCGTTTCGAGGGGGATTTCCTCCAGCGCCTCGCGGTTCTCGACGCCCAGCTTCAAGCCGCGCGCCTGCGCCTCCGGCAGAATGCGGCGCAGCGTTTCGTAGGTGCGCTCGACGAATTTTTCCTTTTTCGCCTCGCGCCGGGAGGTCGCCTCGGCGCAAAGCTTTTCGTAGCGGGGGGAATCTTTTTCGCCGGACTCCACCAGCCGTTTCAATCGGCTGGTGTAATCTTTCATGTCCACGCTGCCCAGGTGCAGGACGACCGCCGGGGCGCCCACGCGTGTGGCGAATTCGAGCGTTTTGAGCGTGTAGCGCACCGCCAGTTCGCGCTCGCGCGGCGCCTCGGCGGAGAATTGAAAGAGGTTCGGCGCCGGGAAGGTCACGCCCATCGGCAGGGGACAAAAGTTGTGGAGGCTGGAGATTTTGATCTCGCCCGCCTCGACGGCTTCGAGAATGCCGGGCAGGAGCGAGATGCGCGTGCCGTGACTCAGTTCGGCGTAATCGAAACCCAGCTCGCGGATTTCGCGCAGCATGGCGCGCCCGTCGGCGTGCCGGTGCGCGTTCCAGCAGGTGGAGAAGGCATACATGATGCAGCGCGCGGCTGCGCCCAGAATGGTTGAACCCCGACGCCCGTCTGTCGGGGTTCAACCACGTGCGGCGCGCCGGAACAAAACCGCCCGCGGGTCACATCTCCGCGTAGCGCGCGCTGAGCATCGCCGCAAAACGGGCCGCTTTTTCCTTGCGGCGGCGACGCTCGCTGGGCTTCTCGTAGTGCCGGTGCGCGCGCACGATCTTCAAGATGCCTTCCCGGTCAATTTTCTTCTTCAACCGGCGCAGCGCCTTGTCCACTGATTCACCTTTTTTGAGTCGGATTTCCGTCAAGCTCGATCACTCCCTTCCGTGTTGTTGGCTCGGCCGGCGCGGGCGATGCGCGCCCGACGCCGTGAATTCAGCGTGCGAAAATTAGGTGTCGCGCCCGGCGTGTGTCAACCCCGCAAACGGCGGCCCGAACCTGTAACCGGCCGTGTCCGCCCGCACATCCCACCAGCCCGGGCGCCCCGTCCCGAACCGGTGCCGGCGGCAATCGCGGTCACTTCAAGCCCCCCAGCAGATCGAGGAGCGCCTGCTGGATTTTGGGCGCGGCTCCGACCTCCAAACAACTGGAACGGGCGCGCCAGGTTTCGTATCCGCCCAGCGCATGCTGCTCCGGAGTCGGCAGATACCCGTGCGCGCCATTGGCCAGGCCCATCACCACCGTGGGCTGAAAGGGGCTCTGGCGTTTGAGCGCCAGGCCGATTTCCACAAACACTTCGCAGGGAATCGCGACCAGGCCCAACCCGCCGACGCGCATCGCTTGCAGGTGCAGCGATTGCGTTGCGGGCCAATCCTTCAACAACACGGTTTCGCGGGCGTAAACCTCCTCCAACCCCTGCAAGGCCCGGCCCTGGGCGCGCGCCAGAATCGCCTGCGCGCGCGCAACCTCGGCGGCGTCGGGCAACCGCACCGCCAGTTCCAGGTCGCGCTCGGCCACTGCCAGCGTTGCGTTGGAGTGAAAGTTCAACGATTGCCAGACGCGGTGCGCCTCGCGGGCGACGGCGTCGGCGACCTGCCGCACCTGGGCGTAGGGCGGTTGGGGCGGGCGCGGCTGGCGGAAATTGATGTTGTTGATGTCGCCGCTGGCGCCGTTGGCGAGCATGGCCACAAACGGCGGGTCGTCGTGCCAGACCCCGCGCGCGCCCAGCAGCTCCGCCACGCGCTCGCAAAACGCTCCGAAGTAATCCGCCGAGATGTCCCACTCGCGGCCCGTGCCCACGTAGTGCAACGCATAGACCGCCAGCAACGCGAGCGGCCGTCCGCTGGCTGACCGCACCGCGAGCACGGAAACCTCCGGGTCGGTCGGCCCGGCCGGCTCGACCAGGTTCGGGCTGGCCGGTGGCGGGTTCATTTGCACCAGGTCATTGGTTCCGCCCAGAGGGTTGGGCGGGATGCTGCCGGGTTTCATCCGCCACCGACGGTTGAAAACGTGGTTTGGCTCGCGCCCGACGCCCCAGCCGATTTGCGCCGGCGCCAGGTTGTGAAGCGCCCGTTCCACGGCGTCCGCGATGCGGCCGATGAGAAACCGCGTGTAATCGGCGTCCGGCTCGGTTTGAAACAGGCCCATGCAGGCGGGCGTGGTGTGAGAATGCGTGGCGGCGATGAGCACGTGATGGGCGGGCAGGCCGGTTCGTTGGGTGATGCGTTGTCGTGCCGCGTCCACGACCCCGCGCGGGATCATGCAACTGTCGCACACCACCAGCGCCAGTCGCGTGCGTCCGTCGTCGAGCGCCAGCGCCCGCGCGTGGAGTTCGTCATGCACATGCCGGGCGCGGCGGTCGTTGAAGTAACCGTTGATGGGCACGCCCAGCGGCGGGGTAATGTTGCTGGCCGCAGCCCCAGCGCGCAAACCCGGTGGCGCACCCGACACGGCTGAGGGCGACTCTGCAGCCCCGGCCCAGCCGTTCCACGCCGCGCCACAAACCAGCAGCGCCAACACCACGCCGGCAATGGAAATCGAATACCACACCGATCGCCTCCGCGTCCTGCCTGTCTTCAAACCGGCGACACTTCGCGGGCGATACGCCGGATTGTCAAGGCAGGAGTCAAACCCGTCGAAATGCTTTTTCGCCGCCAGGCAAGAGCGCGTTTCGCTTTCACGGCAACGGCGCAAAACAGCGTTGATACGTCAAAGTGCTTCAACGCCAGAACGCCCGGTTCGTGCCACGGCTCATGGCGCGCTTGGGTGGCCCGGGATTGCTTTTCCCAGCAGGCCAGAAAGTGCCGTCACATCCCAACGAGCTCGCAACGCCGAACAGCAAACCGACAAAAATCGGCAGGCCGGAGGACACGCTGCCATCCGGGCAGGGCATGGCCCACGCGAGGCTTTTTTTTGCCGTTTCCAACCGGCGGGCGGGCGAGTATGAGTGAGGCAGTATGAAAACCAACGTGCTGCTCGTGCTTTCGCTTGCGTTGAACGTCGCGCTGGGCGCGCTGACGGTTTGGCTTTTCCTCAAGCCGCGCCCCGAGCCGTTCGCGCCTGCGGCGCCCACCGCGTCTGGCCCATCTGTGGCAAGCGTGGAGGCCCGACCGTCGGCGGCTGCCGAAGCGGCTGCCGCCAGGCCCGCTCAACCGTTCGACTGGCGCATGGTTGAGTCGGCCGATTACAAGCAATACATCGCGAATTTGCGCGCCATCGGCTGCCCCGAGGAAACGATCCGCGACATCATCATTGCCGACGTGAACAAGCTCTTTGCTTCGAGGCGTGAGTCACTTCACACCTCGACCAACCGCTTCGAGTATTGGAAGGCCGGGAACTTTTTCAGCGCGATGTTCGACCCGGAGCGCATTGAGAAGGAGCAGGCGCTCGCCCGCGAAAAACGCGAATTGCTCAAGGAACTGCTCGGCAGCGTGCCGGAGGAAAAGCTCGACCTCTTTGCCGGATTCAATCCGCTTGAAAGACTCCTCGACTTTCTGCCCGCCCAGAAACAGACGGCCGTGTTCGAGGTGTTTCAAAAAATGCAGGCGCAAATGATGCGCGGCTTCCGGGGTGGCGCGCCCGATGGCGAGGACCTGGGCCGGATGCAACGCGCGCAGAAGGAAATGGAGGCCGAACTGGCCAAGATCCTCACCCCGCAGGAGCTGGAGGAATACCAACTGCGCCTCTCGCCCACGGCCATGGCCATGCGCATGCAACTGGCCAGCTTCGAACCGACCGAGCAGGAGTTCCGGCAAATCTTCGCCCTGCGCAAAAAGTTCGATGATCAGTTCAACCCGATGGCCATCGCGAGCATGGACGAGGCCGAACGCGAACGGATGAACAGCGCGCGCCGGGACATGGAACAGCAACTTAAAAACATCCTTGGCGATGCGCGGTATGCCGAATACGAGCGATCGCAAGACTGGGCTTACCAGAGCATTTACCGGGTGACCCAACGGCAGGGGCTGCCCAGGGACGCCGCCGTGAAGGTGTACGAAATGAAAAAAGTGGCCGAAGACCAGGCGCAGCGCGTGCGGCGGGACGAGACGCTCACGCCGGAGCAACGCCAGGCGGCCTTGCAAGGCATTCGCAACGAAACCGAGGGCGCCATCCGCACCGTGCTCGGTGAGCGGGGCTTTGACGCCTACCAACGTCAGCCGGGCGCTGCGTGGCTGCGAAATCTTGCGCCCACGCCAGCGACGCCGGGCCGGTAACCGCAACCGCCTGGCTCGCAAACCGCCTCGGCCCGATTTGGGATTTGCCCCAGATAACCGTCTGTGAGGGTCATGCCCCTCGGCCTCACGTCGAGTGGCAAGTCAAAATCACAAGCGTCCCCGCGCAAGTTGGCGATCGGTGACCGCTGGCGTCTCCAAGCCGCCCTGTCCAAAACGCACGACCCGGTTTGGTTTTCCCGCTTGGCCAGCGAAATACCGCGATGCGAGGTGGGCATTCAGATGGCGCATCATGGCCTCGGACACTCGGCGGAGGAGGCGAAAACCTTGTAAAAAGCGCATTGCGATGGCGTATTTGCAAAGATGATCGAGCGGATGGCGATGGACTCAGTCCTCTTGGGACTGCGTGAAGCGCCCGCCGTTTGCCTTCGCGGGCCGCGACAGGTCGGCAAAACCACGCTCGCGCTGGAAGTGGCGCGGCGGCTCGGCGGGGTGTATCTGGACCTGGAGTCGGATTCCGACCGGGCCAAATTGTCCGACGCTGAAGCCTACCGATCCGGCCACTTGGAAAGGCTGGTCATCCTGGATGAGGTCCACCGTCTGCCGGGGTTATTCCAGCCGTTGCGCGGTTTGATTGACCGGGCCCGACGAGAGGGGCGTGGCCAGGGTCGTTACTTGTTGGTTGGCTCAGCGGCTCTAACCCTGCTCCGTCATTCGGCCGAATCGCTCGCCGGCCGACTCCATTTCGTGGAGCTAACCCCGTTTCACGTTTTGGAAGATACCGGGGCGACGCTTGAAACGCTCTGGCTGCGCGGGGCGACGGAAGCCATCCCGCTGTGCGACCTTTGCCGTGAATTAACAGCACGCGCCGCGCGTATCTGACCGGCAAATTCATGATGCCCTTGGACGGCGTCCGGCCCGGGTTCTAACGCCAACGGCCCTGAGCGACCCCGAACCAGGGCAAATCAAGACCACCTCTCTCTGCGGCGAAAGCGGTCAACCGTCCGCCCTGCCCGTGCACTTGCCCCTGCCGCCTCTCTTGCGCTGCCACATGAGCCGCCCCCGGCAATGCCCACAGGGCTGAAGTGCCCTGCCCTGCCCCACGGACGCCGTCGGCGTGACGCTCATCCGACCCCCGCATGGTTGAGCGCCTGACGCCAATGCGTTTCTGGCCCCGCCCGATTGCGGCTCAGGCGCCACCCGGCTCCGGGATCCCGAATTGACCGCGTGGGTTGGCTCGGCCAGAGTTTGCTCGGACGGTCGCAACATCAGTTCACCATGCACGCAGTGCTCGCCCGCCGACAGTTGAACCCGGACGTGACCCGCCTGGACGTGGAAGCGCCGCGCATCGCCCAAATCCGGCAGCCCGGCCAGTTCGTCATCGTGCGACGGGCTGAGACCTCGGAGCGGATTCCGCTGACGATTGCCGATGCCGACCCGGTGCGCGGCTCGATTGCGCTGGTGATTCAGGCCGTGGGCAAGAGCACCCGCGAACTGGTCGCGTTGCAGCCGGGCGAGGCCATTCTGGACATCGCCGGGCCGCTGGGCCGGCCGACCGAGTTGATCCCGTCGGGTCACGCCGTGTGCGTGGGGGGCGGCGTGGGCACGGCGGTCGTGCATCCCATCGCGCAGGGTTTGCACGCGCGCGGTGTGCGCGTGACGAGCATCATCGGCGGGCGCTCGCGCGAGTGGGTGATTTTCGAGGAGGAACTGCGGCGACTTGGGGCGGTGATTGTCTGCACCGACGACGGCAGCTACGGGCGCAAGGGGTTTGTGACGGTGGCGCTGGGCGATGTGCTGGCCGGCGGCGGGGTGGACGCGGTTTATGCCGTCGGTCCGGTGCCGATGATGCGGGCGGTGGCGGCGCTGACCCGTCCGTTGGGCGTGCGCACGATTGTGTCGCTGAATCCGATCATGATTGATGGCACGGGCATGTGCGGCGGTTGCCGCGTCTCGGTGGGCGGCGAGATGAAATTCGCCTGTGTGGACGGCCCGGAGTTCGACGGGCATCGGGTGGATTACGACGAATTGCAGGACCGGCTTGCGACCTACCGGCAATACGAGCTGGAGGCACTGCGTTGCGCCGAAACCCAGTGCCGCCTGGGGCCGCACCTGACCAACCTGCCCGCCGCCGAGGGCGCGCATTCTGCCGCGAAGCCCGCCGAACCTGCGGTCGTGCCATGAGCGGAAAACTCAGCACCCGGGAGCGATTGAGCATTCCACGGCAGCGCATCCCGGAGCAGCCGCCGGAAGCGCGCGCGTCCAACTTTGCCGAGGTCAACCTGGGTTTCACCGAGCAACTGGCGTTGCTGGAGGCGCAGCGGTGTCTTCAGTGCAAAGACCCCAAATGCGTGCGCGGTTGCCCCGTCGGCGTCAACATCCCGCGTTTTCTGCAATTGCTCACCGAGGGCAAGGTTGCCGAGGCCGCGCAGTCGTTGCTCTGCGACAACGCGCTGCCCGCCGTGACGGGCCGGGTGTGCCCGCAGGAAACGCAGTGCGAAGCTGAGTGCGTTCGCGCCGCCAAGGGCGAGCCGGTCGCCATCGGGTATCTGGAACGTTACGTGGCCGACTGGGCTCGGACGCACGCGGAGCGGCTGCCGATTGAGAAAGCGCCGCCCACCGGCAAGCGCATCGCCATTGTCGGCTCGGGGCCTTCGGGTCTCACGGCGGCGGGGGAACTGGCTCGACGCGGTCACGAGGTGACGATTTACGAGGCGCTGCACAAACCCGGCGGCGTGCTGGTCTATGGTATCCCTGAATTCCGATTGCCGAAAAAAATCGTCGAGCAGGAGGTCGAACGACTGCGGCGGCTGGGCGTGCGCATCGAGTGCAACGTGGTCATCGGACGCACCTGGACGTTGCCGGAACTGCGCGCGCGGTTTGACGCGGTCTATATCGCCAACGGCGCGGGCCTGCCGCTGTTCCTGAACATTCCGGGCGAGAACCTCAAGGGCGTTTACTCCGCCAACGAATACCTCACGCGCGTGAATCTGATGGCGGCGTGGCAGTTTCCGCGCAACGACACGCCCGTGCTGCACGGCCAGCGCGTCGCGGTGATCGGCGGCGGCAACGTGGCGCTGGACGCCGTGCGGACCGCGCGGCGACTCGGCGCACAGGAGGCGATGATCGTGTATCGCCGCACGAAAGCCGAGATGCCCGCGCGCGCCGAGGAAATTCATCACGCCGAGGACGAGGGCGTGCGCTTTCATTTTCTCACCGCGCCGGTGGAAATTCTCGGCAACGAAAAACGCTGGGTCACCGGCCTCAAGTGCATTCGCATGGAACCGGGCGCACCCGATGAAACCGGACGCGCGCGGCCCGTGCCCGTGCCCGGCTCCGAATTCGTGCTGCCGTGCGACATCGTCGTCGTGGCCATCGGCACGCGCGCCAATCCGCTGCTCACCTCCACCTGTCCGGAACTCAAGCTCAACCGCTGGGGCAACATCGTCGTGGACGAAAACGGCATGACCAGCCTGCCCGGCGTGTTTGCGGGAGGCGACATTGTGCGCGGGGCGGCGACGGTGATTCTGGCGATGGGCGACGGCAAACGCGCCGCGCAGGCGATTGACGCCTGGCTTCGCGGCGAGCTCAAACCGGCCGAGGCCCAGACCCCCGCACCGACGGGCTGACAACCCGTCTCAATGGCTGCCCGAAGGGTGCGCCCCGCGGGCCCCTGGCGTTTCCACCGGCACGATGTGCACGGGTTTGTAGCCGCCGATGGCGCGGAAGTAGATCAGGATCAGCAGGTAAATCACCGCCATCGTCGCCGGAATGAACGCATCGGCCACGAGCGTTTTGCGGTCGCCGACGATGCTCGCCTTCAGGACGGTCTTCGGTTCGTCGGGCAGTTTTTCAAACGCGACCTTCGGGTCTTTCACACCGGTGGCGGCGAGTTCCTTGCGCAGTTGCGCGAGTTGGTCCTGGGCCTGGCCGAGTTTTTTGCCGTCGAGCCCGTGAGCGGGCGCAAAGAAGAGAAAGCGGCTCGGCTCCGCAGCCTTGTATTGCTCGAAGATGGCGACGTTGGACTGCGCGAGCGCCTCGCCGGCGAAGCGGTCCTTGGCGTAGCCAAGGCCCTTGGAGCCGATCAGGCCCGCCGACATCATGCCGATGCCGCCCATGATGCTCATCGCCACGGCACCCGTGCGCGGGAAACGGTCGCTCACCACCGCCAGCATCGTCGGCCAGAAAAACGTCTTGCCCACCGCATAGACGGCGAGCGCGAACATCGCGCCGGCAAACGTTTCGATCCGGCTCGTCAACAGCAGGCCAAGGACCGCCAACACCGCGCAACTGAGCAGAATCCCGACCGGCGAGAGCCCCAGCTTCTTTTGCAGAAAGTCCGCACAGAAGCGCAGGGCAAACATGATCGCCGAGGTGAAAACGAACAGGATTTTGCCCTCGGCGGGCGTGAGGATGTTGCCGGTGATGTTTTGAATCCAGCCGTCAGTGCCCAGTTCCACCGCACCGACCAGCGCGTGGGCAACGAACAGCGCGAACAACAACAAATGCCCGAACGACCCTTTGGTGATCACACCCACCAGCGCCCAGAGCGCCCCCGCCACGCCCAGCGCCACCCACCAGAACGCCCGTCCGCTGAAAAAGTCCACGCCCGTGAAGAGCGTCAGCATCGGTCCGAAGGCGTCCTTGATGAACAGCGCCACCAGGCCGCAGACGACCAGACCGCCGAGCAGGCCCACGTCCTGGAACATGTCGCCGAGCTTGAGGCCCTTCTGCGAAGCTTCCGAGCGCGGCATGTGCTGGCCAAAGAACATCAGCCCGTAAATCACCGTCGGGACGAGGAACAGCGCCAGTTGCGCCTTCCAGTGCCAGGCGAGCTTTTCGCCCAGCGACCAACCGATCGCCCCGCCCAGCACCAGGCCCGCCGGCCAACTGGCGTGCAGGATGTTGAGGTAATGGGTGCGGTTGTTCGGAAAGAGCGTGGCCACCAACGGATTGGCCACCGCCTCGAGCGTGCCGTTGGCGACCGCGAACAGGAACAGACCCCAGTAAAGCAGGTTGTAGGCGACGAGCTTGGCCTGCTCCGGCGAGGCGCCGAGAGTGATCAGCGCCGAAAGCGCGTGCAGAACGAAGGCCGCAATGACGAGCTTGCCGTAGCCAATGCGGTCCACGATCACCCCGCCAATGATGATGCCGAAGCAGAAGCCGGTGAACCCGGCGCCGTTGATCGCCCCCAGCTCTTCCGCGGTGAATCCGAACTCGGCCCCCCAGTTTGCCAGAATCCCGCCGCGGATGCCGAAACCGACGCCCGCCGCCAGAATCGCCATAAAACCGGCCCACAAGAGCCGTCCTGCGTTGGGTGCAATCCCGTCTTGCTTGATGTTCATGGTGTTCGACTGTTGGTGCTTCTGGTTGTTGGTTGAGTCTGGTTAACACCGGGTTTCAGCCCGCTGTTCGTCCGAAGGCGAACGGTAGGGCCGTTTCAGCGGCATGGGCGCGCGCCAACCGAGCCGTTGAAACAGCTCGACATCCGGGCGACACCGGAGCACCGGGGAGAAGCCCGGTGCCGATACAGGATTGGCCGCGCGCTCGGGCTGCATCGGGGTGTTGTCAGATCGTAAACGCCGGCAGCCGCACAATTTTCCCGCCGCGCAGCGCCGATTCATGCGCGCACAGCCCCACGCACGTCCAGTTCGCCGATTGCTTCGCGTTCGGGAACGGATCGCGGTCTTCGACCAGCGCCATGGCAAATTCGTGCGCCAGGTGCGGATGCGAGCCGCCGTGGCCGCTGCCCTGGGTGAAGCTCAGGTGCGTCTTCTTTTTCGCGTCATACACGCCCTGCGTCGTGTATTTGGCAATGCTGCGCGGCAGCCGGTGCGCATAGTCGGGGCACCTGACCAGTTTGGGGATTTTCGGTTCGGGCAACTTGGCGGTGTGGAGAACCAGCGGCTCATGCTCGATGAGCGGCCACTCGACCGATTTCTTGCTGCCATACACGTCAATGCTTTCGCGATACTGCCGCGCGGTGTCGAAAAGGCTGCGGATGATGCGCGCGCACACGTCCGTGTCCTTGAACTTGATGTGCGCGGTTTCCACTGCGAAGGGCGAGCCGTATTTGGCGATGAGTTCTTTGCGAATCGTGCCCGAGCCGAAGCAGGAGACGTATTCGGCCGGCTTGCCGATGAGCCCCGCAACCGGCCCGACGCAATGCGTCGCATACCACATCGGCGGCAGGCCCGGCCAATAATCGGGCCAACCGTCCATATCCTGCTGATGACTGGCCTGAACGAACTGCAGCCTGCCCAACTCGCCCTTCTCGAGCAGTTCCTTCATGAAGAGGTATTCGCGCGAATAGACGACCGTCTCCATCATCATGTATTTGAGGCCGGTCTGCCGCACCAGGTCCACGATCTTCTTGCAATCGGCGATGCTCGTGGCCATCGGCACGGTGCAGGCAACGTGTTTGCCGGCCTTGAGCGCGGCGAGGCTCATCCAGGCATGATCCGGGATGGGCGAGTTGATGTGCACAACGTCCACGTTCGGATCGCGCAGGAGCTTGTGAAAATCGTTGTAACGGACCTCCACGCCGAAATAGTCACCCACGGCGTGGAGCTTCGATTCGGTGCGCTGGCAGATCGCGTAACAGTGGGTGTGCGGATGTTTTTGCCAGATGGGGATGAATTCCGCGCCGAAGCCCAGACCCACGACGGCGACGTTGAATTTCTTTGCGCTCATCTTCCGATTGTCAGGGTTTCAACCGCCGGGATTACAACGCAACGGCACACAGCGCACGCGGCGGAACGCGGCCAATACAACCGCGCCCCGTCACCTTGTCAACGGCAAATCTGCCGCGCCCCGCCCCCTCTCCCAGCGGGAGAGGGCTGGGGTGAGGGAGAACGCCTCGTGGGCAGAAAGGTTTCCAGGTGTTTGCGGAGTGTCACCATCACCCTGTCCCTCTCCCTCGAGGGAGAGGGAATTGCCCAAGCCGCGCAGGGGCAAGGCGATGACGCGTGACGCACGCAGCGCCCTGTTCAAAGTTCAGAGTTCAAGGTTCAAAGTTCAGAGTTTTCAGTTTTGTTGCCGCCGCTTTGGATTTGCCGACTGCAAGTCGCCGAACCAGCAGGCTCGAAGCCTGCGCTACGCTCCCCACGCTCCACGCACCGTTCGATGTTCGATGTTCAGTGTTCGGCGTTCGATGTTGCGCAGCGCTCCCGCTCGCACTCCCTCTCCCAGCGGGAGAGGGCCGGGGTGAGGGAGAACGCGTCGTGCGGATCAGGGTGTCCCCATGCTTGCGGGACTCT
>JAOAIM010000042.1 GCA_026414705.1 Verrucomicrobiia bacterium | reverse complement strand
ACATCGAACAACGAACATTCAACATCGAACATCGAATGGATCGTGCAGCATGGGAGCGTAGCGCAGATTGGCAATCTGCCGTGCCGCCGACTGGCAGCCGGCGGATCAAAAGCGGCGACGAGTCGCCGCACACCAAAACGCCCGCGCGGATCAATACACCACCAGCGCGCGCACTGGATAGCCCTTGAGACGTTCGCGTCCGCGCAGGAAGCTCAACTCGATGAGAAAGCTGATTTCGAGGATTTGCGCGCCCAGACGTTCGACCAGTTGGGCGGCGGCGGCGGCGGTGCCGCCGGTGGCCAGCAGGTCGTCCACCAACAACACGCGGCTGCCGGGCCGTAGCGCGTCCACGTGGATGGCCACCGTCGCCGTGCCGTATTCGAGCGCGTATTCCTGCTCGATGGTCTGGTAGGGCAGCTTGCCCTTCTTGCGGATGGGCACAAAACCGGCGCGCAACCGCGTGGCCACCGCAGCGGCAAAGATGAACCCGCGCGCGTCAATGCCCACGACCGCGTCCACCGTGCCGGGTTGAAAATCATTCGCGAGCAGTTCGATCGCGCCGGTGAACAGCCGCGCGTCGGCCAGCACCGGCGTGATGTCCTTGAACTGAATGCCCGGTTTGGGGAAATCCGGCACGTTGCGGATGGCGCGCTGGATTTCCTCCGGCGTGGGCAGGTTGGCGGGCGTCGCCACGACGCCGGTCGCTCTCGCGGGGGCGGCCGCAGGTTGGGAGATGTCCGGGGCGCTCACGGTTCGAGAAATTGATGAGATGGCTTCCAGAGCGGCTCAGGTTTTGGTGGCTTCAAGCTTTTCGATCATCTTGCGCAGCTTGCGCAACGCGATGTTCTGGATTTGGCGGACGCGCTCGCGCGTGACGCCGAATTTGGCGCCGACCTCTTCGAGGGTTTTTTCCGGGCCGCCGTCCAGTCCGAAGCGCTCGCGCAGGATCGTCGCCTCGCGCGCGTCGAGCTTTTCGATGAGGCTGCGCAGCATGGCCGTGACGGTTTTCTCCTCCAGTTGCTGGTAGGGCGTCTCGGCGGATTCGTCCTGAACGATCTCGGAAAAGTTGTTCGAGTCCTCGTCGCCAATGGGCGCGTCGAGCGACGCGGGCCGGATCGCGGCCAGGCGCATTTGCGTCACGCGCGAGGTCGGCAGGCCCATTTCGATGGCAATTTCCTCGTCGGTCGGCTCGCGGCCCAGTTCCTCCTGCAACTGCATGGCCACGCGGCGCATCTTGGAAATTTTGTCCACCAGATGCACCGGCAGGCGAATGGTTTTGGACTGGTTGGCCAGGGCGCGCTTGATGGACTGCTTGATCCACCAGGAACCGTAGGTGGAGAGCTTGCCGCCCTTGGAGGGGTCGAACCGCTCGACGGCTTTCATCAGGCCGATGTTGCCCTCGCTGATGAGGTCCAGCAGCGGCAGGCCGATGCCCTCGTAATCGCGCGCGATTTTGACCACGAGCCGCAGGTTGGCCTTGATCATTTGCTCGCGCGCCTTTTTGTCGCCCTTCTTGATGCGCGCGGCCAGTTCGATCTCCTCCTGCGGCGTGAGGAGTTTCACCTGCCCGATCTCGCGCAGGTAAAGTTTGATCGCGCTGTCGCTGTCGTAACCGCCGCGCAAATCCTCCTCGCGCAGGGGTTCGGCAAGCGCGTCGGTTTCAGCGGGCGGCGTCGGTTCGGTCGGCGGTGCCGCACCGGCGGGCACGGGGAGAAGTTTTTTCGTCTGCTCGACCTCTGTTTCCGGGGCGGGCGGTGCGGGTGAAGGAGCGGGGCGGGCTTTTCGGCGCGGGCGCGCGGGCGCGGCGCGGCGCGACAACGCGGGTGTTTTGGCCGCTTTGCGCCGGACCGGCGATTTGGCCGCACGCCGGGCGGGCGCTTTGACCCTGCGCGTTGTCTGCTTTGTCCGCATGGGCGAATTCACGTTACGAACGCCCCGTGCTGCTGCAAGAAAAATGCCTCCTCACACGCGCACCGAAGGCCTGGCTTACGCGCGAACCCCGGTCAACCCGGGCCGATGGCCCGCGCGACCGCGGGAGTTCGAGGCCCGCGCGCCGTCGGCCCGAAGACAACGCCCGACCTTCAAGTTTTCCACTCGCGCAATGCGCGCAGGGCCGACTCGAGCTTCGGCACCAGCGCGTTGAGTTCCACTTCCGAACGCACCGGCGCGTAGCGCGCGAGGTTCGCCGCCTGAAACAACTCGTGGAGCGTTGCGAGGGTGGCTTCCGGCAGGCCGCGCGGGCGCAGTTTTTCCTCGATCACGGCTTCGGTGATTGCCGAGGCCGGGCAATCGAGCCGCTCGCCGATTTGTTCCTGCAACAGGCGGGTGAGCGTCGCAAAAAACGCCTCGGAGTTCCGCGCCGCCGCGTGTTGTCGCAGGGCATCGAGGCCCTCACGCACCGCCCGCGCGACCTCGCGCTGGCGGCGCAGGCGCGGGTCGTTCGCCAGCCGGTCGGTGCGCCGCCGCCAGACCAGCGCCAGCACGAACGCGAGCACCGGCACGCCCTGCGCCGCCACAAACCACGGTTGCAACAACAGCGGGGGCGAGGCCGCGGCCAGCGCGCCGGGACGTTGTTTGATCGGCACCAGGTCGTGGGCTGCAGGTGGCTCGGACACGCTCCGGGCGGCGGCGGTGGTGGGCAGGCTGACCGTTCCGCCGGGCCGCACCACCAGCGGCGTGGCCGGATGCGTCAGGGTGCGATAGGCCCGCGCTTCCGGGTCAAAGAACGAGAAGGTGAAGGCCGGCAGTTCGGTGAGGCCGGCGTCCTGCGGGGTGATGACCTGTTCGAACGTTTTGGTGCCCTGGAGGCCGAGCGGGTCGGTGAACTCCACGTTGACCGTCGGCGGATAGGTTTTGAAGCGCGTCCAGGCCGGTTGCTCCGGCAGGGCAAGCGCGTCAAGCGCCCCCCGACCGGTGAGTCGCACGCGCACCGTGATGGGGTCGCCCGCGGCGACATTCGTCGGCCCGACCGACACGTCCATCGTGAACTGGCCAATCGCGCCCTGGAACCCCGGCGGCACGTTGTTGGTGGGCAGCGGCCACACGCGCACCGTTTGCGCGTCGGCCACGAGCGTGACCTCGCGTTGTTCGGCGCCGCCGAACAAACCGAAGCCGAACTGCTCGAAAAACGGGTCGCGCCGTCGTCCGGTGGCCAGTTCCACCGTCACGCGCGCCGTGACCGGGCCGAGGGTTTGCGCGCCGGTTTTCACCGGCGTCAGCGCCAGTTGAATGGGCACGAGCGTGTAAACCGCGTTGCCGATCTGCACGCGCCGTCGCGCTCCGGCGGCATTTTTGCCGACCGAAAAACCGTCGGCCGGCAACGCCGTGAGCTGAAAGTTGCCGAAGTTCTGCACGTCCTGGCGGAAACACACCTGCAACTCGGCCACAACCGGTTCGCCCAGATACATCTCGGGCTTGGGCATGACCAGACGCATGAACGCCGGCTGTGCCCCGGCCTGAACGGCTTCGGGCGGCGGCGCGCTCGGTGGTGTTACGCGCAAGCGCAGCGGCGTCGAGTGCAGCGCCTGTCCGCCCACCGTCACGGTCAGAGCCGGAATCGTGAACTCGCCCGCGCGTTGCGGCGTGACGCGGTAGTTGAACGAGACGCTCGAGGTGGTGCGCCCGTTGATGAAACTGAAGCTGCTGGAGGGGCCGATGTATTCAATGCGCAACCCCGGCACGTCGGGAAGGGCGGGCGGGCCGCCGGGCGAGGCATCCTCGAAGGTGAGCGAGAGCGCAGCAGCCTCGCCGAGCATGATCTCGGTGCGGTCGAGCGACGCGGTGAAAGACGCGGCGTGGGTTGTGGCGGCGAACGCGAAGGCAGCGAGCGCCGCGACCGCCGCTGAACGGCGCGCGGGCCATCGTTTGCCGGTCCTGTGGCCAACAAAGCTTGGGTGCTGCATGGTCTCGCCCGGACGGTTTAACTTCTAACCACCGCCAGATGGACAAATCCAGCGCGGAATGCGTTCAGAACGGGCGGCACGCCGGGGCGTGAGAGGTTGGGCTGCGAATTGCGGATCGGCCAACTCGGCGGATGCGTCACCGCCGCTCCGGCTGCCGATATGGTTGGCGGCTCTGGTAGAGCGCCCGGCGCGCGGTTACATCGCTCAGAAGGTTGGTCAGGCCACGGTCTTGGGCCAGGCGCAGGGCCGTGTCAGCCGTGGCGACGGCACGCTCGAAGTCGCCGGCCTCGGCCCAGGCGGCGGCGAGGGTGTCGAGAATTTCGGCGTCGTTGGTGCGGGTGAGTTCGACGGCGCGGGTGGCCAGTTGCACGGCTTCGGCGCCGTTGCGCAAGCCCGCGTCGGGGTGCGTGGCGCGCAGCCAGGCCAGGTTGTTGAGCGGTTCGGGATGGTCGGGTTCGGCGGCGATGGCGCGTTGCAGGTGCTCGACGGCGTGGGTGGGTTGTTGTTGGGCGAGGCACAGGCCGGCCAGGCCCAGGTGCGCGCGGGCGGAGTTGGTTTGGAGCTTGAGCGCGGACTCAAAGTGGACGCGGGCGGCGTTGAAGTCGCCGCTGCGCGCCAGCAGTTCGGCCAGGTTCAGGTGCGCGTCGGCGAAATTGGGTTGCGCGGCGAGAGCTTGCTGGAAGTGGGCGATGGCCTGTGCGGGTGCGCCCTCGGCGGCGCGGAGTCGGCCCAGCGCGTTGTGGGCGAGGGCAAAGCGCGGGTCGAGCCGCAGGGCGGTTTCAAAGCAGCGGCGGGCGCCGGCGCGGTCGCCTTCGAGCGCCAGGAGGTTGCCGAGGTTGTAGTGGACGCCGGCGGCTTTGGGGTTGAGGCGCAGGGCGCGTTCGTATTGTTCGCGGGCGGCGGCGCGGTTGCCGAGTTTGAGATACACGTTGCCCAGTTGGTTGCGCGCCTGGGCGTGGTAGGGGGCCAGAGCCAGCGCCTGGAGGTAGTGCACGCGCGCTTCATCGAGCCGGTTTTGTTCCTGGAGGAAATCGGCGAGCACGACGTGATGCGCCGGGGAGGGATTGGCCGCCAGCGCGCGCCGGTAAAGTCGCTCGGCCTCCTCCACCTTGCCCTCGGCGGCGCGAATGCTTGCCAGACCGATGAGCGCCGACCACGCGCGACCGTCCAGTTGCAGACCCAGGCGGTATTGTTCCTCGGCCTCCTTGAGCCGGCCGGCCCCGAAGTAATAAAGGCCCAGGGCGCCCCGCACCAGTTCGCTCGTGCCGGCCACGCGCTCGGTGTGGCGCATGAGCGTCTCGGTGTTCTCCCACAACGCCAGTTGCGCGCGGGTGCGGACGCACAGCACCGCCAGCAGCGCGACCGCCAGCACGCCGACGGCAACGCGCACCGCAACCGGGCGGCGGGGCGGAGCGGTGGTTGGGGCGGACAGGTGCGAGCTGGCGGTTTGTGCGGCGGCGCCGCGCGGCGCGGAAAGTTTCAGCAGGTCGGCGAGCGTCCAGATGATCAGCACCCACAGGCCGATGGAGGGCAGGTAGGTGTAGCGGTCGGCGTGCGCCTGAATGCCCACCTGCACCAGGCCGATCACCGGCACGAGCGTGCCCAGAAACCAGAGCCAGCCGACGATGAACCACGGGCGACGTTGGCGCCAGAGCCAGGCCAGCGCCGTGAACACGGCGACCAACCCCGCGCCCAGCGCCACTTTCCACAGCGGCGGCGAAAGGTCATATGGATAAACCACCGCCAGGTCGGCGGGCCAGACCGTCTGCCGCAGATAAACGCCGTAGGCGACGAACATGTTCACGATGCGCGTGCCCAGCGGCACGATCGTCCACTCGGCCATTGCGGGCCGTTGCACCTTCATCGTGATGAGCGCGACCAGGCCGCTGAGCGCCAGAAACGGCAGTTTCTCGGCAACGAGCCGGAACACCGCGCGCCGGTCGCGAAACTCCAGTCGCCGCAGCGGCCAGTAATCGAGCAGCAACAGAACAAACGGCAGCGTCACGAGCATGGGTTTGCTCATCAGACCCAGGAGCGAGAAAAACAGAGCCAGCCAGAAGAACTTTTGAAAAGGAGCAGAGGGGAAAAGGAGAAAAGGGGCAAACTGATTGGGTCGCCTTTTCCCCTCTTCCCCTTTTGCCGCATCAGTCCCGGCGGGCTGATCGGTTGATTGCGTTTGCAAGTTCGGCTGGCTCCGCGCCCCGGCGTAGCGCGTGTAGGCCCAGAGGGTGAGCAGGAAGAAAAACACGCTCAGCACGTCCTTGCGCTCAGAAACCCACGCGACCGATTCGACGCGCAACGGATGAATGGCGAAGAACGCGGCCGCCAGCGCGCTGCGCCAGAGGGCGCCGGTGAGGCGGTGCAACAGCCCGAACAACAGGGCCGCGCTGCACGCGTGAACGAGGATGTTCACCAGGTGATGGCCGGCCGGGTCCAGCCCGAAAAGTTGGCAGTCGAGCATGTGCGAGAGCGTGGTCAGCGGATGCCAGTTGCCGGCGTGCCGCGTGACAAAGGCCAGGCCGATGCCGACCCACCGCAAGCCCTGCGGCACGAACGGGTGATCGGTCACGTATTCGGAATCATCAATCGCCATGAACGGATGCCGCACGGCGGGCCAGAACACGGCGACGGTGAGGGCAAACAACGCCAGCGCCAGCGGCCATCGCGCGCGGAACGCAGGCGGGTCGCGCGGCGGCGCCTCGCCACTGGCGCGCGTCAGCTCGGCGGTCGGCGTGGGTTCAGGGTCGCCAGGGTTGACCGGATTCATAGCGTTGACGGCGCGTTTGGATTTGCGCGGCGTGGTTGGTGTCGCCCCGGGCGCGGGCCTGCTCGGCGGCTAGCGCGGCGGTCTGCGCGGCTTCGGCGTGGCGGCCCAGGTTGGCGAGCGCGGCGGCCAGCGCGTCGAGCGCGTGGGCGTTGGTGCGTTGGGTGCGCTCGACGGCGCGCTGAGCGAGTTCGAGCGCCTCGCGCGCGGTGGATTCCGTCGCGTCGCTGGCCGCCAGTGCCAGGGCCAGACTTGCTTGAGCGTCGGGTTGGTCGGGATTCAATTCGACGGCGCGACGGAGGGGTTGGAGCGCGGCGGCGACGTCGCCGCGATCCACGAGGATGGAGCCGAGTTGGAGGTGAGCTTCGGCGAGTTGGGGCTGGAGCTGGAGGGCGGATTGCAACTCGGCGAGCGCGGCGTTGGTGTCGCGCCCGTGCCAGAGGGCCGTGCCGAGGCGGGCGCGGGCCAGCGCGTGCCGGGGTTGGAGGGCGAGCACGCGGCGGTAGGCGTTGGCGGCATCGCGCACGCGGCCCTGAGCGAGCAGGGCATTGCCCAGATTGAACCAGCCGTCGGGGTAATTGGGGCGGTGTCGCACCGCGTCGAGCAGGAGCGATTCGGCCTGCGCAAAGCGGCCTTGTTCAAGGAAGACGACGCCGAGATTGTTGAGCGCCTCGGCGTAGTCGGGGCGCAGGCTTGTGGCCTGGGCGAACGCGTCGGCGGCCTCGGTTTTGCGCCCGGTTGCGTAGAGCAGGCAGCCGAGATTGTTCCACGCTTCGGCGTGGGCGGGGTCGAGTTCGACGGCACGGCGGTAGGCGTGTTCAGCCTCGGCGGTTTGGCCGAGCTGGTCGTGAGCGTTGCCGAGATTGTAGTGCGCCATGGCGGAGTCGGGCGCGACCTCCAAGGCCCGGCGCAAAAACGGCATGGCCTCCTGCGGTTTGCCCTCGTCGAGCAGGAGCGAGGCGACGTTGTTGAGCACTTCGGGCGCGTCGGGTTTGATCGCCAGCGCGCGGTCGAAGTGTTCGCGCGCGGCGCGGAGCTGCCCCATGTCAGCCAGCGCGCTGCCCAGGCTGTTGTGCGCCAGCCAGCAGTCGGGATTCTTGCGCAACGTATCAGCCCAGAGCGTGCCCAGGTCCTGATACACGCCCGCCTGCCGCCACGTCGCCGCGCCAAACCCCAGCGCCGCACAGAGCGCCAGCGCCGGCAGCAACCACGCGGCGGCGGCGTTTTTGTGCCGTTGGAAAAGCCACGCGCCGGCTGCGACCACGCCGGTGATCAGGCCAACGCCGGCAAAGTAAACCCAGTGATCCGCCACCAGCGCGTAGCGATGGAAAAAAATGTCCACCAACCCCAGCACCGGCAGCAGGAACAACACGAACCAACCCCACACGACAATCAAATGCCGTCCCCAACCGCGTCGAAACCACCAGCCCACCGCGAACACCGCCAGCGCACCCGCCAGCGGCAGCCACGCTAGCGGTGAGGCGGCGTTGGGTTTCCATTCGGGATAAACGAAGCAGAGCTCGCGGGGCCAGAAGAGCTTGCCGACGTAGAACCAGATGGCCTGTCCCGCCGCCGCCAGGCGCGTCAGAAAATCTGCCTCCCGAATCGTCGTGCCCGAAATGGCCCGATGCGCTTGAAACCACATCGTCACCAGGCCCAGCACCAACGCCAGCGCGAAGAACGGCGTCAGGCGCCGCAGCACCGGCCCCGGCGCGAAGCGGGAGTGGGGTGATTGGTTGGATGGTTGATCGGGTGATTGGTTGGATGAGGAAGGGGTTGAAGGTCGGGAAGAGGGTGTGGAGCGGGCGGGAGCGACCGCGCGGAGTTGTTCGTGTTGCCACCAGTGAAACAGAAGCAGAAACACCGGCAACGCCACCACGGCGGTTTTGCTCAAGAGCGCCAGGGCGAAAAAAAGCACGGCCAGCCAGTAGTCACGGGTCGAAGGTCGAGGGTCGAGGGTCGAGGGTTGAGGGTCGAGAGACGTGTCGGGCGACCTGGCGTTCGACTCTCGACTCTCGACCCTCAACCGCCCTTGTGCGTGGCGCACATAGGCCCAAAGGCTCAGGAGGAAAAACACCATGCAGAGGGTGTTTTTGCGCTCGGCGATCCAGGCGACGGATTGGACGTTGACCGGGTGCAGGGCAAAGAGCAGGGCGGCGAGCCAGCCGCCGGGCAGGTGCAAACGCTTCAACACGCGCCAGAGCACCACCGCACTGAGAGCGTGCAACAGGATGTTGGTGAGATGATAGCCGGTCGCATTGAGGCCCCAGAGTCGCCACTCGATCCAGAACGAGGTGTAGGTCAGCGGGTAATAATCGGGCAGGGCGGTGCTCGCCCAGATGTAGAACAGCCCGGCGGGCAGCTTCACGAAGGGATTGGTTGTGAGCATCGCCGTGTCGTCCCAGACGAAACCGGCGCGCAACGCGGGGAAATACGCCAGCAACGTTGCCAGGACCAGCAACCCGCCGCCGAGCCAGGCGCGTTGGCGGGGCGAAAGCGCTGGCGCTGACCGAGCCTTCATCGGCGCGAAAGTAGGGCACCCGGCGGGCGGGGGACAAGGACGGCGGCGCGGCAGAGGGGAAAGCTCGAGGCGTTGGCGCGCAACGAGGCGATTCAGACGAGGTTTTTACTCAATGTTGGCCTTGCCGGCGTATTTTTTGGTGGCGGTGTCCACGCGGATCACGTCGCCGGTGGCCAGAAACAGCGGCACCATGAGTTCGAGGCCGGTTTCGAGTTTGGCCTCCTTCCAGGTGGCATCCGAGCCGCCGCGAATCGGCGGGGCGGTTTCGACAATCTTGAGCGGCACTTGCGCGGGCAGCACGATGTCGAGCAACGCGCCGTCGAGCAACAGCGCTTTGTATTCCTCGTTTTCCTTGAGAAACCAGCGGCGCTCGCCCAGTTGGGCTTCGCTCAATTCGAGTTCCTCGAAGGTTTCGGCGTCCAGGAACACGTGCGTGTCGCCGCGCGCGTAGCTGTAGGTGACGCGGCGGGTTTGCATTTCGGCCACGGGCACGCGTTCGTTTTCGGCGAACACGCGCTCCACGATGCGGCCGCTTTTGAGATGGCGCAGGCGCGTGTGGAGCTTGTGCTTGGTCTGGGCCGTGCCGGTGATGTGGAACTCCTCGATGACGTGCGGCGTGCCGTCGAGCATCAGCACCATGCCCCGTTTGAAGTCGGATGGCAGCACCGTTTGCATAACCGCCTCTTCGCGCGGTCAGATTAAGCCCCGCGCATCGGGGCGTCAACGCGCGGCGACCGCATCAGCCTGCGACCGCGCGCCGCTGGCCGCCGGTCGCCGCCCGCCTGTGAGCTTCCACATTTTTGACGCCCGCGCTCCGCAAAGGACAGACGCCGGCCCGGCCGTGGGCAAACCAGCGTTGCCTCTCGGTCCCGCAGGGCTCAACCCGGACAACAACAAGACAGGTTTGTCCATGAGGCAGACGCCGGGGACCGCTACAGCACTGTCAGAGGGAGCGTCCCGGCGCGGCGGGCCGTGCGTGGCTTGGCTGCTGCTGTAAACGCCGCCGAGCGCGGAAGCGGGGAACCGAGCGCGCCTGCCGACCTCGATGTCGGGCTGCCTGTGCAGCGCCGCCAACCGCCCGCCGCCCAACTGGAATCATGGCTTTACCGTTTTTGGACCGAACCGGTCGCCGCAAGCGCGACCAGTTGTTGGCGTTTGACCTGGGCGCCCGAACGACCAAGGCGGTGTCGTTGAGCCGCCACAACGGCGGGTTTGCCCTCCACCGTTACGCCGTCATGGACGCGCCGATTTACGAGAAAACGCTCTCGACAGATTTGCTCGCCGAGCACCTCCGCGCGCTGGTTCAGCAACTGGACGCGCGCACGCGCATGGCGGTTTTTGCCGTCGGCGTGGGCGATGCGCTGGTGCGTCACGCCGAACTGCCGCGCATCCCCCTGGAGGACATGCGCCAGATTCTCAAGATCAATTCCAAAAACTACCTCCAGCAGGACCTGCCCAACCACGTTTTTGACTGTTACGTGATGGCGGCGGCCCACGCGGCGGCCAAACCTGCCGAGCCGGCCAAAACCGCTCCGGCGGCCGGCCCGGCCAAACAAAAGGTGCTCGTGGCCGGCGCGAAACGTCAGTTGGTGGACGATTTCGTGGCGGCGGCGCGACACGCGGGTTTGGTGGCCGATCACATCGTGCCGGGATTGATCGGGCCGATCAACGCCTTCGAGGCGGCGTTGCCGGAAGCCTTCGCGCGCGAGGTCGTGGCGCTGGTGGACCTGGGATTTCGGCATTCGACGATCTGCATCCTGGCCGAGGGCGAACTGGTCCTGAGCCGCACCGTGGCGATTGGGGGTGACCGCCTGACGTCCGGTCTGGCCGAGGCCATGAACATCACCTACGCCGAAGCCGAGGGCATCAAGGTGGGCATGCCCGCCGAGGTGCAATCCACGCTGGAAACGCTCCTGGTGCCGCTGGGCCGGGAACTGCGCGCTTCGATTGATTTCTTTGAGCACCAACAGGAGCGCCCGGTCTCGGCGGTGTATCTGACCGGCGGCGCCTCGCGCTCGGAGTTCATCGTGCAGGTGCTCCAAAACGAGTTGATGGTCGAGTGCCGACCGTGGAATCCGACCTCCTTTTTGCGCTCCGAACTGCCGCCGGTGCAGGCGGCTGAACTGGAACAAATCGCGCCCCAACTGGCTGTGGCCATTGGCGCAGCCCTGGCCGCGTTCTGAATGGTTGCCATGCCCATCCGACTCAATCTCCTTGCTGAAGACCAGGCCGCCGAAGAAATGCGACGGCGCGACCCGGTCAAACGCGCGCTCTGGCTCGGCGGTCTGCTGGTGGCCGCCACCCTGGTTTGGTCCGGGGCGTTGCAGGTGCGCACGCTCGCCATCGGCGCCCAACTGAGCCGGCTCGAGACCGACATCGCCGCCCGCACCAATGATTTCCAGGACGTGCTCGACATGCAAAACCGCACGCGGGACATCGAATCGCGTCTGGCGGCACTGCATCAGTTGGCCACCAACCGTTTCCTCAATGGCAACCTGCTCAACGCCCTCCAGCAAACCGTCGTGGACGGCGTCGAGTTGACCCGCCTGAAGGTGGATCAAACCTACGTCGTGACCGAGGCGACCAAGGACAAGACCTCTTCGGGCGGACGGGTGATTCGGGGCAAGCCGGCCACGTGCACCGAGAAAATCGTGCTCACGCTGGAGGCGCGCGACAACTCGGGCAACCCCGGTGACCAGATTAATCCCTACAAACAGGCACTGGCGTCGCATCCGTATTTTCAGAGCGTGCTCGGCCGCACCAACGAGGTGCGCCTGGTCGCGCTCTCGGCCCCGACCAGCACGCCGGAGGGCCAGAGCTTTGTGCAGTTCACCCTTGAATGTCGCTTGCCGGAGGTGACCCGATGAACTGGCGCAAACTTCCCAAAGAAAAGAAGCTTCATCTGGTGCTGGTGGCTCTCGGCACGGTGTTGGTGCTCGGTGCGCTGGGCTTTGGCCTCATCCGGTGGCAATACCAGCGGCTGGGCCAGATCGCCGACCGGATCGAGATCGCCCAGAAACGCCTTCAACAGGTGCAGCAATCCATCGCGCGCGCCGAGGAGATCGAGGCCGAATTCAACGCGCGCAGCCGCCGCATCGCCGAGGTCGAGGACGGGATGGCCTCCGGCGACGTGTATTCATGGGCGGTGAGCCTGCTGCGCCGGTTCAAACTGCCCTACCGCGTGGACATCCCGCAAATCGGTCAGCCGGTCGGCCCCGCCGACGTGAACCTGCTGCCCAAATTCCCCTACAAGCAGGTCACGCTCAAAATCGGCGGCACGGCCTACTACCAGGACGTCGGCCAGTTCATCGCCGACTTCGAAAACCAGTTCCCTTACATCCGGCTCATCAACCTGAGCCTCGAACCAACCACCGGCCCTTCGGCAGCCGACCGCGAAAAACTCAATTTCACCCTCGACATCGTCGCGCTCGTCAAGCCCACGGCACAATGAAATCCCGTCTCCCAAATCCAAAACCGCTCGCCGCACCACGCCGCGACACGGCGCGTGCCTGCGCCCTGGCCGCAGCGCTCGCCCCAACGTTCGCCGCCTTCGCCATGTTGATCCTAAGCTCCGAACCCGCACCGGCTGCGGCTGACGCAAAAAATCCGGCAGCCAAGACGGCCAACGCCAAGACTGCCCCGGCCACGCGCAAGTCCGCCACGGCACCGACCGCTGTCACCGAAACCAACGCTCCGGCCGCGCCCCAAATTCCCCGGTCGGTGTTCCTGCTTTCTTCGCCCACGCAGACGCTCAAAGACCCGTTTTTCCCGAACTCCACCCGGCTCAGCGCTGCGGTCGCTTCG
The DNA here is from genome assembly GCA_026414705.1 of Verrucomicrobiia bacterium. GTDB lineage: Bacteria > Verrucomicrobiota > Verrucomicrobiia > Limisphaerales > JAOAIM01 > JAOAIM01. The sequence continues at coordinate 8,974 of JAOAIM010000042.1, read as the reverse complement.
AAGAACGCCGGACAAAAGAAGGATGCGCCCGCGGCGGAGCTGGCGCTCAAGGCCATCTTTGGCACGCCCGCGCGACCCTTTGCCACCATCAACTCCACCACGCTCGGCCCCGGCGAAGAGCAGGACGTGCTCACCGGTGCCGGGCGTGTGCGCGTCCGTTGCCTCGAAATCAACCTCGCCGCCCAGTCCGTGGTGGTTGAAGTCGCCGGCAGCCGCCGCGAACTCCGCTTCGCAACCGCCAAATGAAAACGCCAAAAAACAACCCGCGCTCAACCCTTTGCCGTCGTCACGCCCGATCCGCGCGCGCCGACCAATCCCCCGTCGTATCGCCAACCCTTGAACACCACAACCCACACACACGTATGAACGCGATCCTTGCTGTGCTTGCCACGCTGGCCCTGCTCGCCGCCGCGCCCACGAGCGCCCGCGCCCAGGCCGACCCATCCACCCCGCCGCCGGCCGACACCGGCAATGCGTCGCCCGCACAATCCGCCGAGGCAACGTCGCCCCAACCCGCTGCGCCTGCCGCGCCCGCGGCCGAACCCGCCCCGGGTCATGCCGCTGCGCCGGTGCCGGCGGCCACCACCAACGCCGAGCCGGCCCAGGCTGCACCGCCGACCGAATCCGCCGCGCCCGTCTCCGCAGAAGCGCCCACCGGACTGACCACCGCCACCGCACCCGACGCCATCATCCCGCTTATTCAGTTCCAAGATGTGGACCTCACCGTGGCGATTGAGAACCTCGCGCTCCAGGCGGGTTTGAATTTCATCCTCGACCCGAAGGTTGGCTACGGACGCACCGGCCCGGACGGCAAGCCCACCCCGCAGCCCAAGATCAGCCTCCGCTGGGAAAACCTCACCGCCGAGCAGGCGCTCATGGCGCTGTTGAACACCTACAACCTGCAGCTCATCGAAGACCCCAAAACCAAGGTCGCCCGCATCACCGTCAAAGACCCCGCCGCCCCGCCGCCGTTGCTCCACAAGATCATCCAGCTCAAATACGCCGGCCCCAGCAACGTCATCGCCAGCGTTCAAAGCGCCCTCACCGACAAACGCAGCAAGGTCGTGCCCGACATCCGCACCAGCCAGCTCGTCGTCGTGGCCACCGAACCCGAACTCAACGCGATTGAGGAAATGCTTTCCCGTCTGGACACGCCCACCAAACAGGTGCTCATCGAGGCCAAGATTCTCGAAACCACCGTCAATCCCAAGACCATCAAGGGCATTGATTGGTCGGGCACGCTCAGCAAGCAAACCATTACCTTCGGCAACGGCATCACCACCGGCACCACCACGACCACGCGGCCCGGCACAATTACCTCCATTACCCTGCCCGGTGGGCGCGTCGTGACCGTTACGCCCGGCTCCAGCTCTCAGACCACCATGCAAACGGTCTTTGGCAACGGCGGCGTGAGCTACAACACCTGGAGCGGCTTCAGCCCCGCCACCGCGTTTCTGAATGCCGACGGCCTCAACGTCGCGCTCTCCTTCCTCAACAGTTCCGCCGACACGCGCACCATTTCCGAGCCGCGCGTGGTCACGCTCGACAATCAGAAGGCGACCATTGACGTGGGCCTCATGTTCCCGATCGTCAACATCAGCCCCGGCACCGCCAACACTCCGGGCGGCTCGTCCATCACCTACTCCAACCTCACCGTCAACCTCGACGTCACCCCGCGCATCACCGCCGACGACATGATCGAAATGCGCGTCGTCCAGGGCATCCTCCGCCTCGGCCCGAAATTCGTCACCAAGGTCGCCGACGCCGAGAACCAGGTGGACAGCTTCTTCACGCGCAAGATCGAAACCGCCGTGCTCATCCCCAGCGGCAACACCCTGGTCATGGGCGGTTTGATCTCGGACGAGTCCCTCAACTCCAACGTCAAAGTCCCGGTGCTCGGCGACGTGCCCGTGCTCGGTTACGCCTTCCGCAAGGACAGCAAGGAACGCAACCGCCAGAACCTCATCATCTTCATCACGCCGACCATCGTCCGCGACAACGACTTTCAGCCCGCGCAAAGCACCTTCCTCAAGTCCACCGGCGAAACCGAGGCGCTGGAGGAATGGTCCGCCTGGGACAGCGGCAAGCCCCGCGACTGGAGCCGTCCCAAGAAGAAAAAAACCGCCGCCTACCAGCCCGTTCCCCCGGCGCAGCCATAACGGCCGCTGACCCTTCGGCCATGAAACCGCCTTCACCCGGGAGACTGCCATGACCACGAAAACTCTTTTGCGAATCGCCGCACCGGCGCCCCACGCACCCCATGCGCTGGCCGCCCTGACGCTGGCCCTGCTGACGCCGCTTGCCGCGCGCGCCGCCGCCGTCGTGGACACCGTCACCGGTGGGCCGTCGAGTTTTTACCCCCAAACGCCCCACGGCTACGTGGACGGCAACACCGACACGCAGGCGAAATTTTTCACTCCGGCCGGCTGCGCGCTCGATCCCTCCGGCACGTTCCTGTTCGTCGCGGACCGCGACAACAACGTCGTGCGCCGACTCAACCTGCCCGGCAACGCCACCACCACTTTTGCGCCTGCATGGACCAACCGCATCAACCAGCCCGTCGCCGTCGCCGTGGACGCCGCCACCAACGTTTATGTGCTCAACCGGGGCAACGGCAACAACGGGCGCATCCTCAAGTTCAGCGCCGCGGGCTCGCTGCTCGCCACCAACGCCCTCAACCTCACCAACGCCACCGCTCTGGCGCTGGACGCCCTCACCAACCTCTACGTCACCGTCCAGTCCAACCGCATCCTGCGCATCGCCCCCAACGGCGCGCAGTCGGTGCTGACCACGATCACCAACGCCGGCGTCTCCCTCCAGGGCATCGCCGTGCTCGACAACGGCGCGCTCGTCGTCACCGACGCCGGCCGCCACGGCCTCTGGCTCATTGACCCCTTCACCGGTGGGTGGACGGCCTTCTCCGGCTTCAACGGAGCGGGCGACTTTTTCGGCCCGCCGGAGGTCGCGCAATTCCGCAGCCCGGCGCACGTCGCGCGCGCGGGCAACAACGTGCTGGTGGTCGCCGACCGCGGCAACCACCGCGTCAAACTCGTTGACTCCGCCGGCAACGTCTCGCTGCTCTACGGCGTCCGCTCCAACTTCTGGGTTCAAGGACCGCAAAGCCAGGGCATCTTCCCCGGTTGGTGGGACGGCCCGGTTTGTGAAACCGACAATTTTGGTTGCGATGAAAGCCGCGAACCGTGGGGCGTGACAATCGCGCCCAACGGCGACGTGTTCACCACCGAAGCCTACTGGCACGTCATCCGCAAGGTCACCAGTACCGGGCTAAGCGCGCCGGGCGGGCCGGGCGTCGCGCCCCAATTCAATCAGCCCAACGGCATCGCTCTCGACACCACCGGCAACTTCCTGTTCATCGCCGACCCGCTTCAGAACACCGTCCTGCGACTGAAGTTCACTGACAACACCACCGCGCTGTTCGTTACCACCAACCTGAGCCGACCCGTGGCCGTGGCGGTGGACAGTGCTGACAACCTCTACATCCTCAACCAGGCCCAGGGCACCAACGGCTACGTGCTCAAGTTCAACAAGTTCGGCAACCTGCTGGGCACCAACGCGCTGAATCTGACCAACGCGACGGCACTGGCGCTGGACGGCAGCACCAACATCTTGGTGACCGAGCGCGCCGGACGCATCAAACGCATCCCGGCCAGCGGCGGCCCGGCCACGGTGCTGGCCACCGTCTCAGTGCCCGGCGTTCAACTTGAAGGCCTGGTGGTTCAGGACAACGGCACGCTGGCGGTGAGTGATGCCGGCAATCATGCGGTCTGGCTGGTCAATCCGGTGACGTTTGCGGTGACCTTGCTGACGGGCAACAACGGGCCGGGCAACACGATTGGCACGGCGCCGTTTGCGCAACTGAACCAGCCGCATCATCTGGCCAAGGCTGGGGGCGGGTTGTTGGTGATTGCGGATTTTGCCAACGATCGCGTCACCATCGCTGATGGCGCCGGCACATTGACCGAGCTGGCTTCGAGCAACTCGGCGGTGTGGTTTGGGCGCAGTGGCGATCCGGTGTTGCCGGGCGGCAGCCGCTTTGTGCCGATGCGCCAGCCTGCGGGCATCGTTGTCGCCCCCAACGGCGATGTGATCACCGCCGAGTGGTGGTATCACAACATTCGGCGCATCTTCAGCACCGGACTCAGCGGCCCCGGTGGTGGCGGCGGCGGCACCAACGGCGTGGTCATCACCCCGCCCACCATCAGCCCGAACTTCGGCTACTACCCGATGGGCCGCGTCATCACCGTCAGCAGTCCGAATCCCGATGTCTTTTACACGACCGACGGGAGCGAGCCGACGACCAACAGCGCGCGCGTGCCAATGAACGGCAACACCGGGTTCATCGTCTGGGTCAATCACACCAACGACCTGACCGGCCTGCGCGTCAAAGCGTTTGTCCAAACTAACGCCAGCGCCACCGTCAGTGGCGCTCCCGCTCCCACCAACAGCGTCGGCGTGCCCTTGGGCCTCTATGGCGAAGTCCGCGCCGGCATCGGCTCCACGGTGATCCTGCCGGTCGTGGCCAACCTGCGCACCAACGACCGTGTGCGCTCCTACCAGTTCAAGGTTGAGATCGCGCCCAACGGCAGCGCGCCCATGATCTCGGACCAGTTCCGAATCCTCGACGTCGGGACCAACGACTTCATCAGTCTCGTGACCGCTGCTCAGGCGGGCGGCGTGGCCACGATCTCGTCCGTGCCGTATGTCAACGGCAACGCCCGCGGCCTGGAAATCACCGCGCTCGGCACCAACGCCAACGTCAACTTCCAGCGCTTCGCCGTGGTCGCCCTGCTCGCCGTGCCCATCCCGGGCAACGCCAGCGAAGGCGACACCTACACCGTGCGCGTGCTCAACAGCAGCGCCACCTCCGACGGCGTCGCCTCGCCGGTGGATTTCCCGCCCATGGCCCCGGCCACGATCCTCGTGACCAACGTCCTTTATACCGTGGGCGATTCGGCCGGCGCCGCCTGGTATAACGCCGGCGAGTTCGGCAGCGGCAACCTCGATAACGCCGACGTGAACAACGCCTTCTACGCCGCCGCCGGCCTGCGCCTGCCCTATCCGTTCAGCGACGTGTTCGACAGCATGGACGCTTACCCCGAAGACGAGCCGGGCTTTGTGGGCGGCGATGGTGAGATCCGTTTCCTCGACTGGCAGGTGATTTTGCGCCGCTCGTTGCGGCAGGTGCCCTATGCCGACGGCACCAACAACTGGCAACGCGCCTGGGCCTTTGGCGGCAACCGCACCAACAACCAATTCACGCTCCCGCTGGTGCTCGGGCCCGCGCCCAACTTCACACCGCCCGCTCCGTGGAACCGCCAGGCGCTGATCGCCGCCCTGCCGGTCGGCTACGCCGCCCCCGGCGGGACGGTGAACGTGCCGGTGTTCGTCAAGACCGCAGACGGCGCCACGTTGTCGGGCCTGCAATTCCGCTGCGTCGTCACGCCCGCCAACGGCGGCCCGGCGCTGAACAGCACGCCGACGTTCATCCCCGCCAGCGGCCTGCCCGCGCCGTTGCAGCAGGGCTTCCGAGCCGGTGAAACCGCCGTCGGCTGGCCGCTCGGCAGCTTCAGCTTCGGCTCGCGCTCGAGCAATTTCCTCGGCGTCGTGCGCTTCACCTGCCCGGCGGGCGCCCAGGCCGGGCACGCCTACACGGTTGCCTTCGCCAACGCCGACGGCGCGCCCAACCTGCAAACGCCCTACGCCTTTGAAACCCGCCGCGCCACGGTGGCGGTCAGCGCGCCTGCGCCGGCAAGCGATCCCATGTCTGACGACTGGAAGCTGCACTTCTTCGGCAGCCTGACCGCGCCCGCCGCCGCACCAAATGCCGACCCGGACGGCGACGGCGTGCCCAACTGGGCCGAATACATCGCCGGCACCGCGCCGAATGACGCCGCGTCGCGCCTGCAATTCCAAACCATCGCGCGCGCAGCGGGCGCTCAGGCGCAGGTGGCTTTGCGCTGGCTCACTGCGCCCGGCAAAGCCTATGAAGTGCTCACCGCTCCGAACCCGTCCGGCCCGTGGAGTGTGCTCACCACCGTCTCCGGAGACGGCAACCTCGTCGAACTCGTCGCCCCCACGCCTGCTGGCTCGCAGTTCTATCGGTTGCGCGTATTGCCATGAACCCCTTCGCCAACGCCATCGCTCCGACCATGAAAACGAAACTCCATGCGCGGATGTGGACGCCGGTTCGCGGCGCAGCCCGGCCCGTTCAAATCCTGGCCCTTGCGCTCGCGCTCAGCGCCCACGCCCAGACCACCGTGGACACCGCCGTCACCAACGGCCTGTTCGAGCCGCACAGCATCGCGGCCGACCCGGACAACCTCATCTACATCGCCGACAGCGCGAATCACCGCATCGTGCGCTATGATCCGAACACGGGCGTGGCGGCCACGCTGGCGGGCATCCCCGGTGTGGCCGGCAACGTGGACGGCCCGCCTTATCTGGCGCAGTTCAACTCGCCCCAGGGGATTGTGTTGGCCACCGTCGGCGGCGTGCCGGGCCTGATCGTCGCCGATACCGGCAATCACAAAATCCGCTTCGTCAACCGCACCAACGGCGTTGTGAGCACGCTCGCAGGCACCGGCTCCACCGGTTTCACCGACCACAGCCTCGGCACCAGTGCCCGATTCCGATTCCCCATCGGCCTGGGTTTGGACGCCGCCGGCATCCTGTATGTGGCCGACTCGATGAACAACGCCATCCGGCAAATTGACCTCAACAACCCGAACTTCCCCGTGAGCACGCTGGTGCCGTCCGGCACGACTTTCCGCCAACCCAACGCCGTCGCCGTCGTGAGCACCAACCAGCTTTGGGTCGCGGACACCCGCAACCACACCGTCAAACTGCTCACGCGCACCGGCCCGACCAGCGCCACGCTCACCACCTACATGGGCAGCAACGACCAGAACGTTTTCGGCAGCGCCGACAGCCTTTACGGGCCGAACGCGCGCTTCAACCAGCCGCGTGGCCTGCTCTGGCTCGGCGGCTCGGGCCTGGTCATCGCGGACACTTCCAACCACACACTGCGCCTGGCCACCAACAACCCCGCCTTCGGCGCGACCAACTACGGCGTGGGCACACTCGCCGGTGTGCCCGGCCAGTCGGGTTTCGTCAACGGCCCGGCGCTCTCGGCCAAATTCAGCAGCCCGCACGGGCTGGCCCGCGACGCCCTGGCGAATGCATTTCTTGTAGCTGACACGGCCAATAGCGTCATTCGCCGCGTGCAAACCGGCCCGCCGCTGCCCCCGGTCAGCGCCCCGGCGATCGGCTGGGTGGACTTCCCGCCTCCGGAATTCGTGTCCATACTCCGCACCAACGGTCCGTTCGTGCTCAACAACGACCAAATCATCGCCATTCTTGCTGAGCCCGGCACGGAAACGTTTTTCACCTACGGGCCAACACCACCCAGCCCGGTGGAGGACAACATTCCCAATCCCAGTCGCACCACGGGCGCATCGCCTCCGTTTTATCGGGACCGCTTGGGCAGAAATGACGTGCCGCCTTCGATCATCGAGCCGCAACCTGATGTCACCATCAAAGCCATCGGCACGCAGGCCGGTCGTCAGAGCAGTCCTGTTGTCCGCGCCCGTTTCCAGTTCAAAGTCGCCAATCCGAACATCTTCGGGAACAACGCCGCCTCGTTTCAGGTAACCAACGCGACATTGGGCGCTGTCATGTGGTACACGGTGGACGGGAGCGATCCGCAGCCCTTCGGACCCACCAGCTTCGGCCCGATTACGGCGCCGGCAACGATCTCGCTGAACCTGACCAACGACATCCTGTTCCGAATTCGTGGCTTTCGGGAGAACTACACGCCCAGCGAGATCGTCTCGCGCGTTTTCTCTCTCTCCAATTACGTTCCCAACCGAATTTCCTTCGGGCTGACCAATGGCGAGCCGAGCAGCGCGTTCCTGGCCCGACCCGGACAAATCTTTTATGCGCCGGTGACCCTGGCCCTGCAGCCGGGCGGCGAGACGATGTATTCGCTCCAGTTCAACGTGGCCGTGACCAACGCGCCCGGCAGCGCACCGCTTGCACCTGGCGCGGGGTTGGAATTTTCCTCAATGCTCGTCGCGGATGCGCCCAAGGAAATCGCCGACCACAATCCGCCCCCGGATTTCAACTGGTATCTGACGATCCCGCCGTTCATGGCCACCAACCGATCCCTGGTTGGTACTCAAGCGATGTTCTTGAACACCAACATCAATCTGTTGGGCGTCGGCTGGCTCTTCCGCCCGGCCTTTACCTACACCAACCTCGACCCGCTGGTGTTCTTCGACACCACCAAGCACGACCTGATCAAGTATTCGATCGCGCACGACAAGTTGTTCGACAAGGATGCCGGCGTGGTTGTGGTCGGCACGGCGGCGTTCCAGGTGCCGACCAACGCGGCGATCGGCCATCAGTATTGGATGCAACTGGGCAGCCCCTCGGCCACACGCGACGGCGTCGGCGCTCCCGGCTCGGAGGTTTACATCCGCCCGCCGTCGGGAAGCACCGTCGTCACCGTTGGCACGCCCTCGTATCTGGTCGGCGACGTCGCGCCCTTCCGCTGGCTCAACGCGGGCGACTTCGGCAACGGCATGTTGGACAACGCCGACGTGATGCAGGTGTATCAGTCGGCCATCCTGGGCCTGCACGTGCCGCCGCAGAACTCGGACTTGTTCCGGGCCATGGATTCCTGCGGCGGGCTGGGCACGTATAACGCCCTGCACGGCTACTACACCTATTCGGGCAGCATGACGGTGACCCAATGGCAGGCCATGTTCGACGGCAGCGATTATTTGATTGACCAGGTCACCTTCGGCGATGACCCGCCCTCGTTGGACATCTGCGACGTGTTCGTCACGTTCCGTCGCTCGCTCGACCCGAGCCTCAAGTGGTTCCGGCGATTCTGGACCAACGGCCAGTTCGTCGCTGTGGAAACGCCCAACCTTGCGTTCAACAGCAATTC
>JAOAIM010000041.1 GCA_026414705.1 Verrucomicrobiia bacterium | reverse complement strand
GTGCTGGACGGCGGTGATGAGGCCGCCGATGCGCGTGAGGGTGCGGTTGGGCAGCTCGGCCAACTGACCGATGCGCGCCAGGCTGTATTGCTCCAGCAGGGTCGCGTAGGGATCGAGCGGATGGCCGGTGACGTAAAAGCCGAGCAGTTCCTTCTCGTGCGCGAGCCGCTCGTGCAACGGCCATTCCGGCAGGTCGCTCAACGATTCGGGCACGGCCTCGGCGCGGTCTTCCAACGCGCCGAAGAGCGAACTCTGGCCGCGCTGGCGGTCGGCGATGATGCTGGCGGCGCGCGCCATCGCGCGGTCAATTTGCGCCAACAACGTCGCGCGCGTCTGGCCGAAACCATCGCAGGCACCGCTTTTGATGAGGGCTTCGAGAATCTTGCGGTTGACAGTGCGTCCGTCGAGGCGCTCGCAGAAATCCTGCAGCGACCGGAACGGGCCGCCCTCGCGTCGCGCCTTGAGGATGGTTTCGACAGCGGCCTCGCCGACGCCCTTGATGGCGGCCAGGCCAAAGCGAATGGCCGGTTTGTCCGGCCCGCCGGATGCATCGCGCACCGTGGTGGGAGTGAAATACACGTCACTCTCGTTCACGTCGGGCGGGAGCACCTCGATGCCCATGCCGCGCGCCTCGGCGATGTATTGGCCGAGCTTGGCGGTGTCGCTCAGGTCGTTGGTCATCATCGCGCAGAGGAACTCGACCGGGTAATGGGCTTTAAGATAGGCGGTCTGGTAGGCGACGATGGCGTAGGCGGCGGCGTGCGACTTGTTGAAGCCGTAGCCGGCGAATTTTTCGAGCAGGTCGAAAATCTGGTTGGCCTTGTCGGCGGGGATTTGATTTTTCTCCCAGCAACCGCGGACGAAGACGGCGCGTTGCTGCGCCATTTCCTCGCGTTTTTTCTTGCCCATGGCGCGCCGGAGCAGGTCGGCGGCCCCGAGCGTGTAACCGGCGAGCACCTGCGCGGCCTGCATGACCTGCTCCTGATAGATGAGGATGCCGTAGGTCTCGCGGGCGATCGGTTCGAGCAGCGGATGTTCGTATTCGATCTGCACCTCGCCGTGGCGGCGGCGGATGAATTCCGGGATGAGGTCCATCGGTCCGGGCCGATACAGCGCCACCAGTGCCGTGATGTGCTCGATGGAGCTGAGATTGAACTTGCGGCAGAGTTCGCGCATTCCGCCGGATTCCAACTGGAAGATGCCGAGCGTCTCGCCGCGGTTGAGCAGCTCGTAGGTCTTGGGGTCATCGAGCGGCAGGTTTTCAATCGGCACGTCCACGCCGCGCGTGCGTTTGACCATGTCGCAGGTGTTGCGGATGACCGTGAGCGTTTTGAGGCCCAGGAAATCCATCTTGAGCAGGCCCAGATCGCCGACCGGACCCATGGCGTATTGAGTGACGAGCGCGCCGTGTTCGTCCTGCTTGAGCGGGAGCAGGTTCACGAGCGGTTCGGGGCCGATCACGACTCCGGCGGCGTGGACGCTCGCGTTGCGCACCAGGTCTTCGAGCACCAGCGCGGTGTCAATTAACTCGCGCGTGACCTCCTCGGTTTCATAGGCCTGTTTGAGTTCGGGGATGACGCTGATGGCCTTGCGCAACAACGAGCCGTCGTAGCGCCTGGCTTCGTCGCCTTCGAGTTTGAGGTCGAAGGGGATCATTTTGGCGAGCCGGTCGCAATCGCTGTAGCTCAGGCCCATGACGCGGCCCACGTCGCGCACGACGGATTTGGCGCCCATCGTGCCGAAGGTGATGATTTGTGCGACGCAGTCGCGTCCGTATTTGCGGCGGACGTATTCGATGACGTCGGCGCGGCGGTCATCGGCAAAATCAATGTCAATGTCCGGCGGGCTGATGCGTTCGGGATTGAGAAATCGCTCGAACAGCAGCCCGTAACGGATGGGGTCCACGTTCGAGATTTCCAACAGGTAGGTGACCAGCGAACCGGCGGCCGAACCGCGCGCCACGCACGCAATCCCGTGCTCACGTCCGTAACGCACAAAGTCGCCCACGATGAGGAAATAGCTCGTGAAACCGGTTTTCTCGATGACAGCCAGCTCGTGTTGCAGGCGGTTGAGGACGACCTGAACAGCGGCGGCGACCGCCGGGTCGTCGAGTCGCGCGGGCGCGGCGGGCGCGGCGGGTTGCGCGGCTGAGGCCGTCGAACCGTTCGCGCGCCCGTACGTTGGCAGGCGCGTCGGGTCGTCAATGCCCTCGATGAGAAACTCGCGTCCTTCGGCGCGCGCGTGAAGGGTGTAGCGGCGGCGCAATCCCTCGGCGAGGAGGTGGCGCAGGTAACCTTCGCGAGTGAACGATTCGGGCGGATGAAACACCGGGTAGTGCAGTCGGCCAAATTCGATCTCAACGTTGCATTTTTCGGCGACTTCGAGCGTGTTGCGCAACGCTTCGGGCACTTCGGCAAAGCGCGCCGCCATTTCCCCGGCCGAACAAAGGTAATACTGCTCCGGCACGTAGCCCAGGCTCATGCGATTGGGGTCGTTGAGCGTCGTTTGCGTGCCGATGCACACCAGGCAATCGTGGGCGTGCGAGTGGTTTTTCTCGATGTAGTGCACGTCGTTGGTGGCGACGAGCTTCAGGCCGAATTCCCTGGCGAGCAGAATCAGGTGGCGATTGACGCGCGCTTCCTCCGGGGTGCCGTGGTTTTGAAGTTCGAGATAAAAATTCTCCGCGCCGAGTGTTTGTTTGAACCAGTCCACGGCCTCGCGGGCGCGGTCGAGCTGGTCCTTGAGAATCCAGTCGGGGATTTCGCTGGCCAGGCAACCGGAGAGCGCGATCAGGCCTTCGCGGTGCGCGGCCAGCAGTTCCTTGTCAATGCGCGGTTTGTAGTAGAAGCCCTCCAGGTGTGCGGCGGTGACCAGTTGGATGAGGTTTTTGTAGCCCGCGTAATCGCGCGCCAGCAGCACCAGGTGGTGATACACGTCGCGCCCGCCGGTGGCGGTTTTTTTGTCGAACCGGCTGCCGGGGGCGACATAAACCTCGCAGCCGATGATGGGTTTGAGGCCCAGCTCGCGCGCGGCCTTGTAGAAGTCAATGACGCCATACATCGCGCCGTGGTCGGTGATGGCCAGCGCGGGAAATTGGAGCGCGCGCGCCTTGTTCACGAGCCGGTCCAGACGGCAGGCGCCGTCCAGCAGCGAATACTCGGTGTGGAGGTGGAGGTGAACGAACTCCGCGCGCGACATGTCCTGACGTTACCCGCGCGGCGCGCGCTCGCGCAAGAAGGGCGAGGGCAGCGGTCAAATGAAACAGGGTGCGCGCGCCAGAGCGGCGTGCTCACGCCCTCTCAGGGCGCGGGAATGTAAGAGCCGGGCGCGAAGGGGCCGAGGCCGACACTGGGCGGCAACGCGGCTTCGGGCGGCGTGCCCACCGGGTTGGGCAGGTAGCTTTCGCGGATGACATCGTTGATTCGGCCCCGGCGCAGGTAGGCGCTCAGGTCGCTCAGGTCGTTGACCGGCGCGCCCGGGCCTTTTTTCAGCTCAATGGCCCAAAGTTCCTTGGCCGAATCAATCTGGCGGAGGTTGTGGTAGATGATGTTGAGGCGCGAGTTGTCGCGCGCTTTGACGAAGGCCGGCAGGGCCAGAGCGGCCAGCAGACCGATAATTGCCACAACGACCATCAGCTCCGTGAGCGTGAAGCCGGTCCAGCGCACCACGAACGTGTCGGGTCGGTTGCGGCGAAACAGAATCATGGTCAACTGCACGGGTGATCGGGCAGCTTCCATGCCGGGAGGCGCGACTTCCGTAATTCGCCCGAAGCCAACAACGGCGCCCGACCTGACCGGGCAGGAAAGGCGATTTGAGCGCGGCGCGGGGCGCGGTTGGACACTGCCTCAGATCGAGACACTCTGGCCGTGTTCGGGCACGAGCACTTCGGAAGCGGGCTTGAAGGACCGCAGCGCGTCTGCAAACGCCAGGCACTGCGATTCCTCGCCGTGAACCACGAGAATTTTGCGCAGCGGGCCGGTGAGCGACTCGACGTAGCGGCGCAGTTCGTTTTTGTCCGCGTGTCCGGAGTAGGCGTCAATCGAGGCGATGCGGGCACGCACCGGGTGAGGTTCGCCGAAAATGTTCACGGGGTTTTTACCGGCAAGGATTTGCGCGCCCAGCGTGTGCTCGGCGCAGTAGCCGATGAAGAGGATGAGGTTGCGCGGGTCGCCGATGTTGTTCTTGAGATGGTGGCGGATGCGTCCGGCCTCAGCCATGCCCGAGGCGCTGATGATGATGGCGGGTTCTTTCAGATCGTTCAGCCGCTTGGAGTGTTCGACCTCGCGGATGTAGGTGAGGTTTGCCATGCCGAAGGGGTTCTCCTTCTCGCGCAGGAAGCGGTAGATGCTGTCGTTGAAACATTCCGGGTGGAGGCGGTAAATCTCGGTGGCGTTGACGCTCAGCGGGCTGTCCACGAAGATCGGCACGCGCGGCAACCGGCCCGCCAGCGTCAACTGGTGCAGGGTGTAAACGATCTGTTGGGTGCGCCCGACCGAGAAGGCGGGGATGATGACCTTGCCGTTTTGCTGCAACGTGTCGCACACCAGTTTGCAGACCGTCTCGTCCACGTCCTGGCGCGGCGAATGCACCCGCCCACCGTAGGTCGCCTCCACCTGCAAAAAATCCACGTTCTCGATGACTTCGGGGTCGCGGAGGATGTCGTCGTTGCCACGTCCGATGTCGCCGCTGAAAAGGTAACGGAACGCGCGCCCGTTTTCGCGGATGTCGAGCACCACCTGTGCGGAACCGAGAATGTGCCCGGCGTCGCGAAACGTCACCGTGACCCCGTCGAGCACGCGGAAAGGGCGGTTGTAGTTGAAGGCGACGAACTGGCGGATGGCCATTTCGGCCTCGGTGGGTGTGTAGAGCGGTTCGACCGGCGGCAGGCCCTGCTTGGCGCGCTGCTTGGACACGAACGCCGCGTCGTCCAACTGCACGTGGGCTGAGTCTTCCAACATGATGCTCGCCAGGTCGCGCGTGGCGAAGGTGCAGTAGATGTTGCCCTCGTAGCCCTGGCGGCAGAGATTCGGCAGGTTGCCGCAGTGATCAATGTGCGCGTGGCTCAGCACCACCGCGTCGAGCCGGCGCGGGTCGAACGGAAAGTTCCGGTTGCGCAGGATGGATTCGCCCCGGCGCCCCTGGAACAGACCGCACTCCAGCAGCAGCCGTTGGCCGTTGATTTCCAGCAGGAACATCGAGCCGGTGGTGGTGCGCGCGGCCCCGAAGAAGTGCACTTGCATGGGCGTAGAATGCGAAGGTGCCGGGGCTTGTCGAGTTTGGAGGCAGGACGCCGGTCTTGCGAAACGACTCTCCCACCCAACCGCGGCGGCGACGACCATGGCGCCGGTTCGGGCAGCGGGATTTTGGTTTGTGGAAAAGTTGACAGCGGCGCGGGTTTCCGCCATTGTCCAATCGAGAACTGCGGGTTTCCCTTGCCGGGGCGAGAGGCCAACTCTTCCGGCAAGCCAGCCCCGGCGCGACGGCGCCTGCGCGGTGTGAATCATCCCAGATTGAACTGTTTGAGTTCATTGGCCGTCCAAGCCATCGCAGGCCAGGCTTCAGGAACACGCAGGGCGATGGAACATTTCAACCAGCTTTGAGTTATGCCCAAAGGCACTGGAAAAAGGGGTAAACCCCGAAACGCCAAACCGGCCCCCGCCCCGGACGATCAGGGATTCGAGGCCGAAGATGTGGATTTGACCGCCACGGCCGTGGCCGAGCCGCCACCCGCGGAGCCGGCGCCCGAAGCGCCCCCGGCCCCAAAGCCCACCCGCCGCAGCAAATCCGCCGAAGCGGCGACCGAGCAGGCGCCGGTGGTGGACACTGCCGTCGAGGCGGCTGAAACGACGGTCGAACCCAAGCCCCCCGCGCCCGCACCCACCGCCGAGCCGGGCAAGGACAAAATCGCGCCCATCCAGGTCAACATCGCCAAGCTGCAGGCGATGTCCATGAACGAACTCAACGCCATGGCGCGCGAACTGGGCATCGAGAACTACGGCACGATGCGCAAGCAGGAGATCATCTTCCACATCCTGCAGAAAAATGCCGAGGCCGCCGGCGTGCTCTTTGCCGAGGGTGTGCTTGAAGTCCTGCCGGAGGGCTTCGGGTTCCTGCGCTCACAGAGTTTCAACTATCTCCCCTGCCCGGAGGACATTTACGTTTCGCCGTCCCAAATCCGCCGCTTCGACCTTCAAACCGGCAACGTCATCGCCGGCCAGATTCGTCCGCCCAAGGAAAAGGAAAAATTCTTCGCCCTGCTCAAGGTCGAAGCCGTAGACGGCGAAGACCCCGAAAAGGCGAAGCAAAAGACGCATTTTGACAACCTCACGCCGCTGTTCCCCAACAAGCGGTTCATTCTCGAAACCACGGCCGACGAATTGTCCACGCGCGTGCTCGATCTGGTCTGCCCCATCGGCAAGGGCACGCGCGGCCTGATCGTCGCCCCGCCGCGCACCGGCAAGACCGTCCTGCTCCAGAAAATCGCCAATGCCATCCTCAAGAACAACCCGGAGGTCTATCTGTTCATCCTGCTCATTGACGAGCGCCCGGAGGAGGTGACCGACATGGAACGCACCTGCCGCGGCGCGGAGGTTATCAGCTCCACGTTCGACGAACCACCCGAACGCCACGTGCAGGTCGCCGAAATGGTCATCGAAAAAGCCAAGCGCATGGTCGAGCACAAGCGCGACGTCGTGATCCTGCTCGACTCGATCACCCGCCTGGCCCGCGCTTACAACACCATCCAGCCGCACTCGGGCAAGATTCTCTCCGGCGGCGTGGACGCCAACGCGCTCCACAAGCCCAAGCGCTTCTTCGGCGCCGCGCGCAACATCGAGGAGGGCGGCTCGCTCACCATCATGGCCACCGCGCTCATTGACACCGGCTCGCGCATGGACGAGGTGATCTTCGAGGAGTTCAAGGGCACCGGCAACATGGAGGTGCACCTGGATCGCGCGCTGGTGGACCGGCGCATCTTCCCCTCCATCAACATCGAACGCTCCGGCACCCGCAAAGAAGAACTGCTCTATCACCCGGACGAGTATCAAAAAATCGTCCTGTTGCGGCGCGCGCTCACCGGCGTGCCGCCGGTCGAAGCCATGGAACTGCTCCTGGGCAAACTCAAGAAGACCCGGAGCAACATCGAGTTCCTCCTCACGATGGGCGTGGGCTGACCCGCTCGATTCAGTTTCACCCGCCGGCGAAGTTCGGCGGAGTCGCTTGCGGGGGGTTGCCCCGCCCGCGCGCGTCGGGCTGTTGCACGGCGACAAGCCGTTGCAGTTTTGACCCGCGCGGCTTCGGGCTGTTTTAGGTCAGTTGCGCCCTTTCGCCAAACGACCGGGAAAAGCCTTGCGCGCGGTTTCAGCCCGCAATAGAAATTCCTCAGAGCGGCGGGAAAAACCCCCCCCCCCCCTTCGGCCCGCCACAAACTCTGAGCGCGTTATGAACTCGATGGGTTGCTTCCCTCGCTGCAATTGCTCCTGCTGTGCCGGCCACGCGCCGTCACCGTTGCCCGACGGTCTGAACCGCCGACAGTTTCTCTGGCGCGTCGGCGCCGCCACGGCCGGCGTCATGGCGCTGCCAACACCAGACCTCTCGGCTGCGGACGCCCCGCCCCGCAAGGCGCGTCCCGGTCGCATCATTAAGCCGCTCAAAATCCAACCGGTGCTCACCTACGGGCTGCCGCAGCGTCGTGAAGCGACCAGTTGGCGCGGCTGGGGAGGCATTCAAACCCGGGCCGACGTCGAGGCGGAGCAAAACCGCATCCACGCCGAGCTGGCCAAGCTGAAGGCCACGGCCCCGTTCCCGCTCGACATCGCGCCGGTCGCCACCGCCGCGAATCCGCAGCAGGCCAAACCGCTGGCGCAGGGCGATTACGACGTGATGATCATCTATGCCGCGGGCGCGTGGCGCGACACGCTCGAAACCCTCACGCGCCCGGACCGGTTCAACCTCATGTTCCTGCGCCACAGCCCCGGCCCGGTCTATCTGTGGTATGAAATCGCGCATCCGCATTTTCTGCGCAAAGCCGTGGACGAATACGGCCAGCCGGGCATGGACGTGCACGATCTGGTCGTGGACGAATACACCGAGATGCTGTGGCGACTGCGCGCGTTGCACGGTCTCAAAAACACACTCGGCAAACGCATCGTCGCCATCGGCGGCGCGGGCGGATGGGGACACGGCATGCCCGAAAAAGCTCCGCAAATCGCGCGCACGGTGTGGAAACTCGACATCGTGGACTTCCCGTATTCCGAACTGGCGCCGCGCCTCAAGGCCGCGAAGAGCGACGCTCGCCTGCAACAGCAGGCCGAGGCTGACACCCGCCGCCTGCTGCGCGAGCGCGGCGTCTCCCTGCACACGGCTCGACCGTTCCTCGTCAACGCCTTCATCCTCAACGAGGTCTTCAAGGACATCATGGACGAGGCGAAGACCGACGCGATCACGGTGCACCATTGCATGGGCACGATCATGCCCATTTCCGAAACCACCGCTTGCATGCCGCTGAGCTTTCTCAACGACGAGGGCTACCTGGCATTCTGCGAGTCGGACTTCGTGGTCATTCCCTCCGGCATCCTGCTCCACTACATCTCCGGGCTGCCGGTGTTCCTCAACGACCCCACCACGCCGCACGGCAACGTCGTCACGCTGGCCCACTGCACCGCGCCGCGCAAAATGGACGGCAAACACCCCGAGCGGACGAAGATTTACACCCACTTCGAGTCCGATTACGGCGCCGCGCCCAAGGTCGAGATGCGCATCGGGCAGGTCTGCACCAACCTCGTGCCCGACTTCGCCTGCAAGAAATGGGTCGGCTTCGAGGGCCGCATCATCGGCAACCCGTTCCTGGACATCTGCCGCTCGCAAATTGACGTGCGCATCGAGGGCGACTGCGACGCGCTGCTCCAGGAGATGAAAGGTTTCCACTGGATGACCTGCTACGGCAGCTTCCTGCGCGAGACCGGTTACGCGCTGCGCAAGGTGGGCGTGGAGTTCCTGAACGTCAGCGCGCGCAAAACCGCGTAAGCCCCAAGTCCTCAACGCCAACGCCGAAAACGGTTCGCGCTCGGCCCAAAAGCCAACGGCGGAGCGCGCCTATTGGGTCAGGATTCGGAAAAACTCCATTGGCCGACCGCTCATCGGCAGCACCACGGTTTTGATCGTGCCGTCGCCCAGGATGCTGGTGCGATTGACCCACGTGCCGACTGTCAGGTTGGTGCGCGATTGCACCAGATTGCTGCGTCCGGGCTGGGAGAGGAACTGGAACTGGAAGTTCGTGCCCACCCGCAGCGGGTTGATCAATTGCACGGGCGTGGGCCCGGTGCTGACGACGAACTCCGAGGTGGCCCGCGAGTTCAGATGCACGATGGTGCTCCAGGCGGCCAGGGGCAGGTTGTTGGTGTCCACCGGCAGGGTGAAGCTCACGTGGGGGTAGTTGTTGCTGTAAAAGTTGACGTAGAGGCGGTTGGTGCCGGGATTGAGCGGCGGGGGTGCGGGCCAGTTGGTCGCCGTGCCCGGCATGTTGGTGCTCACCACGTTGGTGTAGGGCAGTCGGTATGTCTGGGCGAACACGCCGTTGAAACCGGTCGGGCCGCTCCAGGCAAGCGCCGCGTTGGTCGGCACGTTCACGCTGCCGTTGGCGGGGGAAAGAATCGTCACCGGCGCCAGCAGATTGGTGCTGAGATTCGTGATCGTGACGCTGAAGGTGAAGACGCGCTCGCTCGGATGGCCCTCGTTGATGTAAAGCTTCCAGAGGCCGTTGGTGCATTCCTCAATCACCTCCGCCAGGGAACCGAGGATGAGGGAACTGGCGCTGTTTTCGGTGCCGGTGAATTTTTCGGTGGGGGATTTGACCGCGTGCTGCGTAACAGCCGGCGGGGACACCGCAAGAAGGGTGGGAAAGCAGATGTAACCCTCGCTCAGGTCGTGCGACCGATGGCGCGTGATGCTCAGTTCCAACTCCACCTCAACCGGCGGATTGGTCTCCGACGGCGCCACCTGGCCGGGATGCGCATACAGGAAGGCGACCTGGTTGCTGCTGAGGATGCCCGCGTAAATTTGCACGTCATCGAGCCAGCCGTCGTAACCGTTGCCAGGCGTGGCCGCCGCCGGGTTCGATTCGCTCGCATCCAGAAACGCACCCAACGCCGCCAACTGCGGCGCGTTGAGCAGCCCCGTCTGGCCAAACTCGCTGGCCTCCAAAACGCCGTTCACGTAAATCCGTTTCCGACCGTTGAGCGCATCGCGCGTCACGACGACGTGATGATAAACGCCATCCGCGACGCCGGACGACGAATACGTCGTATGATCCGCATCGCCCCCGGTGTTGAACGCGACCTGACCGGCGCCCAGTGCCACCGGCGTCACGTCGTTGGTCACTCCCAGAACGTCCGCCGTCACGATGCCCATCTCCGCCGGCGGCGAGTCCGACGGCAGGATCAACAGCGTGGTTTTGATCCAAACCGAGACCGAGAAGTTGCTCGCCAGCGTCGAGAGGATCGCCGCGGGCGTCGGATTCCAGCTCAGGAACGCGCCGCTGGCGGTGTCCGGCGCGCTGAAAAGGGCCGCGCCCGGCCCGGCCACCGCGTTGGTGTCGTATCCGACAGTGCCGCTGTTCCAGGCGCCGCCGACGTTCAGGTCAAAGCCGTTGGTCGAACTGTCCAACCCCAGGTTCATCGCATCATCAAACCGATAATGGGCAATGAGGCCGACCTGCCCCACCGGACTGCCGGGCGGCGCCACGGTGAAATAGGTGCTGTCGCTGACCTCGATGTTGGCGGTGGAAACCCAGCCGCCCAGCGGGTTCATCGCCCCGTCCAGGGGCGTGGACGCGACGATCGTTGGCGTCGCGTTGCTCCGATACGTGACGTGAAAGTTGTAATTCTCCGGTGGCAGCGGCACCGGGCTGGTCCAGTTCGTCTGCGTCGGCGAAAGGCTGTCGAACTGATTAAAGTTGAACTGGCTGCCATAAAGTTCCACCTCCAACGTGCCGTGCCAGCCAATCGGCCCTTCGGTCCACGTGAACGTCGGATTCGACGGCACATCCGGATCGCCATCCTGCGGATAGGTGATGATCGGTGGGCGAAGCAAATTGCTCGACAGCCCGGTGGCCGTGACAGTGAAAGTATAGACGTTGGTGGTCGTGTTGTTGGTGAACTGGATTGTCCAGGGGCCGTTGGTCAATCCGACCATGAATTCGTTAAACGTGCTGACCCCGGCGCCGCTGCCCCACAGGAAGGTCAGCCCCGCAGCCCCCATTTCATACTGCAACACCGAGCCGTTGGTCGGGTAATGGGGCGAGCGGATCAAATAGTGGCCGAAGGCGGGCGCGGGCGAGAGCGCATTGGTGCTCAACCAGCCGTAGGTGACGAAGCCCCACTGGCCCCGGTAGGTGTGCAGGTCCACCGTCAGACCCGCGCGCAGGGGCGTGCTGCCGAGGCTCAAGCCCAGTACCACCAGCGCACAACTGCGGGACAGCATCCGGCAAAACGGCGCCGTGACGTGCCGGAAGCGTTGCAGCAGATAACCGTGAACGAGGAGAAAACAAGCCGGGTGGGTTGGGGTGCGAGGCATGGATTTTTCAGGTTTGGGGTTAAACGAATCGCGGCAATCGTCGCACACCCCACCCGGAAACTCAAGAAACTTATGTGAAAAAAAGTGAACCTGTTTGTCGCCGGGGTCCCTCGACCTTCAAACGGTTCCCTCTCGCGCCCGCCAGGGCCGCGCGGCACCCTCGCGCAACACGTAAACCGCTCCCAGCGCCAGCACCGCCGCGCGCACAAACGCAAAGCCCACCGACTCGAACATCTCCACCAGCGGGCGCATCCGACCCGCCCCCAGCCCCAACGCCTCCAGGTTGAAGCACCCACATGAAATCTCCAGACCGCGCGCCCAGGCCTGCCCCGTCGCCACGGTGAAAACCACGAACAACACCAGCGCCCAGGCCGCTGCCGCGCGCGTCCACAGCCCTGCCAGCAACAACAATCCGCAAATCAATTCCAGCCACGGCAATACCACCGCCGTCGCGCGCAGCGCAAAACCGGGCAACGGCACCTGATACGCCGCCACGCCGCTGTAAAACTCCAGCGGATTGGCGATCTTCGAGAGCGCCGCCCACACCAGCAACGCGCCCAGAATCCATCGCACCAGCTTCCTCATCGCTGACAAAACGATTTCAATCCCGAACCGCCTGAAACGACTCGAAAAACTCACCCCGCCCGACCCCCACAGGCTCACGCCGGGCGGACTCCCAACCGCCACGGCGCACCATTTCCCCGCCGTTCATTTCGTGTGTTTCGAGTCTTTCGTGGTTTCTCAACGCGCCGGCACCGCGCCCGACTTGGCCTCCGCCAGGCGCCATTCCACTATGCCCCCCGGCATCTCCTGCACGTCGCTGTAGCCCAGGTCGCCCCGCAGTTTCTCGGCCAGTTGATGCGACAGATCGCAGTCCGGCCCGCCGCAATACACGACAATCGGCGTCGTCTGCGGATACTTCATCGCAAAAGCCACAAATTCCTCCGGCGGCGCGTTGGCCGGCAGCGACACCGCGCCCGGAATGTGCTCGGCCTCAAACGCCGTCTTCGCCCGCGCGTCCACCAGCACGATCCGTCCCGACTCCAGGAGCGGCTTGACCTCCACCCACCGCAACCCGACGCGCGGATTCGGAGCGGGAACGACGGTGTTGCTGCTGGCGACATCGGGTGAAGGCGCGCGCGGCACGGGGTTGGCCGCAGCCGGAGCGACGGGAACAGGGTTGGCGCGCGGGGCATTGGTGGCCGGCCCCGGCGCGACCCGGCCGGAATCGGGTTTGGGCGCGCGCACGCCCAGCGGACTGGTCTTGTTATAGACCCAGCCCAGCGCGACCGCAGCCAGCAAGATGGCCAGCATCTGCCGCAGGATCACGCCGCCTCGACAGCCCATCAGCCCGCTGTTGACCACTCGCTTGCGCATCGCTGCAAAAGTAGCGCGCCACCCCCCGCAGCCGCGAGCGCGGACTTTTCGAACAATCCGCCACGGGCGCCACCCACTTCCTCCGCAGTGCAGCCGACCACTCGGCCGTATCGCCGGTTGCCAATCCACCGGTCCTCATGTCCGGTCTTGCAACCTCCGGACTGGAAGCCGGCGCTTGGCTCGCTTGTGCCCACTCACGCTGCCCGTTGAACTTGCCGGGGCCGCGCTTCGGCAATCGCTGTGGCCACTCCCCGGGCGGTTCAAGTCGGCGGGTTGGAAACCTGCGCTTCGAACCGGGCGCGCGCGAACCTGCGCCTTGCCCGGTGGGGGTTGTTTGAGTTCAGGATCGTGTCGCGCTACGCGGCTCGGGATGGCGCGCGCCCGAACAACGAACCGTCCACGGAGAACCGGCCCGGACCGGCGAAGAACAACGTGACGTAACCGGCCAGGTAAATGAACGCCAGCTCGCCGCTCTGCGGGCCGCTGAGCGCGCCCTTGTGAACGGCGAAAAACGCCACGGCCATGGTGATCGCCAGCACCAGCGCGCCCAGGCGCGTCAGCAGTCCCAAAATCAGCAGCAGCGAGCCGAAAAACTCGGCCAACACCACCAGCGCCAGACTCGTTGCGTGTCCCACGCCGAGCGGATCGGGAAAGCTGTCGGCCTTTTTGCCGAAGCTGACGAGTTTTTCGTAGCCGTGGCAGGAAAGCATGGTGATGCCCAGCCACACCCGCAGCACCAGCAACGCAAAATGCGTCCACGCCGAATCCTCCCCGGGACCAAAAATTTTTTTCAACATAGGGCCTGCTGTGTTGTGGTTTGACCGGATTCGGCGCCCGGCCCGGCGAAAAAGCAAGTGATTTTCCAGGACCCGCCCCAACGCGGCGACAACGCACGACGCCGCCGCCGGTCTGCCGGACCGCGAAAACACCCCGGCGCGCGGGTGACGAACGTCTCGACCCGGTCAGCTCGCCACGGGCGTTTCGAGCCGGGCGCGGAGCACGTAGATGAGCGCCTTGACGGCGAGTTCGACGAACAAGAACGGCTTGGCGATGAAATCGTTGCCGCCGCTGATGGTGGAGTTGGCACGGCTTTCGAAGTCGTTGAGCGCCGTCACGAAGATGACCGGGACTTTCTGATACTTCGAGAGCGTCCGCAGCTTGGCGCACAACTCAAACCCGTTCATCCCCGGCATGTTCACGTCCAGAATCACCAGATCAAACTGCCGTTGGAGCATCAGATCAAAGGCGGTTTCCGGGTGATCCACCGCCACGGATTTGAGCCGCGCCTTGTCCAGCGCGTAGGTCACCGCTCGACGCGAAATCGTGTCGTCGTCCACCACCAGAATGCTGGCGCCCGGCGCTTCGGGCGGGGCGGTCACGACGCCGCGCTCCAGCAGCACCCCCAGAAAATCCACGGCGGAGGCGACCGTGCGCAGCGTGGAGGCGTTGACGTTGTGCGGCTTGTCGCACAGCTCCTTGAGCAGCGCCTCGAACGCGTCACCCACCTGCGCGAACACCGGCAGTCCCGCCAGCGCCGCCCCGCCGGTCAGACCATGCACGCGCCGATACATCTCCTGGAGCTGCGGCGTGCGCGCTTCGGCCTCGGTTGCGCGAATGACATGCTGAAGCGCCTGCCGCAACGCGGGGAGCGCGCCGGAAAGTTCCTTGAAAAACGCCTGCTGAAGCGCTTCCGGCGCCGGCGTTTCCGCAACCGGCGGCGCGGACGCGACCGGATGGGAGACCGCAGCCGGTGAAGCCGGGCTGCTCGCCACCTCGGTCGCCGCAGGCGGGGGGCTGGCAACCGCCGGGGCCGCCTCCCCGTTGCGACCGACCAGCGAGCGGATCACCTCCAGCACCTGCCGGGGCGTGCAGTTGACCTTGGAAAGGCACTTGGTCGCACCGGCTTTCCAGGCCGCCTGCACCATGCTGCTCAGATAGGTGTTCGAAAGCACAATCACCGGCACCTGTTCCAGCCCCGGCTGCGAGCGGATTTCGCGCAACAGGTCCAGGCCCGACACTTTCGGCAACATCAGGTCGAGCAAAATCGCATCCGGCTGAAACGACCGCACCAGCTCGCGCCCAACCTCGCCGTCGAGCGCCACCTCCACGCGGTAACCTTCCGCCGTGAGCTTGTTGCGGTAGGCGTTGGCGACGATCTGGTCGTCTTCGATGAACAGGATTTTTTTCATGAGGCGCGGGAGGAGGCCACCGTTTGGCCCGCTTGAAGGTGCGGCTCGAGGAACTCACGAATGCGTTGAAACTCCGCCACGATCCGCTGAAACAGTTCCGGCGCGGCGCTCAGCCGGCCCTCCAGGCCGAGTTGTTCCAGCTCGCGGAGCATCGGCGCGAGCCGTTTCATGCCGCAGGTGGCGCTGGCCCCGGCGCAACTGTGCGCGAGCCGCCGGACCTCGTCCGGTCGCTGCGCCGCAATGGCCGCCTCGAGTTGCTCGATCTGGCTGCTGGTCTGTTGCAGATAGAGCGTCACCAGTTCGCGCAGGTTTTCCGGGTTGCCGTCGGTGAAATCGTTCAGCCGCTCCATGTCCACCGGCGGCACGTCGGGTGCCGTGGCGCGCGGCGCGCCAGCGGGCGCTCCGTCGGGCGCGGCTGACCCGCTGGTGTGGGCCGCGGGCGTTGCGCGGGCGTTGGCCGCGGACTCGGCCGCGTCAGGATTCGGGTTCATGTTGGCGCGGGCAGCTTGAATTTTTTCACCCCATTTTTCAATCACCCCGCGCACGTCTTCGGGCCGGATGGGCTTGGCCAGATAGTCGTCCATGCCGGCGGCCAGGCACTTTTCGCGGTCGCCCTGCATCGCGCTGGCGGTCATCGCCACGATCACGATCGGATCGCGGTAGTTGGGGAACTGCTCGGGATGGCGCTGGCGCAGGCGAATCTGGCGTGTGGCCTCCAGACCGTCCATGCCCGGCATCAGCACGTCCATGAAAATCAGGTCATACGGTTGCGCGTCGAGCCGCGTCAGCGCCTCGTTGCCGTCGGCCGCCACGTCGGGGCGGTAGCCGAGTTGTTGGAGGATGCGCAGGGCAACCTTCTGGTTGATGGCGTTGTCATCGCACAGAAGCACGCGCAACGGGATGCGTCCGGCGGTGCCCGGATCGAGCCGCGCCGCGCCGGGCGCGCGTTGAGCCGTTTGCGTTCGGGCCGCGCCCGAAACGATGCGCACGAGTGTTTCGAGCAGTTGCGCCGGCTTGATCGGTTTGGTGAGACAGCCCGCGAAGTTCAGCGCGGCGAATTCGGGCTTTTGAGTTTGCAACGGCATGGACGTGAGCATGACCAGCGGCAGGGCGTCGCAACCGGGCAGACGACGGATTTCGCGCGCGAGCATCAGACCGTCCATGTCCGGCATCTGCATGTCCAGAACGGCCAGGTCGAAACGCTCGCCGGCGCGCAACCACTCCAGCGCCTGGTGTGCGGAGCGCGCGCAACGGGCGGTCATGCCCCAACGGCCGGTCTGATGGGCCAGGATGCGGTTGTTGGTCGGGTTGTCATCCACGATGAGCACGCGCCGGTGAGCCAGCAGGGACGGGCGCGCGTCGGCAGGGCGCGGTTCGGGTTGCGGGGCGGCGGGCAACGCCAGCGTGAAATGGAACGTCGAGCCTTTCTCCGGCACGCTCTCGGCCCACATCTTGCCGCCCATCAACTCCACCAGCCGTTTGCTGATCGCCAAGCCCAACCCCGTGCCCCCGTATTGGCGCGCGGTCGAAACGTCCGCCTGCGTGAAGGGTCGAAACAACCGCGCCAGCCGCTCGACCGGAATCCCGATGCCCGTGTCCCGCACACTGAAATGCAAATGCCACGGGTGATCGGGCGGCGCGCCCGGCGGCGGCGGCGCCAGCACCCGAACCGACACGAACACCTCGCCCCGGGGCGTGAACTTCACCGCGTTGCTGAGCAGGTTCACCAGCACCTGCCGCACCCGCGTCACATCACCCACCACGTGTTCAGGCACGCCCTCCTCGATGTGATAGGCCAGGTCGAGATGTTTCTCCGCGGCCTTGGGCGCGAGGAGGTCCAGCGAATCCTCCATCGTCGCCCGCAGATCAAACGGCGCGTGCTCCAGTTCCAGTTTGCCCGACTCGATTTTCGAAAAGTCCAGAATGTCGTTGATAATGGTCAGGAGCGCGTCGCTGCTGGAATAAATGGTCTCGACGTAGCCGCGCTGTTCGTGGGTGAGCGGGGTTTCCAGCAGCAGGCCGGCCATGGCAATGACGCCGTTCATGGGCGTGCGGATTTCGTGGCTCATGTTGGCCAGGAACTCGGCCTTGGCGCGGGCGGCGTTTTCGGCAGCCAGCCGCGCGGCGAGCAACTCACGATTCGCCGCGGTCAGTTCGTCCTGCAACCGTTTGGTCCGCAGCGCCGCGCAAATGCGTGCCCGCAGTTCGGCGGCCTCAAACGGCTTGGTCAGGTAATCGGTGGCGCCCAGCTCAAAGCCGCGCACCTTGTCGGCGGTCGCATTCCGCGCCGTGAGCACGATCACCGGCAGGTGCTGCGTTTCGGGCGCGGCGCGCAGTTGTTGAAGCAGTTCAAACCCGTTGGCGTCGGGCAGCCCCAGGTCGAGCAGCACCAGGTCCACCTGCCCTTCGCGCGCATGCGCCCAGCCCTCCGCCGCCGTCGCCGCGTGGCGCAACGTCACATTCGCGTCATGCAGGAGGGCACTGAGCACCTCCGGCAGACCCGGATCATCATCCACCAACAGCACCTGCGCCGGGGGCTTGTTCATGGTTCGGCCGTGCTCGGGTCCATCGGTTCAAGACACCCGAATCCGCCTCTGACAAAGCACATTCAACACCAAGCCATTGAAAAGGTCACGGCCGATCCGAACGCGCCCGGGCCGCCCTCCGTCACCGCCATTCCGGCCCGCAAAAAAAGACCATCGGCCCGCCCACTGACGCCCCCCGCTCAACCGCGTCGCCGGCAACCGTTGGCTTGAAACAAGACAACCCCGGTTTGCGTTCAAGACAACTCCCATAGCACGACGCCAGTTCACGCGATCTCCCGCGCAGCCGGAAAATCCTCCGTGGCACGAAAAAATTCCCCTTTCGGCCGCAGCACAACGCACCGAGACCGGAACCGGAAACGCTTGAACAACGCAGGATTCGACTGCAACCCGACGGATCGCCCGATCAACCGCGTGCGCCCTGATCGGTGCTCCTGCACCGGGCACGACTTGGAGGTCTTGGGCGGCCGTTATTCGGCTCACGTCGTCGCGTTGCGGCCCAGTGCCCGCTGGATCCGTGCGATGAGGTGCGCCGCGCGATTCGGGCTTTTGGCCGCCTGCTGCACCGTGTGCTCCCACACGCGCACCACCCGCCAACCCGCGCGCCGCAACGCACGGCTCACCGCCCGGTCGCGCGCCCGGTTCGCCGCGAGCTTCTCCCGCCAGAAGGCCTTGCCCGTGCGCGACGTGCTTCCGCGACGGCCTGCGCCCGCGCACGCGGGCATCGAACTCTTGCGCAACCAGCGCTCCGGCGGCGAATGAATCGGACAACCGTGCCAGAAACACCCGTCCACAAACACCGACACGCGCTGTTCGGGAAAAACAAAGTCCGGTCGCACCACGAATCGGGCCGCGGGGTCAGGTCGTTGAACCGTCGAATCCGTGTGATGTCGGCGCCGACTCAACCCCGCCAACGGGCCACGATTCAACCTGATGGACACGTGGCGTCGCCAGCCGGAGAGATGGTGCGCGCGCAGGATTTTGGCCAACGCCAGTTCGGTGTCCCGGTTGCCCCGCGAGCGAATCCGCGCCATCACGGCCGAGCGCTTGGGTTTGGTGAAAACGTCAGGCATAAAACGACCTCTTTACGCCCGACCCGTGCCAGGTTATCTTGGCGCAGCCATGATCGTTCCACTTTCGAAAGTGCAGCTTCGCAAGGACGAAGACGGCGTATGGATTGCCAAATCTTCGCTGCTGCCGGGGTGTCATGCGCACGGGCGCGACCGCGGGGAGGCACTGCTGCGTTTCCAACAAGCCGCCAAAGCGCACTTGGAAGCGCTTTTGGAAACCGGTCGCCCGATTCCACCGGCATTTCGTGACAAATTCGTGCTCACCGCCTGACCCGTGGGCAAATATCCGAGCTACAACTGCCGCCAACTGGAGCGCCGCCTTCTGCAAATAGGCTGTGAACTGCTCCGCACAACCGGCAGCCACAGGCATTACTCGAATCCATTTCCCCCCGACCGCCTCATCACGTTCGCCTGGCATCCGGGCGATGTGCCGCGCGGCATCATCGCCGACATCTGTGACGACCTTGGCCTCAGCCGCGACCAGTTCTACTTCGGCAAATTCTGAACCGCGCGAGCGGATGCGGGCCATCACCGCCGAGCGCTTTGGTTTGCTAAAAACGTAAGCCATTTCTTCTTAACGCAAAGGCGCAAAGTCGCGGAGATAAGAAACGGTTTGGACTGCGGTGACAAGCGGAGCGCGACACCACTTTGGAAGGGCGCGGAGTGCCGGGGCAACCTCCACCGCTATCCCAAAGCGCCGTCGCCGCTGAGCTTTGCCGGCGCACTCCAAAATATCCCTGCGTTCTCTGCGTTCTGTTGCGGCCACTAAACCTCCACCGTCTCAACTGTTTCGTAAAGCGCGGCGATGTTTCTTGAGGCCACGCGAACGGTGGCAGTGCGCCATCACCGCCGAGCGTTTCGATTTCGTGAAAACGGCAGGCATCAATCCCACTGCCTGACTTTGTGCTCGAAATGCCATTGAAGCGCGTCGGGATGAATCCTAAAGCCCGGGGCTTTCGCCTCGGCAATGGGCTTCTTCTCAAATTGCTTCAAGAACGCGTTCTGTGTCATCTGTTTCACCAGCCGCGGAATGTAAATCGTTCTGTTGGGCAAGATACCAAACAGCCCGCGATCAAATGCCCAATGGACCGTATGGCTCAATGCAATTCCGTTGCGAATGTCGTCCGTGCCTCCTTCGCTCAACGGCACAACATGCGCCGATTCAACCTCGAATAACGATGAGGGCGTTGCAACTTCGATCCCGCTCACGGCACAGCGCCATCCGTATTGTGACCGCACAGCTTCACGAAATGCGGCCGCACGAGCAATGCGGGTCTGGCGGGACTCAACCCGCGACACCTCAGCCTTGAGAAGGGAGAAAGGCCGATTCGCAAGTTCGCCGATTTCGCTCCGTGCCTGCGTGAGCTGGTCTTGCGTCATCGGCGGCTCTGCCGAGAACAACGCGCCCCAACGCCGCCCGCCCGCCCACCGTTCCACCTCGGCAAACTCGGGCGTTCCCTGCCGGACGAGGATCAGCCGGAAGCGGTCCAGCGCATCGGCGCGACGCTGGAAAACAATGATGTCCCCCTCTTTGGCGCGGTCGCGCAACGGCCGAAAGCCCTCGGTTATCCGACTTTCCGCCGACCGCGTCCCGCCCCAAGTTTGAAATTGATACCGGACAACACCGTCGGTCAGGTGGGCAGTCCCTAAAAACATCTCTGCGTGTAAATATCGGTCGGTTGTAGGTTTGATCTGCGAAATGACAGTTTCGTCAAGGCTCGGAAGGAACGGCCGGAGGTCTTTAGGCAGCACCATACCAGATTGGTGGCCAGCTGCACGGCCTGTGTCGTTGTGGGCAAGGCGCTTGAAAAACGGGGCATCCCAATCTGGGTTGGTGAGAAATGTCTTCATGCTCATGTCCTTTTCCTCCCAATTCTGTATTTCACAGGCATTCGGCGTGCCTTTGGCTTTGAAGTATCGGCCGTATCGTTGCGCTCTCCAAATTCGAGAACCAATTCGCTCGGAGAATCTGCTGGGCGGCGCAACGCAGAAACGACCGCCTTTGCGATTATCCCAACAACTGGAACAACAACTGAATTCCCGAATTGCTTGTAGGCTTGGGTGTCAGAGACGGGAATTTTGAAGTCCTCCGGAAAGCCCATGAGTCTTGCACATTCACGAGGCGTGAGGCGGCGAGGATTCTTGCTTGGGCCTTGCCAAACAAGGATTTCCGACCCGTCCTTGTAGTAGCGGGCGCTCAACGTGCGCGCGATGTCTTTGCCTGTCACCAAGCCGAAACCGAATCCATTGCCGGCGGCTTTATGTTTCGCCGCATAGGCTTGGAGATAGTTCCAGAGATGGTCTGTGAGGGTGTATTTCTCCGGGACTTCGGTTTCCAGAATTGATTCAAGTTTCGGTCCTTCGCGCGGGAATTCCGGGAACTCGAAGTAGCGGCGTTTGCGGAAGCCGACAAGGAAGATACGTTCGCGGTGCTGCGGCACTACGCCTTGCGCGTCAATTACCTTGTGATAGACCGTGTAGCCAAGTGCTTCGGTGAGGGTTTCATAGATGATCTGGAAGGTGCGGCCCTTATCGTGATTTTTGAGGTGCTTGACGTTTTCTAGCACGAAGGCGGCTGGCTTATGGTATTCCAAGATGTTGGCGATCTCGAAGAAAAGATTGCCCTGTTCCTTGTCCTCAAAGCCGTGTTTTCTCCCGAGGCTGAGCTTCTTGGAAACGCCCGCAATGCTGAACGGCTGGCAGGGGAAGCCGGCGCAGAGAATGTCGTGCGGCGGGATGTCGGCAACCGCCACGGTGTGGATGTCGCCGTGCGGTCGCTCGCCGAAATTGGCCTCGTAGGTGATTTGCGCCTGCCTGTCCCAGTCGCACGACCAGACGCATTGGCAGCCCGCCCGCTCGAACGCGATTCGGAAACCGCCGATTCCACAGAACAGGTCAATGAACCGAAGCGGCGCCTCCTGAGAACACCCCCCGATTTCAGTGTTGGCGGGTGAAGATTGCGGCGGTGTTCCGGCTGCCGCTGTGCCATACGGTGGTGAGTCTTCGCGCAGTGCGCGGGCGGCTTGGTCTCGCCGGGCCGCCCGTCGCGGACGCTTCGACGAGGCGTCCTTTCTGGGCTTGCCGCACCCCCTCATGCGTCCACCCCCCTGCAAAGCTCGGCCGTGGTGATGCCGAGGGCCTTGGCGAGCCGTGCGACGTTTTTGATGCCGGGATTGCGCAGGCCGCGCTCGATGCCGCTGATGTAAGTGGGGTCCAGCCCAGCCAGTTCAGCCAGTTTTTCCTGCGTGAGTTTTCTGGCCTCGCGCTGGCGGCGGACGCTCAGCCCCAGCGCCACGAGGATTCCATCGCGTTTTGGCATGACTGATAGTCCATGCCAAACGCCAGCCAAGGTCTATGGACGATCAGCCAGGTTGGAATCTGCGGGCCTGACGCGACAGCCCGCCAACGATGACGACCACCAGACGCTCCCGACTCCGGAATTGGGATTTGCGGGCAGCAGCGCCGCCCCGCCACCCCCGGGCACGTTCAGCACATGACGGCCCGAGGGGAGACAGCCGGAACGGGGCAGCCAGCGGTCGGCGGCCCCGGATCAGGCCTTCAGCCAGTGGATTTTGATCTCCCTGTCTCTTATAC
>JAOAIM010000040.1 GCA_026414705.1 Verrucomicrobiia bacterium | reverse complement strand
GGGGCGTCGGAGCGTAGCGCAGATTGGTAATCTGCCGTGCCGCCGACTGGCAGTCGGCGAGGCGAAAGCGCCGATCCCCGGCACACCAAACTCTGAACTTTGAACTCTGAACTTTGAACTTTGAACAGAGTTCTGCGCGCGTCACGGGTGATCGCGTTTCCCATGCGCGGCTTGGGGAATTCCCTCTCCCTTGAGGGAGAGGGGCAGGGTGAGGGTGAATGCTCCGCAAAACATTTGAATAGCCTTTTGTCCACGACGCGTTCTCCCTCACCCCGGCCCTCTCCCGCTGGGAGAGGGAGCGCGGGCGGGCGCCCCGCGAAACATCGAACACCGAACAACG
Organism: Verrucomicrobiia bacterium; assembly: GCA_026414705.1. GTDB lineage: Bacteria > Verrucomicrobiota > Verrucomicrobiia > Limisphaerales > JAOAIM01 > JAOAIM01. The sequence continues at coordinate 22,226 of JAOAIM010000040.1, read as the reverse complement.
AACAACGAACCTCGAAGGAGGAACTCAGGAATGGGGGAAATTGGAACAGGGGAGCGCGCACGTGTGGCGTGCCGGTTTCAGCGTCCCGCCGAACACCGCGTTTCAACGCACGAGGGCGGACGGGGCAGGGCGGTCTTCGTCGCGCGTGACGTGCGTGTGGAGCACACCGTGGTCGTCGAACCAGATCGGGTCGAGAGCGAGGAAGCGTTTGAAGCTGCGTTCCTCGCCCCACTTCTGGTGATAGAGCATCCAGAGTTTGCCGTCTGGGCCTTCGATGACGCAGTGGTGTCCGGGGCCGAAAACGTTGCCGCCGCGCCGGGCAATCGGGTTGCCGGGATGCTTGGTGAACGGGCCGAGCGGGGAGGTGGCCGTGGCATAGCCGATCCCGTAGTTGGGTGAGTCCGCGCCCGTGCCCGAATACATGAGGTAATAAACGCCGCGACGTTTGAGCAGGAACGGCCCTTCGGTGACGGCGCCGCTGATTTTCTCCCACGGCTCGGTGGGGCGGATCACGACGCGGGCCTCGCCGCGCGGGGTGAGGGGATCAGCCATCGGCTGGACCTTGATTTTGAACCCCTCGAACAAATCCACGTAGTAGAGGTAGAGCTTCCCGTCGTCATCGCGAAACAGATGGGCGTCAATCGCGTCGGTCACGAGTGTGCCCTTGTCGGTGAACGGGCCAAGGGGGCTGGTGGCAACGGCGACGCCGATCTGTTTTTGCGGGCCGCCGGGTTGGGCGTCGGGCACGTTGTCGGTGTAGTAGAGGTAGAATTTGCCGTCACCGCGCCGATGATGGAAAACGTCCGGTGCCCAGGCGCCGCCGCGCGGGTCGTTGAACGCCAGCCCGGCATTGGTCCAGCGCACCAGGTCGTCGGAGACGTAAACGTCGTAGCCGCGGGTGTGGGTGGTCGCGTAAAGATAGTAGCGGTTGCCGACGCGGATGACATGCGGGTCGGCCATGTTCACGTGGGGCAGGAGCGGGTTGCGGTAGGTGCGCGACGGTGGCGGGTTGACGGCGACGTCGGTCGGCGCATGGGTTTGGGTTGGGTCGGTCAGGGCGCAAGAGGCGGCGAGGCTGAACACGGCGCCGATGCAGGCTGGAAAGAATCCTCGTTTCACGCCGCAACGATGACAGAGGGCAGGTTGGTTTGGGAGTGGATTTGTCGGATGGGATTGACAACGCCCTGGACACGGGCAACGCGCGGTGCGGGTCGTTTCGTTGACACGTTTTGGGGGCGTCCCTAGCCTCCGCGCATGTCGCGTCTGCCGTTTGAACTGCTGCTGGCGCTGCGGTATTTGCGGCCCAAGCGCACGTTCGTCTCGGTCATCACACTCATCTCGGTCGTTGGCGTCACACTCGGCGTGGCGGTGCTCATCATTGTCATCAGCGTGATGAACGGGTTTGACCGCGACCTGCGCGATCGGGTTTTCGGGTTCAACGCGCATCTGCGGATCTGGCAACGGGACGGCGTGATGGGCAACTACGCGCTGGTGGGGAGCGTCGTGGCCACCAATCCGGCCGTGCGGGGGGTTGCGCCGTTTGTGTTGGGGCAGGTGCTGGTGGAAACGCAACCGGAGCACGGCCCGGCCCAGGTTTTTGCGCCGGTGTTGCGCGGGGTGGACGCCCGGGCGGAAGCAACGGTGAGCGAGTTGCCGCGCAGCATCGTGGCAGGGAGTTTTGATTTGAGCGGGCGCGGCCTGGTCGTGGGCACGGTGCTGGCCGAGAATCTCAACGTGTGGTTGGGCGACCGGCTGGCGGTGTATTCGCCCGAGGACCTCAAAAAATTGCGCGCGCAGAAGGGCGGCACGGTCGAGCAGGCCGTCTTGCCGGAGGATTACGAAATCCGGGGAATTTTCGACGCGGGTTACTACGAGTTCAACGCCACGGTGATCGTGGCGTCGCTGGAAAACGCGCAAACGCTTTACGCGCTGGAGGAGAGCGACAGCGTGCACGGGTTGACGGTGGCGCTGCGCGATCCGTATGCGGCGCAACGGGTCGCGGGCGAGTTGCAGCAGGCGCTCGGCCCGGCGTTCAAGGTCAGCACCTGGATGGAGGACAGCCCGTTGATGCTGGCGGTGCTGGTCGAGAAGAACGTGATGCTTTACATCCTGTTTTTCATCGTGCTGGTGGCGGCGTTCGGGATCACGTGCACGCTGATCACGTTCATTGTGATGAAGACGCGTGAGATCGGCTTGCTCAAGGCGCTGGGGGCCTCGAACCGGCAGGTGATGTGGGTGTTTCTGGGCCAGAGTTTGGTGGTGAGCGTGGCGGGCGTGCTCGTGGGCATGGGCCTGGGTTTCCTGGCGCTGGCCTATCGAAATGAGTTCCTGGCCCTGATGCGGCGCGCGACGGGATTCGAGTTGTTTCCGGCGAAAATTTACGGCTTCAGCCAACTGCCGGCTTTGATCGTGCCCACGGACGTGGCGATCATCTGCGGGGGTTCGCTCCTGATCTGCCTGCTGGCGGCGGCGTTCCCGGCGCGCTACGCGAGCCGGCTCAATCCCGTGGAGGCGTTGCGTTACGAATGACGCCGGCGACCACAGCCCGTTGAGTTTGAAATGAACGAAGCGTTCCTGTCCGCCCGCGCGGTGACGAAGTCCTACACGATGGGCCGGCGTCGGCTGGAGGTGTTGCGCGGCGTGGACCTGGAGGTGGCGCGGGGGGATTTTCTGGCGCTGCGCGGGGCGTCGGGGGCGGGCAAGAGCACGTTGCTGCACCTGCTGGGGGCGCTCGACACACCCGACAGCGGGGAAATCCGGCTGGCGGGGGCGCGGTTGCGCGAGTTGAGCGAGCGCGAGCTCACGCGCCTGCGCAATCACAAGATCGGTTTCGTGTTTCAGGCGTATCATCTGTTGCCGGAACTCGACGCGCTGGAGAACGTGTGCCTGCCGGCGCGCGTGGCGCGGGTGCCGGCGGCGGAGGCGACGGCGCGCGGGCGCGAACTGCTGGCGCGGGTGGGGCTGGGCGACCGGCTGGAGCACAAGCCGAACGAGTTGTCCGGGGGCGAGCAACAGCGCGTGGCCATCGCCCGGGCGCTCATCAACCAGCCGGAACTGGTGCTGGCCGACGAGCCGACGGGTAACCTCGACTCGCGCACGGGCGAGGAGATCATCGCCCTGCTGGCCTCCCTGCGCGCGGAGCGGAACGTGACGTTGATCGTGGCGACGCACGACGCGCACGTGGCCGCCCACGCGCCGCGGGTGGTGGAGCTGGTGGACGGTCGCATCCGGGCGGTTTGAAACGCGGGCCACGGGCGCGCGTTGCGGGGAGGTCCGGGCGGGACGGGCCTTGCGCGGTCCCGGCGGCGTCCCTAATGTGAGAGCACCGACTATGCGAATGCGACCTTTCAAACCGACGTGCAACCTGAACACGATCCGGGACGGGCGCGGGGCGATTTTTTCGTTTGTGCCGCCCGAGCCGATTTACGAGTGGACGCACCAGTTCATCAAGGCGGGCAAGGTGCGGGGCAACCACTGCCACCCGGAGTTCGATGAATACATCCTGCTGGTCAACGGCGCGGGCGTGGAGGTGGAGAAAGATGAGCAGACGGGCAAGGAGTATTTCCTCTACATGAGCAAGGGCGAGTGTATCTTCATCCCGCGCGGCACGTATCACGTGTTTTTGGCGATCACCGATTGCGAGTCGGTTTCCTTCCTGACCAAGCGCTGGGATGATTGCAAGGTGCCGATCATCCACCAGAATCTGGGCCTGGGCACCGGCGACCACGGCGATCCTCAAAGCCCCTATTACAAGGAGCAAAACAAGAGCGCCGAGCACATCCAGTAGCTCATGCTCCGCTTCGGCCTCATCGCCTGCTCGAGCATCGCGCGGCGGCGTTTTGTGCCGGCACTGAAGCGCTCGGCGCACGCGCGGCTGGAGCGGGTGGGCAGCCGCGACCCGGCGCGCGCGGAAGCCTTCGCCCGCGAGGTCGGCTGCGCGAAATTCGGGACCTACGAGGAGGTGCTGAGCGACCCGGAGGTGGACGCGGTGTATATCTCGACGCCCATTGCGCAGCATGACGAGTGGGCGCAGCGGGCGGCGGAGGCGGGCAAACACATTTTGTGCGAGAAGACCGCCTTCCGCAGTCACGCGGTCGCGCGTGAGATCGTGGCATTGTGCGCGCGACGTGGCGTGCGGCTCATGGAGGCGTTCAGTTTCCGCTACCATCCGCAACACGCGCTGGTGCAACAGCTCCTGGGGGAGGGGCGCATCGGCACGGCGAAGTTTTTTCACGGCGAGTTGACGTTTCCGAGGCCGGCGGCGGGCGATTTCCGGCTCGACCCGGACCGGGGCGGCGGGGCGTTTTACGACGCGGCGTGTTATCCGGTGGCGGCGGCGTTGATGACGTTGGGCGCTCGGCCCGCGGCGGTTTCGGCACAACTGCATTTGGAGGCCGAGACGGGCGTGGACGATGCGGCGGCGATCACGGTGGTGTTTGAGGGGGGCGCGGTGGCGCAGTGCGTCGCGGGGTTCGGGCTGCATTTTCGCTCGCGGTATTCGGTGCTGGGCACGGGGGGCCGGATTGAGTTGGAACGCGCCTATGCGATTCCGCCGGATCGCGTGACGGGGGTGGTGGTGGAGACCGATCCCGGGACGGAACGGATTGAACTGCCGGCGGTGGATGTGTTTGAGCTGATGATCGGCGAGTTCGCCACGGAGGTGCAGAGCGGACGGCGCGAGCGCGATTTCGAGGGGCGGTTGTTGCAGCAGAGCGCGGTGATGGACGCGGCGTTGCGTTCGCATCGGGAGGGCCGCATCATTCCGCTGAACGGATACGGCGCATGAAAGTGTTGGTCACAGGCGGCACGGGATTTCTGGGACGGCATCTGGTGCCGGACCTGCAACGGCGCGGCGCGGAGGTCACCATCATCAACACGCGCAACTGCGACCTGACGGAGAAGCAGAATCTGCTGCAGTTCAAGGACACGAAGTTCGACCGGATTTATCACCTGGCGGCGTGGACGAAGGCCGGGGATTTTTGCCTCTACCACAAGGGCGAGCAGTGGATCATCAACCAGCAGATCAACACCAACGTGTTGTGGTTCTGGCGCGAGTATCAGCCGCAGGCGGTGATGATCGCCATGGGCACGGGCTGCGCCTACCCGCCGGAGCTGGACTTGCGTGAGGAAAACTACATGGTCGGCGAACCGGACCGCGACCTTTACACCTACGCGATGACCAAGCGGATGTTGCTGGTGGGCCTCCAGTCCCTGCATCACCAGTTCGGCATGTCGTATCGCTACCTGATCCCCTCGACGCTTTACGGGCCGAAGTTTGACCGGGGGGATTCGCATTTCATCTTTGACCTGATCAAAAAGATCTTGGCGGGCAAGCGCGAGGGCGTGCCGGTGGTGCTCTGGGGCACGGGCAACCAGATTCGCGAGCTGATCTACGTGGACGACGCGGTGCAGCTCATTCACCTGGCCACGGAGCATTGTCCCAACGACCTGCTCAACCTGGGCAGCGGGGTGGGCTACACCATCCGGCAGTATGCCGAGATGATCTGCGAGGTGGTGGGTTACGACCCGGCGAAAATCATCTACGACACGACCAAATGGTCGGGCGTGCCCAAAAAGGTGTTCAATCCGGGGAAAATCAAGCGCCTGTTCAACTTCCAGTTCACCGACATCCGCAAGGGACTGGCCGAGACGATCCGTTACTACGAAAGCCTCGCGGGGGCGACATGAGCGCTGTGAATACGGACCATCGCGTGGCGGCCGATCGGTCGGATCTGACGGGTCGGTCGGATCCGACGGATCCGTCTGTTCGCCCGGATGCGGGTGAACACCGGCGTTGACTTTTTGGCCGAATTATGCCCTGCCGCGTTTGTCACGGTGAACGGCTGGAGATGTTCCTGGACCTGGGCGACCAGCCGCATTGCGACAGTCTGTTGCGCCCGGAAGATTTGCCGCGACGTGAGCCGTACTACCCGTTGCAGGTCTGCTTCTGCCACGACTGCACGACGGTGCAGATCAACTACACCGTGCCCAAGGAGACGATGTTCGGCGAATACCTTTACGTCTCCGGGACGACCGAGACGCTGCGGCGGCATTTCCGCGAAAGCACCGACCGGCTGGTGACGCGGCTGAATTTGCTGCCGGGCGACCTGGTCGTGGACATCGGCAGCAACGACGGCACCTGGCTGGCCTGCTACCAAAAATACGGCCTGCGCACGCTGGGCGTGGACGGCGCCAAAAACCTCGCCGCCATGGCCAACGCCCGCGGCATCGAAACCTGGGCGCGCTTCTTCAACGCCGAGGTCGCCCGCGACATCATCGCCGCCAAGGGCCACGCCAAACTCGTCACCGCTGCCGGGGTGTTCTTTCACCTGGAGGAATTGCACAGCGTCACCCAGGGCATCGCCGAATTGATCCGCGACGACGGGGTGTTTTGCGTCCAGGCCATCTCTCTGGTGGCGATGCTCCAGCACAACCAGTTCGACCAGGTCTATCACGAGCACCTGACCTACTGGACGGTGCACTCGCTCGACCGGCTGTTTGAACAATACGGGCTGGAGATTTTCCACGCCGGAAAACTGCCCATTCATGGCGGCTCGATGGAACTGCTCGTCGCGCCCAAGGGCAAACGACCCGTGGACGCGTCGGTGGACGCGATGCGCGCCGAAGAGGACCGCCTGGGCTGCGGACGCATCGAGACCTACCATGAGTTTGCGCGGCGCGTGCGGGAGATCGAGCGCGAGTTGATGGCGATTCTGCGCGACTACGCGCGCCGGGGCAAAACCGTCCACGCCTTCGGCGCACCGGCCAAGGGCGCCACGCTCCTGAACTCCTTCCACATCACCACCGACCTGGTGCAGTGCGCGGTGGAGGTCAACCCGCTCAAGATCGGCAAATACATTCCGGGCTGCCGGTTGCCGATTCTGGATGAGGCCAAAACGCCGCCGCCGGACGCCTACCTGCTGCTGGCGTGGAACTTTCTGAAAGAATTCCTGCCGAAGAAACGCGACTTCATCCTGGCCGGGGGCGAATTCATCGTGCCGATCCCCAGGCCCGTCATCATCAACCGGCACAACTATGAGCAGTTTGTTGGGTAGGGCCAAGGTGGAGGGGCAGCGTGCACTTCACCCGGACGCTGACGCGTATTGCCAGAGCGCGCTCACAGGCAGGGCGTAAAGGTTTTTTCCGAATGCAGCGCTCGACGGGCCGGTGTGAAGGAGAACGCCGCGCAGAAAGCGTTTCCCGGTTTGTTCGGCCAGATGCCGCAGCCCTTTGAAGTCGGCCTCCGAGGGGCTGGCGGTTTTTTTGACCTCGATCCCGACAAGTTTTCCGGCGGCGCTCTCAAGCACGAAATCCACTTCCTGCTGCGAGTGCGTTCGGTAATGAAACAGCGAGGCGCGGGTTCGGCTCCAGGAGAGTTGTTTGGTGAGCTCGGAGGCAACAAAGCATTCGAGCGCGGGGCCGCTCATCAGGTCGTCGGTGGCCAGGCGAGCGGCCTCGATCCCGAGCAGATGGCAGAGCAAGCCGGTGTCCACGAGCCAGAGTTTCGGCGTTTTGACCAGGCGCAGTCCCAGGTTGGCGTGCCAGGGCGGGAGCGTGCGGGCCAGAAACGTGGCCTCGAACAGAGTGAAATAGCGGTGAAGCGTGGTTTGCGGCATCGCTGCTTCGCGCGACAACTCTGCGAGGTTGAGCAACCCCATGACGCGCGTGGCCAGCAGGCGCAACAGCCGGGGCAGGTCGCGCAGACCGGAGATGTTGGCCAGGTCACGAATGTCCCGTTCCAAAAGGGTGGTTAAATAAGCGTCAAACCACGCATGACGACGCGACTCCTCACTGCGCGCCACCGCTTCAGGAAATCCGCCGGTGCTGATTCGCGCCGCCAACCCGGCCCATCGCGGAGCGTCAAGAGCCCGGAGCGTCAACTCGGGGGCAAAGCAAGCGTCCACAAAACCCTCACGCTGCCCGGCGATTTCACCCTGCGAAAACGGCCAGAGTGTCAGCACTTCCATGCGGCCCGCGAGCGATTCGGACACCTTCGGCAACAGGAGCACCTGCGCGGAACCGGTCAGCAAAAACCGGCCCGGTTTGCGGTTGGTGTCCACGCTGCGTTTGATGGCGCGGAACAACTCCGGCACTCGCTGCACTTCATCCAGGATCACCCGCTCCGGCAAACCTGCCACAAAGCCGTCGGGGTCGGCCGACGCAGCAGCCAGGGTCGCCGCATCATCCAACGTGAGGTAGCTCGCCGCGTGCCCGTGGGACTGGAGCGATTGAACCAGGGTGGATTTGCCGGCCTGCCGTGGGCCTTGAAGAAACACCACGGGCGTATCGGCCAGGGCAGCGAGCAATCGCGGGGTCAAATGGCGCCGTTTCACGGTGGAAATTCCACCACTTGGTGGTGGAATTTCAACCACTTTCAAACGCCCCTCAACAGGCTCGCCCCCCGCCCGAAACCCCGGCGTGCGCCCGAACCTGCCCGGGAACGCCCGCTGCCATTGGCCGCCCGCCCAAGGGCTGCCCATCGCGCCCGTCAGCCCGGTCCGCGCCTTCCCAGCCGGTCGCTTGACCGCTTTGGACGCATCGGCCCGGGTTGCAAACGCAGGCTTGTTGCGCTTGCCCGGCCGAGCCGCTTGCGATACGAACTCGGCGCAGCGTGGGTGCGGTCACGCGGGCCGACATCGGGCCGCGAACCGACGCAAATTCGGGGGCTTCCGTTCAGAGCGAATGTGAATGGGGACACGATGAACAAACCGCGTTGGGGTGAACCGAATCTGGGAGCGATCATTGGCGTGGTGCTTGGTGGCATGGGCGGCCTGGTCGCCATTGCCATTCCCCTGGCGATTTTACGCGGCGACCTCCGGGCGCTGACTGAGGCCCGCCATTTTGGGCTGGTCGGGTTTTTGGTGAGCGCGACGGTGGGGTGGTTTCTGGGCGGGCAAATCGGCGGGCGGCTGACCGGCCTGCTGGGAGAACGAACGGCGGGCATTCTCGGAGGCCTGATCGGAGGGATGGTTCCGATCAGCGGATTGGCGCTCTGGGGCTGGTATCTGGTGACGCCTTGAGCGGGCGGCGCGCGGTGCGCGGGCACTGGCGATTTTCAATCGGGTCGGGTCACTGCGGCGGCAGGTGGGGCACGGGCGGCAGCAGATTGATGGGGACTTTCACGGCGTCGCCCGGCTTGAGCCGCTCGAAGTTCAGTTCGGGATTCGCCGCCCGCAGGTCGCCGGGGTTCACGCCGTAGAGCCGCGCCAGGAAGTTGAGATTCTCGCCGGGCTTGAGCACGTGGATTTTGACCGGGGGCGGCTTGGGCGGGGGTTCGGGTTCCGGGGGCGGTTCCTGTCCAACGGCTTGGGCGAGCGCCCGGGCCAGTTCCAGCTCGGCTTTCTTGAGTTCGATCTCGCGCAGTTCGGGGCTGACGTTGGTTTGCTGGCGGATGCGGGCCAGCTCTTCGCGCGCGGCGCGGTTGAGTTCGTAAATCGTGTCAGCGGATTCGGGCGCGCCCGCGGCCAGCGCCCGCGCGTAGGCATCCCGGTAATCGGGGTCGTGCAACTTTTGGAACAGCTCGAATCGTTCGGGCCCGAGCACGTTTTGGAGTGCGGCCAGTCGTTGTTGTTCGAGCGCGCGACGTGCGGCGGCGGTGTTTGGGTCGTTGGCGGTGCCGAGCAGTTCCCGTTGCAAATCAATCTGGTCAATCGCCCGGAACATGGCGCGAAATTCCTCCGGGGTGACTTCAAAGTGTTTGAGCTCGCGCAATTCGGCTCGTAGCGCGCTGGCGTTTTGCGAATAGCGCAACAGGAACTCCTCCAGTTGCAGGGGGGAAAGCACGCCGGCCAGTTCGATGCGGGTTTGTTGTCGCAAACGGGCCAGTTCGGCCGGGTCAGGCTCGCGCCCGGCCTGCCGTTGCGCTTCGACGTAGGCGCGGATGCGTTCCTCGCTGCGTATGCTGATCTCCTCGACGCGATGTTTCACATCATCGGGCAGCGCGCCAAGGATCGGGCCGTCCAGCGGGATGGGCTGGCGGGAGGGACGCGGCAGGTTGAGCAGGTCGCCGGTTTCCCAGCCCGGCCCCAGCAGGCTCGTGAGCAGGTCGCGGCGCTCCTGTTCGAGCGCGCGAATTTTTTCCAGCGCCTGCTGGAGCACGTTGGTGTCCGGTTCGGTGCGCCACCATTGTTGTTCGGGCGTGACCACTTCCACCGCGCGTCGCCGGGCAAACAGCGCGTTGACGTCGGCGATGATGATGTCGCGGATGGTCTGCTCCGGGCAGCCGATGGCGCGGAGGTTGGCGATGTAAGTGGCGTAATCGTCGGACTCGATTTCCTGCCAACTGAAGAACTGGCGGCGCACCAGCACGTTGGTGCGGATGGTCGAAGGCGCGTTGGTGAGAGCGGCGAGCGCAGCCCGGCGCGCCGTTTCCCGCTGGCGCGCCACCGACCATCCCCAGCCCACCAGCAGGAGCCCGTTCAGCGCAAGGGACACGAAAAAGTAAACGCGCCAGCGCATCGGTGCTCTCGCTCGTTCAAGCTCTCACTGCCACATCCGACCGAGAATGGCAATGCGCGAAACGCCGCATCGCTTCACCCGCCCCCGGACCGGTCGCCGGCCCCACGCCAGCCCCCGACTCGGCGCGACCGCAAATCCGGAATCCCGGCCGAAGCTCCCGGGGTTGCGTTCCCGTCCTCCAGAAACCGCGAAACGTTTTGTTCAGGCGCGGCGTGCTTTGGGGATTTGCTGAAGGATGGCCTCCAGCCGACGGCCGTATTCGACGTAATTGCGGCGCATGGCCTGCTCGCCGGCGGCCTGCGTGGCGGCATCGTGGAAGACCACGATCATGTGTGGCTCGATGCTGATGGCGCCCGTGTAGCCACGCGCCAACGCGTCGGCCAGAATCTCGCGCACGCGTCCGTGGCCCTCGCCCGGCCAGGTGTAATCGGCGTCGTTTTTGGCCGGATTCCAGATCGCGTCCTTGACGTGGATGTGCAGGACGTGGTCGCGGACGTGTTCCCAAAATTCCCACGGGTCCTGCCTGGGCCAGGGTTTGGGTTTGGAGCGGTCGGGATTGAGCAGCGGGTTGCCGGTGTCAAAGACCCATTTGAGGCCGGGGCATTTGTCGAGCAGTTCCAGGGCGTGCTGCCAGCTCATGCCGCCGTAGTTCATGCAATTTTCGTGAACGGGCTGCAGACCGGCGTCCAGGAACATGTTCGTCACGTCGCGCACGCGCTCGAAGACCCGGGTCGGGATTTTGAATTCGTCGTCGCCGGGCTTGAAGCTCATGATGCGGATGAATTTCGTGCCGGTGCGTTTCATGCGCGGGATGGCGCGGCGCACCTCGGCGAGCGTGACCTCCCAGGGCGTGTCGAGGGTCTTGGCCCAGTTCATGATCGTCGAGCCGAAGCAATAGACGCCGATGCCGGCGGCTTCGAGCTTTTGGAGGGCGAGATCGAACGCGGCCTCCGGCAGGTCATGGAAATTCGCCTTCGGATGGCCGGGCACTTCCATGCCGCGCGCCTCAATGTGTTGCCAGCCCAGTTCGCGCGTGGCCTGAATCTGGCCCTCAACGCTGTGGGCGGCTTCGTCGCCGATGCCGGTCAGGATCATGGTTTGTTCGGGGTTGCGCCGCACGCGGGCCGATCGGCCGCCAGCAGGAATACACGTAGGCCGGCGGCAGGTTTTGCCAGATGATCGGCGAGGTCTCAACGCGCGCGAAGTTTTCAAACATCAACCGTCGAAACCGCAGCGTGGTCGGCGCCCAACGGGCATGAGCGTAACCGAATGCCACGAACTGGCCCGACGGCGCCAAGCCGCGGCAAATCGCCGAGAAAATCCGATCCTGCAGGCCCGGCAACATGTTCGCCCATGCCAGGCCGCTGACGATGCAATCGGCGCGGCGTCCGCCCAGGTGCGCCACCAGGTTCTCGGCCGAGTCATGAATCACCTGGCAGTGAGGGAAACGGCGCCGGAGCACTTCAACGTTGGTGGGGCTGATTTCGATGGCCAGCAGCCGCCCGCGCGAATTGAGTCGCTCCAGCAACAGTTCGGTGAAGGCGCCCGTGCCCGGCCCCAGTTCCACGACCGTGGCGTGCGGGGCAAACTGGCAGGTGTCCACCACTGCGCGCGCCAGGGCGCGGGAGCTGGGCCAGGGCGCGCCCACGGTGAGCGGCTCGCGCAAAAACGCCGCCAGAAAGCGCCACGGCGCGTTGCGCGCCAGAGCGCGCGCGCTCGAACTGGTTTGAGAGTCTGGCGTCATGCCCGCCGGTTTGCCGCAACCACGTCGCTGCCTCAGCGCCGGAACGACGCGGCAAAGTCGGTCGCTTCCACCTGCACCACTTTCTTTTGAACTTTGGACTCGGCGATGAGCTGGTTGAGTTTGCGTTCCCAAGCCGCGCCGTCCATCGGCAACTCGACCGTCTGACCCAGCAGCGCTGAATAAACCATCACGTTGGCCAGTTCGACCGAGTGGATGCCCTCTTCGCCGGGCGCGATGAGCGGTTCGCCATCGAGAATCGCGTTCACGAAGTTCTGCACCATGATGGCGTGGGGCAGCACGGCGTTGTCAAAGGGGATTTCGATGTGCCAGACGTCGGGTTTGGCGAAACCCTGCCGCGCCGTGCGGCTGAACTCGATCATGTCAGCCTCGTTACGGGTGAAGGTAAGCCGGCTGTTTTCGAGCACCAGCCGGCCCATCGTGCCCGCGATTTCAAAGCGGTTTGTGCCGGGCGCTTCGCCCGTGGAACTGATGAACACGCCCGTGGCCGCGTTGGGCCATTCCATGTAGGCGGTGACGTTGTCTTCCACCTCGATTTCGTGAAACCGTCCGAACTGGCAGAAACCGCGCACGCGCGCGGGCATCCCGACCAGCCACTGCAACACGTCGAGATTGTGCAGGCACTGGTTGAGCAGCACCCCGCCGCCCTCGCCCTTCCAGGTCGCCCGCCAACCGCCGCTGGCGTAGTAGGCCTCGGTGCGATACCAGTCGGTGTTGATCCAGTTCACCCGCACCAGCCGGCCCAGCGCCCCGTCGCGGATGAGCTTGCGGATTTTCTGGTAACGCGGCTCGGTGCGCAGTTGAAACATGCCCGCAAACACCACCTTCGGATGGCGCTGATGCGCCGCGATGAGCCGCTCGGCATCGGCCTTGTGGGAGGAAATCGGCTTCTCGACCATGACATGCACGCCGGCTTCGATCGCCGCGATGCCCAGGGTCGTGTGCTGATAATGCGGTGTGGCGATGATCACCGCGTCCACCGCGCCGGAGCGAATCAGCGCCTCCCCGTCCGTGAACCGTTGCAGGCCGCCGTAGCGATCCAGCGGCGCGACCGGGTCACACACCGCCACCAGTTCGCACCGGCTGACCTTTCCGTTGAGAAGATAATCGGCGTGGTATTTGCCGATGTTACCCATCCCGATGATGCCCAGGCGGACTTTGTCCATGCGCCGAATTTTAATCCGACCCGGCGCATCGCCCAACGAAAAATTCTTTTGCCGCGTCCGGGCGGCGCGGTTTTCGGCTCATGGCGCGACCGGGCTTGCGCCGGGGGTTCGATTTGATTGACTGGGCCTGGAGCGGGTTATGAAAGCCAGATACTCGATCGGCCTGGATTACGGAACCAACTCGGTGCGCGCCCTGCTGGTCAACGTCGCCAACGGTCAGGAGGTCGCCTCGGCCGTCTGGAATTACGAGCATGGAGAGGCGGGCGTGATCCTGTCCCGCGATCCGAACCTGGCGCGGCAGCATCCGGCTGATTACGTCAAGGGTGCGGAGGTGGTGCTCAGGAAGCTGGTCGCCACCGCGCGCAAGACCGTGCGCGGATTCGAGCCGTCGCACATCATCGGCATGGGCGTGGACACCACCGGGAGCACGCCGTTGCCGGTGGATGAGCGCGGGCGACCGCTGGCGCTGGACCGACGCTTCGCCAAAAACCTCGCCGCCATGGCGTGGCTCTGGAAAGACCACACCAGCGTGGCGGAGGCGGAGGCCATCACGCAACTGGCGCGCGAAATCCGACCACATTACCTGGCCAAGTGCGGCGGCACGTATTCGAGCGAATGGTTCTTCAGCAAAATTTTGCACTGCCAGCGCACGGCGCCGGAGGTCTTCAACGCGGCGCACACGTGGGTCGAATGCGCCGACTGGGTGCCGGCGATGCTCACGGGCAACGAGGCGCCGGGGCGACTGAAAGTCGGCGTCTGCGCCGCCGGGCACAAGGCCATGTTCAACGCCGATTGGGGCGGGTATCCCGACGCGGAGTTTTTGGCGCAACTCGATCCGAAGCTCGGCGCGTTGCGCGCGCGGCTGCCCAACACCGCCGCGACGATTGACCAGCCGGCCGGGCGACTGACCGCCGAGTGGGCGCGACGCACCGGATTGCCGGAGGGCATCCCGGTCGCCGTCGGCGCGCTCGACGCGCATTTGGGCGCGGTTGGCTCGGGCATCGCTCCGGGCGCGCTGGTCAAAATCATCGGCACCAGCACCTGTGACATGATGGTCGCGCCCGCCGACCAGCCCCTGGCCGACGTGCCGGGGCTGTGCGGCATCGTCAAGGGCAGCATCCTGCCGGGTTATTACGGCCTGGAAGCGGGCCAGTCGGCCGTGGGCGATATTTTCAACTGGTTCGTCAATTACCTCCAACCGGGCGGCCCGAAAGCCGGCTCGCATGAGGCGCTCACGCGCGCCGCCGCGCGGTTGCGTCCGGGCGAATCCGGCCTGCTGGCGCTGGATTGGAACAACGGCAACCGCACCGTGCTGGTGGATCAACGGCTGACGGGCTTGCTCGTGGGGCAGACGCTCTACACCACCCCCGCGGAGATTTACCGCGCGCTGATCGAAGCGACCGCCTTCGGTGCGCTGACCATCATCAACCGCTTCGAGGAATATGGCCTCCGTGTCGAACGCATCATCAACTGCGGCGGCATCGCCGAGAAAAATCCTCTGGTGATGCAGATTTACGCTGACGTGACCGGCCGCGCGATGCATGTGTCGCGCTCGGCGCAGACCTGTGCGCTGGGCGCGGCAATCGCGGGCGCGGTCGTCGCCGGTGCCCACCCGAACTGCGAAACCGCCCAGCGCCGGATGACCGGCCTGAAGTCCCGCGTCTTCAAGCCCGATCCTGAAGCGCATGCCGTCTATCGCCAGCTCTACGCGCTGTACAAAAAGCTCCACGACGCCTTCGGCACCCGGGACTGGCAGGGCAACCTCCACGACGTGATGAAGCAGCTCATCGTGATCCGCGACCGCGCACGGGGCACGGGGTGAAGCCGCACCTCCTCAAGGCTTGCTCCAAACCCAGATGGCGCGGCTGCACCGCCTGCCGTCGCGTCCCGATCCCAAACCGTTTCCTGAACCCGGCCAACGCCGCGCATCCGGTGTTTGGCATTCGGCCAGGTTGGTGCTAAAACATCATCGGCATGGCTCGTTTGTTTCGGCCAAAAGCGCAATCGAACGAAGGCGGGGTGCAGCGCTTCGGACGGTTTTACCTTCAGGAACTGATCAACGCCGGTGGGATGGCGGACATCTGGCTGGCCACCGACGCGCAGGGGAAAGCTTTTGCCCTGCGACGCCTGCTGCCGCACCTGCGCTTCAATTTCATCGCGCGCCGGCGGTTTTTGCACGGTTGCGAGGTGCTTTCGCGCCTCCACGACCACGAGCACATCGTCGGTTACGTCGAGCACGGTCGGGCCGAGGGCACGTTGTATCTGGTGATGGATTACCTGGAGGCTTCCAACCTCAAGGAACTGCACGCGCGGCAGGACCCGTTGCTGCTCGAAAACGTCGCGCAAATCCTCATTGACATGGTCTCCGGCCTCGAACACGTGCACGAAAACGGCTACATGCACCTGGATTTCAAACCCGAAAACGTCCTGATCACCCGCAACGGCAGCGTGCGGCTGATTGATTTCGACCTGGCCCAACCGCTGCCCTCGCGACCCAAAAAAATCCCGCGCAACCCCGGCACGCCCGCCTACATGGCGCCCGAACAACTCCAACGCCTGCCCATTGACGGGCGCGTGGACATCTTCGCCTACGGCGTCGCCGCCTACGAACTGCTCACCCACCAAAAACCCTTCCCCGGCGAAACGCCCGACGAAATCCTCGCGCGACAGCTCGATCCCAACGCGCTGGTGCCGCCGCGCCGCTACAACCCCGACATCCCCGCCGCGCTCGAAAAAATCATCCTCAAGTGCCTGGAGCGCGACCCGAACCGGCGCTACCCCTTCGTGAGCGTGCTGGCGCGCGACGTCAAAAATGCACTCTACCTCTGAGCCGACCTGGCCCGTGGCGCGATGCTTTCCGCTCCGAGGCGCCCGCCGAAGATCGGCCCGTGCCTGATTCCATTCGTCAACGCGCACCCCGCCCTCGCGTGGAGATTTCACAGCCCTCCCGGTAACGCCAGCCCGCAGCCCGGTGCAGACGCGATCACCGCTTGAAACCGCTTCAGCGGCTTTTTCGCAGGGGACCGCAATCCGTGGAGACGGCTCTCACCCCGAGTTGCGGGGGTTCAACGCGCCACAGCGCCGTGGGAACGGTAGCAGATTCCACGAGTGGGAAATTCTCAACCGGGGCGGTCGGGAATCGCAGCGCCGTCACCGTGCGCAAACCGCATCTCTGGCCCGCCCAATGCCTGTCCTCGGCAACGGGCCGGGTGGTGATGCGAATTGGGGCGGGCATCGGGGGCGCGCGGTTCAGGAGGGTGATTGCGCGGCTGCCGTCGGCCGGTTAAGCTCCCCACCGGTGAACCGTTTGACAAAACAGGAGCAACTGGTTCTCTGCCTGGTGCTCGGCCTGTTGTTGACGGGCTGGGCCGTGAAGGCCTGGCGCACGGCTCATCCGCCGTCGCCGGCCGCAGCTTCCGTGACGCACTGACATGCAAGAGATTTCGTTTGAAGCCGCCGTGGAGAAGGTCTTGGCGCGGGACGCGCGCTACCATCGTGACGCCTACGCTTTCGTGCGCGAGGCGCTCGATTACACCCAAAAGCGCATCGGTCGCGCCAACGGCGGAAAGCTCCGCCACGTGACCGGACAGGAGTTGCTCGAAGGCATTCGCGACTTTGCGCTGGAACAGTTCGGCCCGATGACGCTGACGGTGTTTGAGGAATGGGGCATTCGCCAGTGTAGCGACTTTGGCGAAATCGTCTTCAACCTCATCGAGGCCGGCGTGCTCTCGAAGACCGACAAGGATTCCCGCGCCGATTTCGCCGACGGCTACGATTTTGAGGAGGCGTTTCGCAAGCCGTTTTTGCCCCGGCGCAAGGTCACCCTCGAGCAAGCTGAACCGCGCCCGGCGCGTTCTTGAAACCATGCGCGCCGCGCCAACCCAGCGCCCCGGGCGCCCGTCTCGTCTTCGCGCGCCGCGCCGGCCCGCCCCGCGCAACGGCGCGTTGCCGTCGCTGCCGCCCGGGGTCGAACTGGTCACGCTCGACAACGGGTTGACGGTCATTGTGCGCGAGGATCACAGCGCGCCGGTGGTTTCGGCCCAGGCATGGGTGATGTCCGGCAGCATTCACGAGGGCCGCTGGCTTGGCGCGGGCCTCTCGCACCTGCTCGAACACATGCTCTTCAAGGGCACGACCACCCGGCCCGGCAGCCGCATTGATCAGGAGGTGCAGGAGGCCGGCGGGTATATGAACGCTTACACCAGCTTCAACCGCACCGTCTATCACATTGACGTGCCCAACACCGGCGCGCGCGTGGCCGTGGACATCCTTTGCGACGTGATGCAGCACGCGACGCTGCCGGAAGACGAACTGGCCAGGGAAAAACAGGTCATCCTGCGCGAAATGGACATGAACCAGGACGACCCCGACCGCCGCGCCAGCCGACGACTCTTTGAAGTCGCCTACACCCGCAGTCCGTATCGCTTCACCGTCATCGGTTACCCGGACATCTTCAACACCGTGACGCCCGCCGACGTGCGCGCCTTCTACCGCGAACATTACGTCCCCAACAACACCTTCTTTGTCGTGGTCGGCGACGTGAAAGCCGAGGAGGTCATCGCCCAAATCCGCGCCGCCTACGCCCAAACACCGGCGCGCCCGCTTCCGCCCTTTGTGTTGCCGGAAGAACCGAAACAAACCGCGCCGCGCGAGGTTCTCGAAGAAGCCCCCATCGAACTGGGCCATATCCATTTCGCCTGGCACATTCCAGATTTGCGGCATCCGGACCTGCCCGCGCTCGATGTGCTTTCGGTGCTGCTGGGTGTCGGACGCAGTTCGCGCCTTTACCAACAAGTGCGCGAAAAACAGGCCCTCGCGCATCAGGTCGAAGCCTGGACCTACAGCCCCGGCGGGCCCGGCCTGCTGGGCATGAGCGCGGTGGTGGACGGCGACAAGTTCAGCGCCGCGCGCGACGCGATGCTGGCCGAGATCGCGCGCTTGCAGGAAAAACCCGTCCCGCCGACCGAGTTGCGCAAAGCCGTCAAGCAGTTCGTCTCGGCCACGCTCGCCACGCGCAAGACCATGCAAGGTCAGGCGCAGGACCTGGGCGGCTCGTGGCTGGCAGCCAATGACCTGAACTTCTCGTCGCGCTATCTGGCCGCCATCCGCCGGGTCACCCCCGCCGACGTGCAACGCGTCGCCCGCGCCTATCTCACCGAGGAAAACCGCACGCTCTACGCGTTGCTGCCCAACGGCACCCGACCCCGCAGCGTGAGCGTGATCGAGGCTGCACCCCAACAGGCCATTCAAAAAATCGTTCTGCCCAACGGCCTGCGGCTGCTGGTCAAGGAAGACCACCGCCTGCCGTTTGTCGAGTATCGCGCCGCCCTGCTCGGTGGCGTGCTCGCCGAGACACCAGCCAACAACGGCCTGTCCCAACTCCTGGCCAAGATGCTCCTCAAGGGCACGCGCCGCCGCTCCGCTGCGCAAATCGTCGCCGAAATCGAATCGCTCGGTGGCAGCGTGGACACCTACAGCGGCAACAACAGCATTGGCGTCACCCTCGAAACTCTCAGCGAAGATTTCGCCACCGGCCTGGACGTCCTCGCGGACGTGCTCCTGCATCCGACGTTTCCTGAAACCGAACTGGAGCGCGAACGCGAGGCCCAACTGGCCGCCCTCCGCGCCCAAAAGGACGACCTGCTGCGCAGCGCCCTGCGCGTGATGCGACGCGGCCTTTTTGGTGACACCGGCTACGGCCTCGATCCCCTCGGCGAGGAAGAATCTCTCAAACAGCTTCGCCGGGCCGATCTTCAGGCCCTTCACGCGCGCCTGGTCACGCCCCACAATTGCGTGCTGGCCATCTACGGCGACGTGCAGACCGACGCCGTCAAGCGCGCCGTGGAAAAAGCCTTCGGTCGCTGGCGGGCGGCTTCCGATGCCGCGCTGAAGCTGCCGGCCCCACCGCTCCTCCGCGAGGGGCGGCGCGTGGTCGAGACGCGCGACAAAAAACAGGCCGTGCTCGTGCTGGGCTGGCCCGCCACCACTCTGCGCGATGCCGACCATCACCCCCTCGAACTCCTTCAAGAAACCTGCAGCGACCTCGGTTCACGCCTGTTTCTGCGCATCCGCGAGCAACTCGGTCTGGCCTATTACGTTGGCGCACAACACGTCGCCGGCCCGATCCCGGGTTACTTCGCCTTCTACGCCGGCACCGCCCCGGAGAAAGCCGAAGAAGTCGAACGCGAACTGTGGAAGGAGGCCGAATCGCTGCGCAACGAAGGCGTGACCGCCGAGGAACTCAAGCGCGCCAAGGCCAAAATCCTTGGCCAGAAAAAAATCGCCCGCCAGGACCTCGGCACGCTGGCGATGATGACCGCGCTCGATGAACTCTACGGCCTGGGCTACGACTACCTCGACGCCGAGGACGCGCGCATCGAGGCGGTCACGTTGGAGGAGGTCAGGGCCGTCGCGCAAAAATACTTGCGGCCCGATGCGTTCGCGCTGGCGATCTTGCGCCCGGCCTGAGCGCGTGCGCGGCCCGGTCCGGCGTTCCAATCCCGAAGCAATTGTCTCCCGGTCGTTCTCGGCCTCGTGCCCGCGCACAAACCGCGTTCCGACTTGCAGGCGTCACGCTCATTTCCTACAACGCCCGTGCATGGCTTCGACGCCCCAACGCCTCCGTTTGCAAACCGCCTCCGGCTTTGATCTGCAGCGCTTCCTCCAAACGCGCACCGCGGCCGTCAACGCCGCCCTCGACCGCTTTCTGCCGCCGGAAACCGCCCGGCCCGCCACCATTCACAAGGCCATGCGATATTCGCTTTTTGCCGGCGGCAAACGCATCCGCCCCGCGTTGTGCCTGGCCGCAGCGGCCGCCTGCGGCGGGCGCGAAGCCGACGCCATGCCGCTGGCCTGCGCGATCGAGTGCATTCACACCTACTCGCTGGTGCACGATGACCTACCCGCAATGGACAACGACGACTTCCGCCGCGGCAAACCCACCAACCACAAGGTCTTCGGCGAGGGCATCGCCATTTTGGCCGGCGACGCACTGCTGACCCAGGCCTTTGAAATCGCCGCCCGATGTCGGGGCTGGCCTCGGTATCCGCACCGCACCATTTTCCGTGAGCTGGCGCACGCGGCCGGCTCGCTCCAGTTGATCGCCGGTCAGGTGGAGGATTTGGAAAGCGAAGGCCGGGCGATTTCCCTCGACGACCTCCGCTACATCCATGAGCGCAAGACCTCCGCGTTGCTCTGCTGCGCGGTGCGGCTCGGCGGCATGAGCGCCAATTGCACCCCCGCCCAACTGCGCGCTCTGACCAATTTCGGCTATCACGTCGGCCTGGCGTTTCAGGTCATTGACGACATCCTCGACGTGACCCAGACGACCGAACAACTGGGCAAAACCGCCGGCAAGGACGCGCGCGCGCGCAAAGCCACCTACCCCGCCATCATCGGCCTGGAAAAGTCCCGCCAAATCGCGGCTGAACTGACGCAAAAAGCCTTTGCAGCCTTGAAACCCTTCAAAGGCCGCGCCGTCGCCCTGGCTGCCCTCGCCGAGTTTCTGTTGCGGCGCGAGAGTTGAGCTTCCGCCCCGGCGTTTTTCCGCTTGCAGCTTTTGGCGCCCGGTTCAAAGTCGGGAGCAAGAACGCCTTTGGGGCTTCTGCACATGATGAAAGGCGAACCATGAACCCAGATTTTGCAGTTGCATTGCCAATAAAGCCGTAAGTGCTTCACTGTGCTCTGGTTAACCAAACCGAAAGGAGCACAAAAAAGTGAAGCACCGCTCAAACTCTAGCCGGGCCGATCAAGTCGGCCAAGTCCAAATCACCTTCACCCATAAATGCCTCACCGCCTGGGGCGGAGTCGGCTCCATCGTGGCCAAGTTTCTGGAGCAGATTCAGTTCCGAGACTGGGTGCAGGAGAACATCCCGGTCCGTGAGACTTCGCCCAACGCCAAGGGCATCTATCCCAAAGTGCTGGCGTTGTGGTTGACCAGCCTGAACGGCGGCAGCCGGTTCAGCCACCTGGCCTGGTGGGGACACGGGTTGGAAGCGCTTCGGGCCTGTTTCGGTGTGGATTGGCTGCCGCAACAGGCCAGCGTGTTGACCCGATTTCTGGCCAAGTTCTGCCGCTCGCACACCGAGCAACTGCGCTCTGCGGCGGTGGGACTGGTCGTGCGGTTGATCGAGACAGGGAGGGCCTCCGCCAGGACACGCTGATTTTGGACAGCACGGTGTGCGAACGCTACGGTCGGCAAGAAGGGGCGCGCAAGGGTTACAATCCGCGCAAGCCCGGTCGCCCCAGCCATCATCCGCTCAAAGCGGCGCTGGGCAGCGGGTATGTGGTCAACCTGTGGAATCGGCGCGGGGATACGCATTCGGCCCACCAGGCAGTGGCGTTTTACGAGCAGACCCGGCGGGAGTTGCCTGGGGGCTTGAAGCTGAGCTGGGTGCTGGCCGACAGCGGGTTTGGGGAGGAAGGGTTTCTGGAGCGGTTGGAGGCCGATGCTCAGCCCTACATTGTGGCGTTGCGGCTGAGTGCCTGGGTGCAACGGGCCATTTGCAGCGTGACGGCTTGGCGGCGGATCGAACGCGGGATTGAGGTCGGAGAAGTGACCTTGGCGCTGAGCACCTGGAAGAAGGAGCGGCGGTTGATTTTCGTTCGGCAACATGGGCCCACTCGGCCTGAAGCCAGCGGCAAACAACCGCTGTTGTTTCGGGAGTTGGAGGCGCATCGGGACTGGCGCTACAGCGCTTACGTGACCAGCGACACCGGGCTGGCCGCCGAGGAACTGTGGCGGACCTACCGGCCTCGGGCCAACGAAGAGAACTGCATCAAGGAGCTGAAGGAAGGATACGGTTGGCACGAGTTCAATGTGCACAGTTTCTGGGGCACGG
>JAOAIM010000003.1:65536-65880 GCA_026414705.1 Verrucomicrobiia bacterium | reverse complement strand
GATGTGGGAAACGGATGAGACGACGCCTTTTTTCTTCAACGACACGTCGAGCTTCCCGGATGAAGGCATTTCGGGCCGGCACGGTAAGGCGGCGACGGTGGGGTTGTTCGGCGGGGCGACCGAAACGATTCGCCTGAGCCGATGGTATAGCTCGGAGTTTGCCGGGCTGCGCGGGGCGCGGGGCGCTTCGATCCCGGTTGCGCACCTGCCGAATCGCGCGTGGTGTAATCCGGGTCATCCCCTGGGCCGATACTGACGCGGCTGTAAAAGGAGTCTCCGGCGCATGAAAACGTTCGTGCTGCGGCGGTTGTTTCCGATGGCGGCTGTCTCCGGGGTGTTGTGGG
>JAOAIM010000003.1:0-65526 GCA_026414705.1 Verrucomicrobiia bacterium | reverse complement strand
GCAGGGAACGGGTGCGGTCGGCAAGAGACAGATGCGGCGTCCCCGGCCCCAGCGAGCGATGCGCGCCAGCGGGAGGCAACGGCGGCATCGGCGCCGGTGCAGCCCGGCGTGTCTCCGGCTGCGTTGGCTGCGCAACAGGCGATTCTGGAGCAGATTCGCCAGGCCGAGGCCTCCGCGAGGGCGCGAGAATACGAGAAGGCTGCGGATGCGCTTCTGGCGTTGCAACGGCAGCAGGCGCTTCGTCGCGCGTTCTCCGAGCAACAAGCTGCTCAATACTGGCAACAGATGCAGCGGTTGCAGGCGGACATAGCGGCTGCGGCGGCGGCGGGTGATCCGCAGGCCAGAGCCGCGGCGGATCGGCTTCGGCGCGCGGCCGGAGCGCGGTGAAGCGCCGGCCCCCGGCTCGTCCTGAAGCTGGGCCACGGGAAATTGTGCGGGCTTGCTCAGTGGGCGAACAACCCGGCGGGCGCGGATCGTGCGCATGACAGTTGTTTTCGGACAGTTTTTTGAATGGGACGATGCCAAGGCCGCAAGCAACCTCGCCAAGCACGGCGTTTCGTTCGTCGAAGCGGTTGAGGCGTTTGCTGATCCGCAGCGGGTAATTCTGCCAGACCTGCGCCACAGTCTTCGCGAGCAGCGGTGGTATTGCCTGGGCCGGGTGGGCGATGCTATTTTGACCGTGCGATTCACGCGGCGGTTGGGGCGGGTGCGTATCATTGGCGCCGGATACTGGCGAAAGGGCAAAGAGCTGTATGAAGCGCAAAATCAAATACGTTGACCTCGACGAGCTGAATAGTGAGCGGCTTGGGTTGCCCGGTTCGCCGGTGAAGCTCGATTTTTTGCCCAGCCCGGAGCAGGTCCGAAAGGCGCTCCGCGAGGTGAAGGTGACCATTTCCCTCCCAGCTCGGAGCTTCCGATACTACGAACGCGAGGCACGACGGCGGCGTCAAAGCCCCGCGGAATTGATGCAGCGCGTCTTGGAGACCCACGCGCGGGTTGGCGACTGAACCACCTTTGACGTGTTTGGCGCGGGTCGCAAGGTGATGCGCCGGGATGTGGCCGGCTTCTCATGGATTCCGTGCTTTACGGCAAGGTGGTGCTGACCCGCACGGTCAAAAACCCAACTTGCATTTTTCACGCACCTCGTATCCACACCGGGCTTCAGCCCGGTGATTTGGCGACCAACCGGTCAGAGCCGTTTCAACGGCTTCTCGCAGAAAGTCACAAGCCGTTGAAACGCTGGCAGGCCGATTCGCCCCGGTTCGCCGCGCTCAAACGCGGTGCTGGTGAAATTGGACTCAACAAGTGTGAAATCTGCAGGTTTGTCGCGGGCCGCTGCGATTTCCATGCTCGACCAAAGACTCCCGGGCTTTGAGCAGCACGGCGCAAGCTGATCAACCATTCGGGCGCGAAGCGGCAAACCGTTTGTTCGCTTGCGCATGCGAAACAGGGCCGGTTAGCTTTCGCAGGCCGCTGCGGCGCGATTCCGCGTGGATCGCAGCCGACAGCGCGGTTGCTGTGAACCACACTCGGACTCGCTGTGAATTCCGTGCCGGCGCGTTGGGGGATCGAGTCGCGCGCGCCATCGCCACGTGCACGCGCACGCGGGAGTTCCAACACTGGCTGCGTGAACGGTTGGTGGAGTTGTGTCGCGTGAACACCACGCCGAATCCCGACGTGCGGGTGATGCGCGCGGCGGAGGACGCCTGCTTTCGGATTCTCGAACGGGAGCTCAACGCCCTGCGTTTTGAAGGGGCGCGAACCGAACGGCGCGCGATCAACCCGGCGATTCAGCAGCACCGCCACTTTTCGCAGTTGCACCACACCAAAACCGCGGCGCGTCCGGAGGGCTTGACAGCCGAAGATGCGTACGCGGGCCGAAGCAACCTGCTCTATGTGATTCCGGGGCTGGGCGCGGAGGGCGTGGGCCGGGCGGTGGCGGTCAACGGGCATGTGGACGTGGTCGCGCCGTATTTCCCGCCCCGTGTGCGCGGGGAGGTCGTGTTTGGTCGCGGCGCGTGCGATGACAAAGGGCCGTTGGTAAGTCTGCTGGGCGCATTGCGAGTTCTGGCCGAGGTCATGCCGCAGGTGGGCCTGCGCTGGAATCGGAACGTGGTGGCGATGTTTGTGGTGGAGGAGGAAACCGGCGGGAACGGGTCGCTGTCGCTTGCGACGGATCGGCAACTGAAGTCGCTCTATGACGTGGTGATGGTGTTGGAGTGCGCGGGGTTGAAGATTTATCCGGCCAATCGCGGGGCGGTGTGGTATCGGGCAGAGTTGCGTCCGCTGCCGGGCGTGTCGTTGTTCGAGATGTTCGCGTTCGTGAACGAGGAGTTGGAGAAGGAGGGTGCGGCGATTCGGGCCGAAAGCCGGCATCCGCTTTTCCCACAACGTCCGGTGCAGACGTGTCACGGGATTCTGGGGCCGTTCGGGGAGCATCCGAGCCGCATTTGCGGGGAGGTGGGGTTTGAAATTCGATTCGGGCGTCGGCCCGACGCGCGGCTGGAGGCGCTGGTGCGAGATTGTCTGGAGGCGGGTTTGGCGGGCTATGTCGGGCTTTACGGCGACAAAACCAAGGTGATGGACCCGGCGACGGGTCGGCCCCTGGTCGCGCGGCATTACGATTTGCGTCGGAGGGACGGCGGTTTTGCGGTGCGCGTGCACGGGGCGACCGGTCACATGGGCGCGATCCGCGAGCGCGACGGGGCGATCACCAAGACGGCACATCTGGTGCGGAGTCTGGTGGCGTCGCGCGCCCGGATTGAGTCGCTTGCCGGCGGGCGCATGGAGTTGCGGTTGAGCGGCGAAGTGGCGGGCGAGCCGCTGGTGCTGGAGGGCGGGCAGGGGTTCGTGCCGACGCATGACATCGGCGAGGTGATGGAGCGGCTGCGCGCGGCGGCGGAACGGGGCGCGGAGAATTTTTTGCGGCGCATCGGACGGGCGGAGCGGGGTGCCGACGTGGTGTCTGTGACCTACGAGAAGTTGCACAACGTGGCCTACGACGGGCATCCGCGTTCGCCGACCATGCGCAACGCGCTGGCCGTGGCGCGGCGCTGCGGTTTGTGGAAGGGCGAACCGGTCCTGGGCTGGACGGTGTCGTGCGACGCGCGGTTGTTTGCGACGGAGTATCCGGGGATGCCGGTGGTCACGTTCGGGCCGGGACAACTGGCCTTTGCGCACTCGGACGCGGAGCAGATTTCGGTCGGGGAGCTTCGAGCGGCGGTGGAGTTCCTGGCGCTGTTTTTGTTGCAGGAAACCGGAACGCTGCGCGTGGGGCGCGGCGCGTGAACGGGAGAGCCGGGCAGGAGGCATGGTTTGAAGACGAAGTTGCGATTGGGAGTGATTGGCGCGGGGTCGGTGGTGCGGGAGATTTATCAGCACCTGTATTTTCGGAGCGACTACTCGGCGTTGATCGAGGTCGCGGCCGTGGCTGATCCCGATGATCGGTGTCGGAACTGGTTTGGGGACCTGGCGGGGCTGCCGGCGCATCGCCGGTTTGCCAGTCACTCGGAGATGCTCGCGCAGGTGGAACTGGACGTGGCGCAGGTGAACACACCCGATCACCTGCATTGCGGCCCGGCGGTGGACGCATTGAACGCGGGGCTGGACGTGGTGGTTCCGAAGCCGACGGCGGCGACGGTGCGGGATGCGCATGAAATGATCCGGACGGCGATGCGCGCGGGGCGCTTTCTGGGCGTGGACTTCCACAAACGCGAGGACCCGCGCATCAAGGAGGCGCGGGCGCGCTACCGGAGCGGGCGATACGGCACGTTGCAAGCCGCCGTGTTTTACATGCTCGACAAGCTCTGCGTGGCGGACCCGAACCACGAGCCGCGTTTTTTTGCGACGGCGGATTTTGCGGAGCGCAACACGCCGGTGTCGTTTTTGACGGTGCACATGGCGGATGCGCTGATGCACATCGTGAATCTGGTGCCGGTGCGAGTGCGCGCGACGGGCTACGCGCAAAAGCTCCCGTCCCTGCGCCCGATTCCGGTGCACGGGTTTGATCTGGTGGACACCGAAGTGGTCTTCGCCAACGGCGCGGTCGCGCACATTCTCACCGGCTGGGCGGTGCCGAACTCGGCCCACGCGCTCACGGTGCAGTCGGGCCGGTTGCTTTGTTCCGACGGTTTGATTGATCTGGGGCTCGACACCCCGGGCCTGCGAGAGATTCACGCGGACGGAATTTTTGAGGTGAATCCTCTGTTTCGAAATTTTGAAAGCGGTGGTCGCGTGACCGGTTACGGAATCAGCGGGCCCGGACGGCTTTACCAGCAGATTCTTGCGATGCGCAACGGAACACTCTCCGAAGCCGAGCGCGCGGTGGCGTTCAGTCCGATGACGCTTGGCTTCTACACGACGCTGGTGCTGGAGGGCGCGGAGCAAAGCCTGACCCGTGGGCGCAAGCTCGAAGGCGGCGTGACGCTCGGTCCGGAGGTGGACCTGTGCGAGTTGGCCGTGTCTCAAATCGGTCCCGGTGCCGCGAAAGAATACGGCCTGAGCTGATCTGGCGGTTGCTGTTGCGCGCACGCCCGAACCCTCGAGCGACTTTTTTCTCTCCTGAAAAAAGGGGTGAAACCACGGATGGACACCGATAGCCAACCGTTGCCATCGTTCGGAGTTTCACCCGGCGGATGATTCAGAGGCGCCGTCTTTCCCCGCGCGCTTGGCCTCACGTTGTTCTTCAGCGCGCAACAACCTCGTCGGGAAAATTACGGAGCGGGCGTCCGTAATCAACTTTTGGCCAGTTCCTTGCGTTCAGCGGACGCGGGTGAATCAATATAGGCGTTGATGAACGCCAAAACAGCGTCCACGCAGCGCAGAGCAGGAACGAATTTCAGAAGGGTTCGGATCGAGCCGAAATACCGCGCCGCTCTGGGTTGCGATCAAGGAAGTCACGGCGTGTTCACCCGATGGTGACGCAGACTGGATAAGACCGGTTCAGGATCGAGCGATGAACGGGCCAACAGCAGCTTGGTATTGCGCGCGAACGAAGCCGAAGCACGAACACATTGCGGCGGCGAATGTCGCGGCGCGTCTGGGGTTGGAGGTGTTTCTGCCCCGGTTGCGCGTGGAGCGCGTGACGCGACGCGGCATCGTGCGCGTGGTCGAGCCGTTGTTCCCCGGTTACCTGTTCGTTCGCTGCGGAGCGGTGGAGCAGCTTGGCGAAGTGCAGCGCGTCAGTGGCATCAGCAGCCTGGTTCGGTTCGGCGGTCGGGTGCCGGTGGTGGAGGACGCGTTGATCGAAGAGTTGCAGGAATGTTTTGCGGATGACGCGCCGTTGGAAGTCGAAGACCGGCTGTCGCCGGGCGATGAGGTGGTGGTGGGCGAGGGCGCGTTTGCGGGCATGCGAGCCTACGTGTTGCGGGTGATGCCCGCGCGGCAACGCGTGCAGGTGTTGCTGGACATTTTGGGGAGGCCAACTCCGGTGGAAGTGCATCGGCAATCGCTGGCGGTGGAACGCAACAGCGTGCTGGAGTGCGTGCCGGCGTTGGCAGCGGTCTAGGAGGCCCGTTGTCGGGCCGAAAAGCATTGAGACTGCAGAGCCAGGCAGTCCCCTGGCGTCCGCCCCGAACACAGGCGTGTGGGGGCCGGGCCGGGGCCGAGATGAAAATCGGGCGGGAAACAGTTCCCGCCTGCAAGTGCGGAGCATTGTCGAGAATCGAACCGCGACAAGCCGCTCCAGGAGCAAACGAGTCGTGAAACGGAATTTGGACTTGGGCCGTTTTGGAAGACGGGTGATTGGCAACGGGTCGGCCAACGGCAACAGCGCCACCCATGGCTTCAACGGCCAGCACAAGGCCGTCGCGGTCAGCACGCGTAGTCTGGGCGCGGACCTGGTTGCAGATTCGGCGGCGCGATGCCACGAAGAGCTGGATCGGGCCGTTTCGGTGCCCCGATGGAAACGGGTGCTGGACGTGACGCTGGTTTTGGTGGCGTCGCCGGTGCTGGTGCCGTTGATGGCGCTGATTGCGGTGGCGATTCGGTTGTCCTCGCCGGGGCCGGCGTTGTTCCGTCAGGAGCGTGTTGGTTTTCGGGGCCGGCGCTTCACCTGTTTCAAGTTCCGCACGATGGTCGTGGATGCCGACCCCGGGTTGCACCAGGGCCATTTGCAGGAGTTGCTGCGCTCGGACAAGCCGATGGTGAAGATGGACACCAAGGGCGACCCGCGTGTGATTCCATTCGGGCGGCTGTTGCGCGCCTCGGGTCTGGATGAACTGCCGCAGATTTTCAACGTGTTGCGGGGCGAGATGAGCCTCGTGGGTCCTCGCCCCTGCATGCCCTATGAGTTCGAGCAATATCTGCCCTGGCAGATGGAGCGCTTCAATGCCATGCCCGGCCTGACCGGCCTGTGGCAGGTCAGCGGCAAAAACCGCACGACCTTCAACGAGATGATCCGTCTGGACATTCAATACGCGCGCAACCAGAGCCTCTGGCTGGATCTCAAAATCATCCTCAAAACCGTGCCGGCGCTGATCCTGCAGATGCGCGATCAGCGAGCGGGCCGCAAAGCTCTGGCCCAAAACGGGCACGGCGCGCAAAACGGAGCCGCGGCAGCCATGCCGCGATTCGACGCCGAACGGGCCGGCTCGGAGGCGAATCCAAGTTACTTTGTCCGCAACCAAAGCCTGTCTTGAAACACCAAGGAGGAACACAACCATGAACAAACCGATTGGAGTGGGGGTGGTCGGGTGCGGGTATTGGGGACCGAACCTGATCCGAAATTTCCGCACGCTGCCGGATTGTCAGTTGCGGGTGATGTGCGACGTCAACGAGGAGCGGCTCGCGCACCTCAAGAAGCTTTACCCGGAGGTTGAGGCCGAGACGCAGTTTGAGCGGATGCTGGCGCGTCCGGACCTGGACGCGGTGGCGATTGCGACCTCGGTGCGGTTGCATTACCCGATGGCGCGCGCGAGTTTGCTGGCGGGCAAACACACCTTCATTGAGAAGCCCATGGCCACGTCCGTGGCCGAATGCACCGAGTTGATCGAGCTGGCGCGCAAGAACGGTTTGATCCTCATGGTTGGCCACACGTTTCTGTATTCGCCGGCGGTGCGGCGCATCAAAGAGATCGTCGACTCGGGTGACCTGGGCGAAATCCGCTACATCTCGGCGCGTCGGCTCAACCTGGGACTGTTCCAGAAGGACATCAACGTCGCGTGGGACCTCGCGCCGCATGACATCTCGATCATCCAATACATCATCGGCCAGCAGCCCACTGCCGTGAACTGCCGCGGCATGTCGCACGTGACCCCGGGCATCGAGGACGTGACGACCATGTGCCTGACGTTTCCCAAACAACAAACGGCGATCATCCAGAGCAGTTGGCTCGATCCGCGAAAGGTGCGCGAGATGACGATCGTGGGCAGCCGCCGGATGATCGTTTACGACGACGTGGCGCCGCTGGAGAAAATCCGCATCTTCGACGCCCGCGTGGAACGGCCGCCGCACTACGACACGTTTGGCGAGTTCCACTATGCCTACCACTACGGCGACGTTTACATCCCCTACCTGAAGCAGGAGGAGCCGCTCAAGGTGGAGTGCCAGCATTTCCTGGACTGCATTCGCACCGGCGCCAAACCGTTGTCCGACGGTGAGCAGGGCCGGCAACTGGTCGAGATTCTGGAAGCCTCCTCGGAATCGTTGCGTCGCGGCGGCAGTCCGGTCGAGTTGCCCTTCCGCGTCAACGGCCAACCGGCGGCCAACGGACGCATCGCCGTGCGGCTGGTGGTCAAAAACGGCAGCGCGCGCAACGGCCGGGCGAAGGCCCGGGGCCGCGCCCGCCGCGCGATCAAGCCGTCGGTGCGCCCGCGGGCGCGAGTGACGCCATGAGTGCCGCCGAACTGCGCTTTCAACGCATTGCGCCGGACGTGCGGCTGGGCCGCAACGTTCGCATCTACGACTTCACCAATCTCTACGGTTGCGAGATCGGCGACGACGTGAAGATCGGCACGTTTGTCGAGATTCAAAAGGGCGTCAAAATCGGCAACCGATGCAAGATTTCCAGTCACACCTTCATCTGCGAAGGAGTGACCGTGGAAGACGACGTGTTCATCGGACACAACGTCACCTTCATCAACGACCGGTATCCGCGCGCGACCAACGGGGACGGCCGCCTGCAGACCGAGGCCGACTGGGAGTGCATTCCCACCGTGGTCAAACGGGGCGCTTCGATTGGTTCGGGCGCGACCATCCTGTGCGGGGTGACGATTGGCGAGAACGCGCTCGTGGGCGCGGGCAGCGTGGTCACCAAAGACGTGCCGCCCGGCGCCGTGGTGGCGGGCAACCCGGCCCGCATCATCAAGTGGCTTCCGCCCGGCCGCTGAGCGCCCGCCGGCGGCCCCGGATTCACCGGCGGAAGCATTCCATGATTTCAGCCCGGCGCGTGTCCGGCGGCCGGCTGTTGCGAAATTCGCTGGCGGAAAACGTCCGCGCGGGCAGACTCTAAGATGAGATGAGCGGCGAACCCGACATCGAAGAACAGGCCAGAGCGACGATTTCCCTGGACCGCATCTACTTCGTCCTGTTCCGGCGCAAATGGATCATTCTGGGCTTCATTGCGCTGGCGGCGCTGGCCGCGGGGCTGTTGTTGTTCGTCGTCAAGCCGCCGCAGTTTTATTCGGAGGCGAAGATTTTCATCCGCTACGTCGCCGAGAGCCGCACGCCCACACCCCAGGGCGTCGAAGTGCCCGTGCGGGTGCTCAACGAGGCCGACGACAGCATCATCAACACCGAGATTGACATCCTGCGCAGTCTCGACGTGGCCGAAGAAGTGGTGCGGGTGATCGGCGCCGAGCGGATTTTGGCACCGGTGGGGGGCGGCAACGATCCGGGCAGCGCCGCCAACCTGGTGCAGCGCAACCTCGTTGTCGAACCCATCTCGCGGCGCAGCGTGCTGCCGATCCTGTTCCGGCATCCGGACCCGGCGCTCGCTCAGGAAATTCTTCGGCAGGTCATCAACGCCTACCTCAAGAAGCACGCCGAGATGCACCTGCCGACGGCGGAGTTCACCCAGATGTTCGTCAAGGAAACCGACCGTTTGCAAAAAGAACTGGCGGAGACCGAGCAAAAACTTGCCGAGGCGCGCAAGCAGGCCGGGGTCGGCTCGCTGGAAGACTCCCGAAAGGCCTACGCCGAGCAAATTGCGACCATCCGCGAGGAATTGATCAAGGCTCAGGCCGACCTGGCGGCGCAGCAGGCCATCCTGGCCGAAATGGGCCGGGGCGCGATTCGCAGTGAAACCAACGCCGCATCCACCAATCTGAGTGCCGTGCCGCGCGAACGGCTCGCGGAGTATCGGCGACTTTGTGCGCGGCTCGACCAGCTTGCCACCAACGAACAAAACCTTCTGTTGCAGTTCACCGAGGAGAGCCTCTACGTCAAAGCGGTGCGCGCCCAGATCGCCGAGGTGCAGGCGCGCAAGCAGAAACTCGAGGAGGATTTTCCGGCGCTGCTCGGCGTGGCGACGACCACCCCACCCGTCGGCGGCCAACCCACCGCGTTCGACCCGGCGACGGCCTCGGTTCAGGTGCGCGCTCTGGAGTCCAAAATTCAGGTGCTGTCCAATCACCTGGCCGAGGTGCAGGCCGAGGTCGCCAGAGCCGATGAGATGGAAGCCACCATCGTGGACCTGCAGCGGAAGAAGGAGTTGATCGAGGCCGACCTCAAACGGTATGCGGCGGCGGTCGAACAGGCGCGAATCGAAGCCGCGCTCGGTTCGGGCAAGGCGCCCAACATCAGCATCATTCAATCGCCCACGGTGCCGCGCAAAATGTGGTCGAAAAATTTCCTCAAGAAGCTGGCGATGCTCACCGGCGGTTGCGTCTTCTGCGGTTTTGCGCTGGCGTTCCTTTTGGAATTCGTCGTGGACCGCTCCGTCAAGCGTCCTGCCGATGTTGAAAAACGTCTTCAACTGCCACTGCTGATGGCCATTCCGGACGTGCGCTGGAACGGGCAGCGCAAGCCGCAGTCGCCCCGCTCCTCACCCGGGGGCGGGGCGTCGCCGAACGCCGCGCCGGAATCGAGCAGCAGCGGGACGCCCGGCGGCACGATGGCGCTGGCGCTTTGGGACCCGGAAGACCCGTTGCGCCGTTACTGCCAGGGGTTGCGCGATCAGTTGCTGGTGGACTTTGAGGTCAAAAACATCGGGCACAAGCCCAAGCTCATCGCACTGACCAGTTGCGGTCGCGGGGCCGGGGTGAGCAGTCTGGCGCGCGGCCTGGCGCGCGCTCTCTCGGAGACGGGGGCCGGGAACGTGCTGCTGGTGGAGGCCAAAGAGGAACAGACGCGCGCGTTTGCATTTCATCGGGGCAAACCCGGCAATGCGCCCGAGATCGCTTTGAGTCCGCAGACGGGGGGCGCCCCGGGCGGCGTGGCCGACGGTAACAAGACGGCCGAGTCCAACGGGGGCACGGCAGCCCACCTGCCGGCCGTCGTGGCCCAGACCGTCGCGGGCTTGATGCCCCGGTTGCGCGCCAGTGACTACGATTACATCGTCTTTGACATGCCGCCGGTCAGCCAGACCAGCGTCACGGTGCGGATGGCCGGGTTGATGGACTCGGTGCTGTTGGTGCTGGAATCCGAGAAAACGCATTTGGAGGCCGTGGAACGGGCCAACGCGATGCTCGCGCGCACGCGGGCCAACGTGAGCACGGTGCTCAACAAGGTGCGCTCTTACATCCCGCGCGGTCTGTATCAGGAGCTGTTACCGGATGCCTGAGCGGGCACGTTGCGGTTCCGGTGCGGTGCGGCGCGGGTTGGTGCTCTGACCCGTCCGCCCCGTCCGAGCGGCCCCGTGCAAGGAGGTTTTTTGGTGCGTTACCCGATACGCGCACACCCACAGTGACGCTGCCATGCCTTCAAGTCTGCTCCAACGCTGTTACTACGTGCTGAAACCGTGGCTACCCCGGCACGTGCGCTACGCGCTGCGGCGGGTGGACGTGCGACGCAAGTTTGCCCGCAGCCGCGACATCTGGCCGATTCTGCCCGGCAGCGAGACGCCACCGCCCAACTGGCCCGGTTGGCCGGAACGACGCCAATTTGCTTTCGTGCTCACCCATGACGTCGAGGGCACGCGCGGCCTGGAACGCTGCCGGCAGCTCATGGAGTTGGAGGCGCAGCGGGGGTTTCGTTCCTCGTTCAACTTTGTGCCGGAGGGCGAATACCGCGTGCCGGATGCGTTGCGCGCGGAACTGATTTCGCGCGGCTTTGAGGTCGGTGTGCACGATTTGCATCACGACGGCTCGTTGTTCCGCAGCCGCGAAACTTTCCGGGCGCAGGCGCCGCGCATCAACCGCTACCTCGATGCCTGGGGCGCGGTGGGGTTCCGCGCCGGTTTCATGTTCCACAATCTCGAATGGCAGCAGGCGCTGCGCATTCGCTACGACCTTTCCACGTTCGACGTGGACCCGTTTGAGCCGCAGCCCGAAGGAGTCGGCACCATTTTTCCGTTCTGGGTCGGGGCCAACGGCAACGGCGCGGAGGGCTTCATCGAAATGCCCTACACGTTGGCGCAGGACTCGACGCTGTTTTTGTTCCTGCGCGAGCGGACGATTGAACTTTGGAAACGCAAACTCGACTGGGTGGCCGAACACGGTGGGCTGGCGCTTTTGAACGTCCATCCCGATTACCTCAACTTCGAGCGGGGCGACGCCACGGCCTTTGAATTCCCCGCTGCGTGGTATGCCGAACTGCTCGATTACGTGCGCTCGAAATACGGCGACCGTTGCTGGCATGCGCTGCCCTGCGAGGTCGCAGAATACTGCGCGCGATTCAAACCGGAGCATCCGGGGACGCGCGGCACGATCACGGCGCCGGGATTGGCGAGCGCGGGCGCCGGCAACGGCGCGCCGGGCCGAAACGGCACGCCCCGGGTGAAAATCTGGATTGACCTGGACAACACGCCGCACGTGCCGTTGTTCGTTCCGATCGTGCGCGAACTGGAGCGGCGGGGTCACCAGGTGGTTTTGACCGCGCGCGACGCCTTTCAGGTTTGCGAACTGGCCGAGCAAAAAGGCCTGCCGTGCCGGCGCATCGGGCGGCATTACGGGCGAAACCGCCTGCTCAAGGCCCTGGGGCTGCTGTGGCGCTCGTTGCAGTTGACGCCGGTGTGTTTCGCCGAGAAACCGCAACTGGCCCTTTCGCACGGCTCGCGCTCCAAGGAGCTGCTCGGCCGCGCGCTGGGGATTCCGACCGTTTCGATGAACGACTATGAGCACTCGGCAATGGTGCCGTTGGCCCCGCCGCGCTGGGTGATCGTGCCCGACTCGATTTCGGAAGCCGAGTCCGGCGGCGCGCCGGGCCGGGTGCGCCAGTATCGCGGCATCAAGGAGGACGTTTACGCGCCGGAATTTCAGCCCGACGAACGGCTGCTCGATGAACTGGGGCTGCGCGGCGCAACGCTCATTGTCACGGTGCGTCCGCCCGCTGATGAGGCGCATTATCACAACCCGGAGGCCGAGCGGCTGCTGCAAGTGCTCATGGAGCGGTTGTGCGCGACCGAGGGCGCGCGCGTGGTGCTGTTGCCGCGCAATCGGGCACAGGAGCAGCGGTTGCGCGCGGCGCATCCGGAGTGGTTTGCCGGCGACAAGACGGTGGTGCCGGCGCGGGCCGTGGACGGGATGAACCTGGTGTGGTTTTCCGACCTGGTGGTGAGCGGCGGCGGGACGATGAACCGGGAAGCCGCGGCGCTGGGCGTGCCGGTTTACAGCATTTTCCGGGGCAAAATCGGCGCGGTGGATCGGCGACTCGAAGCGGAGGGCCGCCTGGTGCTCGTTCGCACGCCCGAGGATGTGCACACGAAAATCCGCCTGGTGCCGCGCGACAAGCGCGGCGGACCGAATCGCCAGCCGCGCCCGGCGCTCGACGACATCGTCAATCACATCGAAGAGATCATCCGCATCGAATACGGCAACGGCCACTGAGCCACCCAACTCGATTCCCATGCACACGTTGTCTGCTCCTCGAATTCACACGGTGTTGACCCCCGCTGCATCGGGCACCGGACGGGCCGCGCGCGCGCCCGACACGTCGGTTCGCCCGATCCGGGTGCTGGTGATTGCCGGGGCGCGACCGAATTTCATGAAAGTGGCGCCGCTGATGAAAGCGATCGAAGCGCACAATACGGCCCGCGACGACGGGCGGGCGCGATTCGACGCCCGGCTGGTGCACACCGGGCAGCATTACGACGAGGCGATGTCGGAGGTGTTTTTCCGCGAGCTGGGGATTCGCCCCCCGGACATCAACCTGGGCGTCGGCTCCGGCTCGCACGCGGTGCAAACGGCGCGGGTCATGACGGCCTTTGAAGCCGTGTGCGAGCAGGAAAAGCCCGACTGGGTGGTGGTGGTGGGCGATGTGAATTCGACGATGGCCTGCACGCTGGTGTGCGCCAAGATGGGCATCCGCGTCGCGCACGTGGAGGCGGGCCTGCGCAGTTTCGACCGCACGATGCCGGAGGAGATCAATCGCATCGTGACCGACGCGCTGGCGGACCTGCTGCTGACGCCCTCGGAGGACGCGAACGAAAACCTCCGACGTGAGGGCGTGCCGGAGGACAAGATCGTGTGTGTGGGCAACATCATGATTGACGCGCTGCTGGCGAATCTGCCGCAGGCGCGCCAGAGCCGGATTCTGGAACGTCTCAACCTGCGCGCGGGAGAATTTGTTTACGTGACGTTGCATCGGCCGGCCAACGTGGATGACGAAGCGAGCCTGCGAACGATTTTGGATCAACTCAAGGTCCTGGCGCGACGGTTGGCGGTGGTGTTCCCGATGCATCCGCGCACGCGCAAACGATGCGCGGAGTTTGGCATCGAACTGGAACAGCAGCCCGGGCTGAAGGTGCTCGAACCGATCGGTTATCACGATTCGCTGTGCCTGACGGAGAACGCGCGGCTGGTGTTGACCGATTCGGGCGGGTTGCAGGAGGAGAGCACGTTTTTCCGCACGCCGTGCCTGACGTTGCGTCCGAACACCGAACGACCCGTGACGGTGACGCTGGGCAGCAACCAGCTCACCGATGCGCGCCGCCTGCTGTCGGACCTGGAAGCGGTGCTCCGACGGGAACGGCGGTTTGGCACGGTGCCGCCGCTCTGGGACGGGCACACCGCGCAACGAGTGGTGACAGCGCTGTTGAAGCGCAGTTGAGCGTCCAGAAGGGGAACATTCCGACACCCGCGTGAGCCGTTACGTTCTCATCACGCCCGCGCACAACGAGGAGGCGTTCATCGCCGACACGATCGCCTCGGTGCTGCGGCAGACGATTCGGCCGGAGCGATGGGTGATCGTCAACGACGGCTCGACGGATCGGACCGGCGAAATCATCCGGCGACTGGCAGCGGGCCACCCGTTCATCGAATGCCTGCACGTGGCCCGGTCCGGTGGGCGGGATTTTGGGCACAAGGCACGGGCGTTTGGCCAGGGATGGGAGCGGGTGCGACACCTGGAGTTTGAGTTTGTCGGGAATCTGGACGCGGACATTGTGCTGGCGGAGGATTATTTCGAGAAAGTTTTGGGCGAGTTTGAGAAGGATCCGATGCTGGGGCTGGCTGGCGGGATGGTGGAGAGCCGGGTTGGGGAACGTTACGAGTCGCAGCGGGTTTCGTTGGACAGCGTGGCCGGGGCGGTGCAACTGTTTCGGCGGCGATGTTTCGAGGCTGTGGGTGGTTACCGGGAGTTGCCGCACGGGGGGATTGACACGGCGGCGGAGGTCATGGCGCGGATGCAGGGTTGGCGGGTGCGAACGTTTCCGGAGTATCGGGTGCGGGAGCAACGGCGAACGGGCACGGCGAAGGCGCATCCGCTGGTGGGCCGCTACCAGGAAGGGCGGCGGATGCAGTCGCTCGGTTACGGCTTCTGGTTTTTTCTTTTCCGCTGCGCGTATCGGGTGACGGAGCGTCCGTGGTTGGTGGGGAGTGCGGCGGCGTTGTGCGGGTATCTGAGGGCGAAATTGCGGGGCGAGCCGGTCGTGTTACCGGGTGAGGTGGTGCGTTATTTGCAGGCTGAACAGCGGGCCAAGATGAAAGGGTTGTTGTCGCGTTCAAGCGGCGTGGCGCGTTTTTCGGATCGGCTTGTGGCCGATTCGAGAGTGGCAGTGGTGGGGCGGGGTGGGGCGGTCAGCCCGGAACGCTGAACAGGTTACGTCAGATGTGCGGCATTTGCGGCGTGTTTAATCTGGACGGTCGCCCGGTCGAGCCGGTGCTGGTGGACCGGATGACGGCGGCGCTCCAGCATCGGGGGCCGGACGGCCAGGGCCGGTTTTTGGACGGTGAGATTGGTTTGGGGCACCGGCGCTTGAGCATCATTGACGTGGCCGGCGGGGCGCAACCCCTGTCCAACGAGGACGGTCGGATCACGGTGGTCTTCAATGGAGAGATTTACAATTACATCGAACTGCGGCGGGAGCTGGAGAGTTTCGGGCACGTTTTCAAGACCCAGTGCGACACGGAGGTGATTGTTCACGCGTATGAGCAGTGGGGCGAGGATTGCGTGCGGCGGTTCAACGGGATGTTCGCGTTTGCGCTCTGGGACGGACGGCATCGGGAACTGTTCATGGCGCGAGATCACCTGGGCATCAAACCGCTATACTATGCGCGGGTGGGGGATCGGTTGCTGTTTGCCTCGGAGATCAAGGCGTTGTTGCAGGACGCGCAGTGCCCGCGAGAGGTGGACCTGGATGCGTTGATTGAGCTGTTCACGTTTCGCTGCGTGCCGTCGCCCAAGACGCTTTTCCGCCACATTTTCAAGCTGCCGCCGGCGCACCGGATGGTGGTTTCGGCGCGCGGGCAGCGGATGAGCCGGTTTTGGGACTGGGTGCCGGGCCACTCGCGCAACGGGAGCGAATCGGCGCTGGTGGAAGAGTATCAGGCGTTGCTGGAGGATGCGGTGCGGCTGCAAATGCGCAGCGACGTGCCGCTGGGATTGTTTTTGAGTTCGGGGGTGGATTCGGGCGCGTTGCTGGCGATCATGAGTCGTCACAGCGCCGGGCCGGTGCAAACTTTCACGATCGGTTTCGAGGAGGGGGAACATTGCAACGAGATAGACGATGCGCGCGAGCTGGCGCGGCGGTTTGGAGCGGAGCATCACAGCCTCATGGTGGGCCCGGAGGACTACGTGAAGTATTTTGACCGCTACATGCGGGACATCGAGGAGCCGGTGGCCCACGAGGCGGCGCCCGCGTTTCACTTCGTGTCCCAGATCGCCGGTCGGCACGTGAAAGTGGCGTTGACGGGGCAGGGTGCGGATGAGCCCTGGGCCGGTTACGACCGCTACAAGGGGATCAAGTTGTCGCGTTTCTACAGCCGTCTGCCGCGGCCGTTGACCGAGGCGCTGGCGCGGCTGGCGGTGCATGTTCCGGGCCGGATGGAACGGTTGAAACGCGGGTTGATGTCGCTGGGCGAGCCGGAGTTGGTGACGCGCTTTTTGAAGGTGTACTCGTTTATCAGCACGGACATGAAGGCGCGGCTCTTTCAGGGTGAATTGAAGCAGCGGTTTGAGGCCGAGCCGCACCTTGCGCGGCGGGCGCTGGAGCGATGGCAGGTGGATGTCCGGGAGCGCGATCCGCTCACGCAGATGCTCTACATAGACACGCGCACGAGCCTGCCGGACGACCTGTTGATGGTGGGGGACAAAACCTCGATGGCCAACTCGCTGGAACTGCGGGTGCCGTTTCTGGACTACCGGTTGGTGGAATTCATCGAAAGCCTGCCGCCGCGGCTCAAGCTCAAGGGCTTGACGGGCAAATACCTGCACAAGTGCGCCTGCCGCAAATGGCTGCCCGACGCCGTGATCCGCCGCAAAAAGAAGGGCTTCGACAACCCGCTGGAAAAGTGGTTTCGGGTGCGGATGCGCACCTTTGTCGAGGATTGCCTGTTGAGCCGGGATTCGTTTCTGGGACGCTATTTCAACCGCCAGTGCCTGCGGGAGATTTTGGACCTGGACCGCTCCGGGCGCGAGCAACTCCATCGCCACATTCATCTGCTGGTTTCGGTGGAGCTGTGGCATCGCGCGTTTTTGCGGGTTCAGTGGATTGTCAGTGCCGCGATTCCGGGTCTGATCTGAGCGGCGGTTGAGCCTGCCGCGAATGCAAATCGAACGTCCCGATCCCCGAACACCGGCACGCAGGCCGGGCTGCTGGCTGATGCCAGGGTTGGACTCGCGCGGTGGCGAACTGTAACGGCTTGCAGGACCAAGCTCGCCCGGAGGTCAACAGCTCAATTCTCAGCAAGGCAGCCGAGATATGAAGCGCGCTCTGAACTACGTGATCATCACGCCGGTTCGCAACGAGGCGGAGTTCCTGCCCCTGACGATTCGCTCCGTGGTGGCGCAGACGATTCGGCCCACGATGTGGATCATCGTCAACGATGGTTCGCGGGACAAGACCGGCGCCCTCGCCGAAGAAGCGGCCCGGACGCATTCCTGGATTCGCGTGGTGCACCGCTCCGACCGGGGCTTTCGTCAGGCCGGCAGCGGGGTGATGGAGGCGTTCTACGACGGGTACAAACTTGTGGAGAAGGAACCGTGGGAGTTTCTGGTCAAGCTCGATGGTGACCTGTCGTTTGAGCCGAATTATTTCGAGCGGTGTTTCCAGGCATTTGCGGCCGACCCGCGCCTGGGGATCGCCGGGGGGACGATTTGCAGCCTGCGCGACGGCGTGCCGCAGGAGGAGTCGAAAATTGATCCCACCTTCCACGTGCGCGGGGCCACCAAGATTTATCGGGCCGAGTGCTGGCGGGCGATTGGCGGGCTGATCCGCGCCCCGGGCTGGGACACGGTGGACGAAGTGAAGGCCAACATGCTCGGTTGGCGCACGCGCACGCTGGAGGGCATCAACGCCATTCATCATCGCCCCACCGGCGCCGCCTACGGGTCCTGGAACGACATGGCCAAGGGCGGTGTCGCCAACTACATCGCCGGCTACCATCCGCTGTTCATGTTCCTGAAGTGCATTCGCCGGCTCGCCGACAAGCCCTACATCATCGGCGGCTGCGCCTTGTGGGCCGGTTACACCAAGGCCTGGCTCAAGCGAATGCCGCGCGTGGGTGATCCGGAACTGATCCGTTACTTCCAGCGTCAGCAAATGAACCGGCTGCTGGGGCGCGACAGCCTCTGGCGGTCCTGAGCCGGCCCAACGGCGGACGGCCGGATTCACGGGGAACGAACCGATGTGCGGGATTTGCGGCAAACTGGTCTTTGAACGCGAGGCGCGCGTGGAGCCGGCGTTGATCGAGGGCATGATGGAGGCGCTGGCGCACCGGGGGCCGGACGGACGCGGCAAGTATCTCGACGGCCCGGTGGGGTTGGGCCACACGCGCCTGGCGATCATTGACCTGAGCACGGGCGACCAGCCCATGTGCAACGAGGACCGCTCGGTGTGGCTGGTGTACAACGGCGAGGTTTACAACTTCCCGGAACTGCGCGCCGAACTGATGGCCCGGGGCCACGTCTTCCGCAGCACCACCGACACGGAGGTGATCGTTCATCTCTACGAGGAGTTTGGCGAGCAGTGCCTGGAACGGTTGCGGGGCATGTTTGCCTTTGCGCTCTGGGATGCGAAACGCCAGCAGTTGTTGCTGGCGCGCGACCGGGTCGGGATCAAGCCGCTTTACTACGTGAACACGGGCCGCGCGTTGCTGTTCGCCTCCGAGATCAAGGCGCTGCTGGCCGACCCGGCGGTGAGGTGCGAGGTCAACCCGCAATCGGTGGACCTGTTCCTCACGCATCTGTGTTTGCCCGGAGGGGACACGCTCTGGAAGGGGATTCAGAAGTTGCCGCCGGGGCATTACCTGCTGGTGCGTGGCGGCCAACTGACCGTGCGGCAGTATTGGGATTTGCCCTTTCACGGGCGCAACGGCAGCCCGCGCTTTGAAGAGGCCTCCGAGCAGCTTCACGCGCTGATCCGCCGCACCGTGCGCGATCACATGATCAGCGACGTGCCGGTGGGATTCCTGTTGAGCGGCGGGGTGGATTCGACGGTGGTGCTCAGTTGCGCGGCGCAGGAAACCGGCCAGCGCATCAGCACCTTCACGGTGGGGTTCGAACAGGAGGATTTTGCGGATGAGCGGATTTATGCGCGGCTGGCGGCGCGGCAGTTTGGCACCGACCACCATGAAATCACGATCACGCCGGACGACTTTTGGGACTTTCTGCCGACGCTGGCCCGGCACATGGAAGAGCCGGTGTATGATCCGCCGGCCGTCTCGCTGCATTACGTCTCGAAGCTCGCGCGGGGTTACGTCAAGGTGCTGCTTTCGGGCGAGGGTGGGGATGAGGCCTTCGGCGGGTATCTGACCTATCGCAACTTCATGTTTCTGGAGCGGTTCAAGGCGGCGGTCGGGCCGTTGGCGGGCGCGGTTTCACGGGTGGTGGCCGGGGCGGGACGGTTTGGGCGACTGGAAAAGATCGGCCAGTTTGCGCCGCATCTGCGCCGTCCGCTGCAGGAGTATTATTACAGTCGGGCGGCCTCGCCGTTTGATTTCTTCGCGGAGAACCGCGCGGCGCTTTACACGGCGGGCTTCGGCGAACAGGTGGACGCCGAGCGGTCGGTGCAGGTGGTGCGCGCGTTGTTCAACCGGGTGCGGGGCGAGTCGCCCCTCAACCAGATGCAATACATTGACCTGAAGACCTCGCTTCCGGACGACCTGCTGGTGAAGGCCGACAAGATGACGATGTGCAACTCGCTGGAATTGCGGGTGCCGCTGCTGGATCACCAGGTGCTCGAATTCGCGCTGAACCTGCCGGAGGCGCACCGGGTGCGCGGCGTCGTCACCAAACGCATCCTCAAGGAAACCTTTCGCCGGCACATCCCGCGCGAGATCATCGAACGCAAGAAGGCCGGTTTTCCGATTCCCGTTGAGCGTTGGGTGCGGCATGAATTGCGCGATCGCGTGCGCGAGGTGTTGTTGAGCCGCGAGAGCCTGGAGCGGGGAATGTTCCGCCGCAGCACGATGGAGGACATGCTCGAGCGCAACGCGCGCGGGGAGAACTTGAGCCGGGAACTGTTCGCGCTGGTGACGCTGGAGCTGTTGATTCGGGCGTTTGAGCGGCGCTGACGGGGAAGGCGCCGCTGCGCCTCGTTCGCGCAGATGTCGTTCATCGGTTTTTTGTTCACCGCCACGTGTGTGGCGTTGTTGTTGGGGTTGCCGCGGCGGTGGGCGCCGCTGCCACTGCTGATCGCGGCGACCTACATGACGCCGGGGCAGGCGCTGGACATCGGCGGGCTGAATTTCACGGTCATTCGCATCATGGCCGCTGTGGGGTTGCTGCGGGTGCTGGTGAAGGGCGAGCGCATCGCAGGGGGGTGGCAGCCGATGGACGCGCTGATGGCCGCCTGGGCCGTATGGATGGTGCTGAGCGGGTTGTTTCACAAGGAGGTGGAGCGGACGCTCATCTTCCGGATGGGCTACGTGTTTGACCACGCGGTGATTTACTTCCTGCTGCGGGTGTTCATGCGCAACCTGGGCGAGCTGCTGCAGTTGTGCAAAGTGGTGATTCTGGTGCTGGCCCCGCTGGCGCTGCTGATGTTGTGGGAGAAAACGCGCGGCTACAACTGGTTCTCCGTGCTGGGCGGCGTGCCCTCGGAGGTGCTCGTTCGCAACGGACAGTTCCGCGCCCAGGGACCGTTTGCCCACCCGATCCTGGCGGGCACGGTCGGCGCGGCGTGCCTGCCGCTGGCGATTTTTTTCTGGCGACGGAATCGTCCGCTGGCGGTCCTGGGCGCGGTGGCGTCGGGTGTGATTGTTTTTGCCAGCAGTTCCAGCGGGCCGATCCTGACGGCGTTGACGATTCTGTGCGGCCTGGCGCTCTGGTGGGTGCGCACCTGGATGCGATGGATTCGCTGGGCGGGGGTGGCGATGCTCGTGGCGCTGAGTCTGGTGATGCAGGCGCCCGTGTATTATCTGCTGGCGCGAATTGACCTGACCGGCAGCAGCACCGGTTGGCATCGCGCGGCGCTGATTGAGGCGAGCATCAAACACCTGGGCGAATGGTGGGCGGTGGGCACCGATTACACGCGACACTGGATGCCGACGGGCGTGCACTGGAGCGCCAACCACACCGACATTACCAACCACTACCTGCAAATGGGGGTGCTGGGCGGACTGCCGTTGATGCTGCTGTTCATGGGCGTGATCGCGGCGGGCTTTGTGGCCGTGGGCCGTGCGCTGCGCCGCAACCGCACCGCCCCCGTCCATGAGCGATTTCTGATCTGGACCCTGGGGGCGATTCTGTTCGGGCACGCGATGACGTTCTTGTCGGTGTCGTATTTCGATCAGACGGTGGTGTATTTGTATTTTGCGCTGGCGGCGATCGGTTCGCTGCGCGCGATGAAGGCGACGCGGCCGGCCACGGCTGCGGTGGCCAGCGCGCCCGCATCCGGTTCGGTCACCGTCCAGGCCGCGCCTTCCCCGCTCCAACCATGATCTCGGTCATTATCGTCAGTTGGAACGCGCGGCGGCATTTGGAGAACTGCCTCAACTCGCTGCGCGCACACGGCGGCCCGTTGGTGCAGGAGGTCATCGTGGTGGACAACGCCTCGACCGACGGCTCGCCGGAAATGGTGGAGCGGTTGTTCCCGGAGGTGCGCCTGATTCGCGCCGGCGCGAACCTGGGCTTCGCGCGGGCCAACAACCTGGGGATGCGCCACGCGACCGGTTCAGTGCTGGCGCTGATCAACTCCGACGTGGTCGTGCACGCGCATTGCTTCGAGCGCCTGGCGCAGGTCATGGAGGCGCGACCGGACGTTGGGATGGCGGGACCAAAGGTGCTGGGCAGTGACGGGCGGGTGCAGTTCACCTGCGCGGTGGTGCCAACGTTTTGGAATTTGTTCTGCCGGGCGTTTGCACTCGACCGGTGTTTGGGGCATTGGCGTTGGTTTGCCGGACTGGAAATGCGGCACTGGGATTACGAGCGCGCGGGTGAAGTGGGCGTGCTGAGCGGTTGCTTCTGGCTGGTGCGACGCGCGGCGGTCGAACAGGTGGGCGGGTTGGACGAGCGGTTTTTCTTCTATGCCGAGGACGTGGACTGGTGCAAACGCTTCCGGGACGCAGGCTGGAAGGTGCTATACTGGCCGGAGGCGAGCGTGACGCATTTCGGCGGAGGCAGCTCCGGCAACGCGCCGGTGCGTTACAGCATCGAGATGCTGCGGGCGAATTTGCGTTACTGGGAAAAGCACCACGGTCGGGTCGGGCGCTGCGGATATTTTCTCTTCGCGTTGACGTATCACGGGTTGCGGCTTTTGACGCGGACGCTGCGGCGGGGCATTCGTTGGCATGGCAGCGCAGACCCCAAATTCCACGAACACGCCGCCTGCCTGCGCTGGTTGCTGACCGGCGCGGAGCCGTCGGCCCGCGAAACGGGGCCGCCCCCGCACGC
This sequence comes from Verrucomicrobiia bacterium, assembly GCA_026414705.1. Taxonomy (GTDB): domain Bacteria; phylum Verrucomicrobiota; class Verrucomicrobiia; order Limisphaerales; family JAOAIM01; genus JAOAIM01. The sequence continues at coordinate 43,158 of JAOAIM010000003.1, read as the reverse complement.
CGTTACGCTTCGCCCTGGGCAGCCAGCGGTTAAGTGACGCGGGCGGGTCGGGGACGAGCCGCCGGGCGGGTGACGGGTTTTGCGGCGGTGCGATTCGGTTTGATCGGGCAGGTCCGGCTGGATAATCCCGCTGGCATGGCTTCGGCTTTTTTCCCTGGGGACGTGATATGCACAGACCAGGCGCAGAGGACACATCCTTGCGAAGCAAGAAGTTGGGAAAAGCGACGATGGGGGCAGTTGTTCCATTGCAGGGCAGGGGTATCTCGCTTTCAGGCAGCCGCAGGACACTCGCGGGCGGGTCTGGCAGCGGCCGTTGTGTGGGCGGCAGCCCTGACGCAGGTCGTCGCGGCCAACTGGTATGTGAACCCGGATGCGACGGGGTTGAACAACGGCACCTCCTGGAGCAACGCCTGGCGCAATTTCGCTTCGATTGTTTGGGGCAGCGCCGGGGTCAGGGCGGGCGACACGCTTTACATCAGCGGCGGTGCGGCCGGGCGCATTTACACCGAGACGTTGACGGTCGGCGCCAGCGGCACGGCGAGCAGCCGCATCTTCATCCGACCGGGCCAGGACGCCGGTCACAATGGGCCGGTGACCTGGGACTTTGACGCGCTGGGGGATTCGGGCAGCGGGAGCGCGATTGCGATGAACGGACGCAACTACATCACGATTGACGGTGGCATGAACGGGGCGCGCCATTTCGTGATCCGCAACCTGCGCAACATTCTGAACGAGTTCGCCGGCGTCGCCATCGCCGCCGACAACGCGCGCGGCCTGGTCGTCTCCAACGTTCACATCTACAACGTCAACAACGCGCTCAAGGCGTGGTCTGCGACCGAATACGACATCGGCGGGAACGTGTTCCAGGGCCGGGGCGACGCGGTCGTGTCGCTGGTGGCCTCGAGCGGGTCTTCAGCGGTGAACCGTTTTCACCACAACGTCGTGGAAATCCTCTTCAACACGGCGACGCCTCCGGGCGGCAGCGGGCCTTACGCCGGTCCGGACGGTTTGCAATGCGGCGGCAACATTTCCATCTACGCCAACACCTTCAAGGTCACGCGCACCAGCGTCTATACCTCGTCGCAGCACCCGGATTCGATTCAGACGGTGGGCGACGATGTGCGCATCTACAACAACGAGTTCGTCAACATTGGCGATTCGGCGATTGACCGCGGCCTCTATGCCGACCAGACGCCCAGCGACATCTGGATTTACAACAACGTCTTTCGGATCGTGGACGCGGTGGACACGTTCCCGGAGTACATCCGGCTTTACGCTGGTTCGGGCGGCGGCAGCCTCGTGTCGCTGAACCATTTCAAGGTGCTCAACAACCTCTTCGTGGACAACGTTCACAACTACTACCCGATCCGGCTCAACTCGTTCAACAACAGTGCCGCCACCGGCAGCGGCAACGAGATCAAAAACAACATTTTCTGCAACATGGGCACGGCCACGTATCCGGTCTTCTTCATCGAAAACGCCCCGAACCTGCAGTTTGAGTTCGACCGGAACGTGTATTTCAACTCCGGCGCCGCGCCGCACATCAACTATCGAGGGCGCGCCTACACCCTGGGCGAATGGAAGAGCGCGTTTGAACCGGGCGCGATCACCGCGGCGCCGCAGTTTGTGAGCTACAGCCCGCGGGCGGCGACCAACGATTTTCATCTGCGGCCCACCGACACCGCCGCGCGGGATGCGGGGGTGAACCTGAGCGCGTATTTCAGCACTGACAAGGATGGCGTGGTGCGACCGCAGGGTGCCGGCTGGGACATCGGGCCGTATGAGTTTGCGGTGGGCGGGCCGGTGAACCTGCCGCCGAACGTGAGCACGGGAACGAACGCGACGCTGTATCTGCCAACCAACAGCTTTGTGCTGGCCGGCGGGGCGAGCGACCCCGAGGGCGCGTCGCTGGCGTTGAACTGGATGCAGGTGAGCGGCCCGGCCACAGCCACGCTGGTGTCTCGCTCCAGCGCGGTCACGCGCGTGATTTTCCCGACGAACCTCGGCGTTTACACGTTCCGGCTCACGGCCAGCGACGGCACCAACAGCGCCTCGGCGGAGACCCAGGTGACACTGGCTGCACCCCAGGCGGCGCCCGTGGCGATGTTCGAGGCTGAATCGGGGACGGTCACCGCACCGTTCGGTGTCAGCGCCGGGGCGGTCTCGCAAGCGGTGGAGACCGATCTGATCAGTGGGGGGCGGGCGGTGTATGCCTTCAACGTGCCCAGCCAGGGTCAATACACGGTGACGGCCTGGGTGAACGCCCCAACGACCTCGGCAAACTCCTTCTACATCAACGTGAATGCTGAGCCGACTGATCCGTACATGATCTGGGACGTGTTGCCGTTGACCAGCGGGTTTGAGGCGCGAACGGTTTCCTGGCGGGGCAACGGCACTTTCGACAACAACGAGTTCAACCCGAAAGTGTTCACGCTGACGGCCGGCGCGCATTCGCTGGTCGTCATCGGACGGGAAGCCAACGCGGCGTTGGATCGGTTTGAGATTCGCCCGGTGGTGGCGCTGCCGGCGCGCCCGGTCGCGCCATCGGGAATCAGGGTCGGGCCATGAGCAACCACCGGTCAAAGAGCCTGTCGGGATTCGGCGTCGGGGCCGCGCAGCAACTTCTGGGCGCGCTGGCGCTGGGCGCGCTGGCGATTGCGGGCGCGATGCCCGCCCCCGCGGCGAATCGCTACGTGCGCGCGGGCGCGACGGGCGCGAACAACGGCACCGACTGGAACAACGCCTACACGCAACTGCCGGCCACCCTGGTGCGCGGGGACACCTACTACATCGCCGACGGCACTTATCCGGGCTACACGTTCACGACCCCTGCCAGCGGGACGAATTTCATCTACATCAAAAAGGCCACGATTGCGGATCACGGCACCGACGTGGGCTGGCAGGACTCTTACGGGGACGGCCAGGCGGTGTTCGGGCCGATGGTGCACAACGCGCCCAACGGCGGTTACATTGACATGAACGGTTATTCGCCGCACGTGCCGGGCGGTCACGGGTTCAAGATTGATTTCGACAAGTTGCAGGTCGGATTTGACTTCGTGCGCGGCGGCAAGGAATTCAAGTTCCGCTACATTGACTTTGACGGCGTGGCTAGTTCGGGGGACGTGGACTTCGGCGGGCCGCCCTGGACCTACACGATCAAGGTGCTGCCGTGGAACGGCAGTTCCTATGACGACACCTCCGGGATGCTCATTTCCAACTGCAAGCTCCACGGTTCGGCCACGCACATCCAGGACAACAGCGGCAACGCGAACATCGTGATCGAATACAGCGAGTTTTACGATTGCCGGTCGGTGGGCGTGGACCACGGCAACATTTACTGGATCGGCAGCAGCGGGGGCACGTTCCGCTACAACAAGGTGTACAACTACAACGTCGAGGGCCTGCTGCTGGGATTGAACAACTCGAACTGGAAAATCTACGGGAACATCTTCTTTGACGGGGTGAGCGTCGCACGCGGCATCGAGCTGTATGGCGGGCGCACGCACACCGGCACGAAGATTTACAACAACACCTTCGTCAACATCCCGCTGGCTGCCGTGCGGGTGGAATCCGATGCGGTGTGCTCCGGGGTCGAAATCCGCAACAACCTCATTTACAACTCCGGGGGCATGGCGTTGGAAAACGGGGGCGCGGGAATCACCACCTCGGCGAATCTGACCGCTGCCGCGAGCGATTTTCTGAACCCGGCCGCGAAAGATTACCGGCTGGCCCGACCGACCGCACCCGGCACGGTGCTGCCGGCGCCGTTCGACATGGATTTTGATGGACGCCCTCGCGGTGCTGATGGCGTTTGGGATGTTGGCGCGTTTGAATTTGTTTCGGCACCGCCCACAAACCCGGTGATTTCCGTTTCCCCAACCGCGCTCAATTTCGGTCAGGTCACGATTGGCCAGACCAACGATCTGACGATCACCGTGCGCAACATAGGCATCGGGACGTTGCAGGGCACGGCGACCGTTCCGTTGCCGTTCACGATCGTCTCGGGCGCTTCCTACAGCCTGGCCACCAATCAAAGTCACATCGTCACCGTGCGGTTTCGCCCCACCAGCGTGGGCAGTTTCAGCCAGACCATGACGTTCACCGGTGGCGGCGGGGCCAGCGTGCCGGTGAGCGGCGCCGGGTTGATGGTGCTGCCGGGGCTGTCGTTTGACGCGATCAACGGTTCGATCAGCGCGCCGTTCACGACCAACGGTGGTTACGTGTCCCAGTCCGTGGACACGGGTCTGAGCGGAGGCGGGCGCGCGGTGTATGCGTTCAACATTACCAACGCCGGATTCTACACCGTGCTCGCGCGCGTCGAGGCGCCCAACACCTCGGCCAACTCGTTTTTCGTCAACGTGGACGGCGATCCGACCGACCCGGCGATGATCTGGGACATCCTGCCGTTGACCTCCGGGTTTGAAGATCGCTACCTCAACTGGCGCGGCAGCGGCACGTTCGACAGTCCGGAGTTTCCAAAGAAGACCTTTTTCCTGTCCGCTGGCTCGCACCAGTTGGTGATCGTGGGGCGCGAACCAAACACGCGGCTGTTGCGACTCAGCATCACGCCCGTGGTGCCGCCGCCGACCAACCTGCGGCGCGTAAACTAGCGTCGGGCAGGCATCGCAACGCTCCGGTTTGACCGAACCATCGCACGTCTGTGGTTATGCAAACCCGTCGCGGCGTGATCATTCTGGGCGCGGAATACCAGGCGCTGGGGCTGCTGCGGCAGTTGCGGGCCGAGGGCGTGCCGTGTGCGCTGGTGGACCAGGACCGGTTCGGCGTGGCGCGGTTCTCCCGGCATCGCTGCCCGTTTCATCGCTCGCCCCGTTACGTGAGCGAGGCGTTCTGGCCGTGGTTGCTGACGCTGGCGCAGCGGCACGGTTACGAGGGCTGGACGCTGATTCCCACCGACGATGAACAGGTGCGACAGATCGCGCTGCACTTTGACGAGGCGCGAAGCCGGTTTCGCTGCGGCGGATTGCCCTGGGAACAGTATCGCTGGTGGTATGACAAGCGGGCGAATTACGAGTGGTGTCAGCAGCAGGGCGTTCGCGCGCCCCGGTCGTTTTTGCCGACGCGGCGCGGCGAATTGCCGGGCGACGCGCTGCCGTTTCCGTTCATCATCAAACCGGCGTTCAAGCGCAATTACAGCAAGCACTCCAGGGCCAAGGCCATTCGCGTCAACTCGCCGGCGGAACTGGAGGCGGTGTTAAACGGGCCCTTGCGGGAGGTGCCGATCGAGGAGTTGCTGTATCAGGAATTGATTCCCGGTGACGGACGTTGCCAGTGGTCGTATGCCGGGTTGTTTCGGGATGGCGAGCCGGTGGCGGCCTACACGGCCTGTCGGCGGCGGCAGCACCCGCCGGATTTCGGACGGGCGAGCACTTACGTGATCGCGCAGCACGACCCGGAGGTGGAACGGGAGAGCCGGCGTGTGCTGGCGGCGATGCGTTACACCGGGCTGGCCGAGGTGGAATGGAAACGCGACCCGCGCGACGGCACGCTCAAGTTCCTGGAGGTCAACGCGCGATCCTGGGGCTGGCATTCGCTCTCGGCGTCGGTGGTGGGGAATCTGCCCAAACTCCTGCTCGATGTGTTGGACGGGCGGGAGGTCGGGGCAATTGCGGCGCGGTACGGGGCGCGCTGGGTCAAGCACGTGACCGATTTGCCGGTGGTGATGCATTTGTGGTGGCGGAGGGAATTGTCGGCGCGCGATTACTGGCGCAGCCTGCGGCGGCCGGTGGTTTGTTGTGAATGGGAGCGGGGCGATCCGTGGCCGTTTTTTCTGCAGTGGCTGCTGGTGCCGTATCTGATGGTCAAACGCGGTTATTGAAACGCTCATGAACGACGGCTGGTTGGTTGCGGGTTGGCTGGGGGGCGTGGCGCTGCTGGCGGCGCTGTCGTGGAAATGGTGTCTGCCGGCGCGGTCGGTCGGGCCGATTGTGGCGCTGGCGGCGGTGGCGGGTGTGCTGGTGGGCTTGTGGGCCCGCGGTGCGGGCTGGTCGCTGATCGCGGCGTTGGCTGGCATCGGCTCCGCGGAGTTGGTCGTGTATGTGGGAGCGATTCTGTATCGGTTTTATCGTGATCCCGAACGCACGCCGCCATCGGACCCGCGCGCGATCGTTTCGCCGGCCGACGGCACGGTGATTTACATCCGGCGTGTGCCCGCCGGCGGCGTCTTGCGCTCCGAGAAGCGCGGCGCGCAACTGGTGTTGGAGGAGTTGAACGGCAGCCCGTTGGCGGCGGCGGAATTGTGGCAGATCGGCATCTCGATGGTGTTCACGGACGTGCATGTGAACCGCGCGCCCATCGCCGGCACGGTCACTCTGGCGCGCCACCAACCCGGAAAGTTCCTGTCGTTGCGGATTCCCGAGGCGGTCAATCTCAACGAGCGGCAGACGCTCGTGTTCGACAACGGCCGGTTTGCGCTGGCGCTGGTGCAAATTGCCTCGCGCCTGGTGCGGCGAATCGAAGCTTACGTGCGCGAGGGCGAGAAGGTCGCGCGCGGTCAGCGCATCGGCATGATCAAGTTCGGCTCGCAGGTGGACGTGTTTTTGCCGGTTGCGGTTGCGCCCGAACTGCGCGTGCGGGAGGGCGATGTGTTGGTGGCCGGGGAGTCCATTCTCGCGTTGTCGCCGGTTCTGGCAGCCACGATTGCGGAACACGACGCCGCGGCAAAAGCGGCTCGTTAGGGCTCATCTGTTCGCCGTCGCGGACTTCGTTTGCCGATTTTCCAATCCGACCACCGCGTCGGCGGTGGACCAGTGGGGACGCATGCGGGTGATTCTCGATTTGAATGACGCATTGGCGTCCAGAGCGGGTTGATGACGGGATCGTTTGGGGGTCATGGGATTCGAGGCCGGCGGTCTGGCTGCGGTGGGCGGGGATTTTGAGCGGTTTTGCGGGCCTGGTGTTCCAGTCCGGCGCGGCCAACTGGTATGTGGACAACGCCGCCGTTAACAGCCCCAACACGGGCCGGAGCTGGGCGCAGGCATGGACCAACTTCGCCTCGGTGGTTTGGGGGCCGAACGGCGTGAAGGCCGGTGACACGCTCTTCATCAGCGGTGGCACCACCGGCAAGATTTACACCGAAATCTGGAGCGTGGGCGCCAGCGGCTCGTCCAATGCGCCCATCCGCATCGGCCTCGACGCCGCCAACACCAATCACAACGGGCCGGTGATCTTTGAATATGATCACCTGGGCGATTACGCGAACGTGAGCGCGTTGTTGTGCCTGCGCGATTACGTGACGTTTGACGGAAATGTGAATGGGGCGCGCCACCTGGTGTTTCGCAACCTGCGCAACGTGACCAACGGGATGGGGGCCGAGTGCATCGTGGCCGACGGCACGCGCGGCGTGGTGGTGGATCACGTGGCGTTCACCAATTGCAACCTGCCAATCCGGCTCATTTACGGGACGCAGTTTCGCGTCAGCCATTGTGAGTTTCGGGCGGTGCGGGGCGAGGCGGCGATTGCAGCGGCGGCGTGTTCGGGCGATTGGGACGCGAACCTTATTTACAGCAACGTCTTCGAGATGCTTTTCAACACGAACGCGCCGGCAGGCGCAACGGCGCCGTATTTCGGCCCGGACGGCATCCAGTGCGGGGATGGCGTTTCGATTTTTGGCAACGTCTTCCACGAAATCGCCGTCACCGACCGCTACACCTCCACGCAACACCCGGATTTCATTCAGACCGTCGGCAACTTCACGAAAATCTACAACAACGAGTTCATCAATATCGGCGATTCGGCGGTGGATCGCGGGCTGTATTCGGGATCGGTCGTGGACGGGGTTTGGATTTACAACAACGTGTTCCGGATCGTGGAGCGAATTGACTCGTTCCCCGAGTTCATTCGCATCTACAACGGGAGACCGACGCTGATTCGGGACGTGCGCATCTGCAACAACACGTTTGTGGACAACCCCGACTGGATGAGCATCTGGTTCAGCAACTACGGCGTGCCGGTGGCGGTGTCCAACACGATCCAGAACAACATTTTTTACCACTGCGGCGGGGGACGTTTTCGGCCCGTGATTCATTTCGACGACACCTGCGCCTTTACGACCAATTCGTTCGACTTCGACGCGAACATTTACGTCGGGGCGAGCAACCTGCAGGCATACATCACCTACGGGCAGGTGTTCCCGGCCTCGGTGTGGACGCGCACCTTCGAGCGGCGCGGCAAAACCAATGCGCCCGCATTCCGATTTTACAGCCCGTTTCATCCGACCAACGACCTGCGCCTGGCGGATACGGACACGGCGGCGGCCGGCGCGGGCGCGGATTTGAGCGCGTGGTTTCAGACCGACAAGGACGGCATCTTACGGCCCAGCGGTGCGCCCTGGAGCATCGGCGCCTATGAGCATCCCGGCGGAGCGCCCATCGTCACCAGCGCGCCGCCGGAAGTTTCGCCCATCACAGCCAGCGAGCCGGATGCCGACCCGTTGGCGCCCGGATTGCAGGTGTTGCCGGGCACGACCGTTCAATACTCCGGGCAGGCGTCCGGCGGGCCCGCGCTCGCGTGGCAATGGTTGTATTCGCGCGATGAAGGCCCGGATGTGGTTCATCAAAGCGGCGTGGGCGCGGTGACGCCGGCCACATTCACCTACGGGTCGAACCTGGTCGGAAGCGGGTTTGTCTGGAAGCTTCGTGCGCACAACGGGCCGCTGTGGGCCGAATCGCAGCTTCCGGTGGAGGTGATCGCCTCGCCGCGCGAGCCCACCAACGGGCTGTTCGAAGCCGAGCTGGGAAACATCAGCCCGCCGTTTTTCATTGAGGACGGCACGGTCGGGCAGGTGGTTCACAGCGGGCTGAGCGATGGCGGCCGCGCCACGTATGCCTTCAGTGTCGAAAAGGCCGGCGACTACCTGATTCGCGCGCGGGTCAACGCCCCGTTCTTTCAGGAACGCACCGTTTATGTGAACGTGGACGGTGAGCCGGCCGAGCCGGGGATGGCGTGGCCGATTCCAATCACCACCGGATTTCAGGAGCGCACGGTTTCGTGGCTCGGCGACGGCACGTGTATTGACCCGCAATTCTCGCCGAAGGTGTTCCGGCTGGACGCCGGCACACACCAACTGATCGTGCGCGGTCAGGAACCCAACGTGCGCCTGGACCGGTTTTCCGTGGTGTTGGTGCTGCCCGAGGTCTTGACGCTCGGCTCGAGCAACAGCCTCGGGACATCGGTGTTCGTTTTCGGTGAGGTCAATCCGCTCGGCACCGAAACGTGGGCTTATTTCGAATACGGCCTGACACCGGAATACGGAGCGACCACGACGCTCACCAACGTTGGTTCCGGCGGCGAGCCGGTGGAACTGGCCATGCGCTTGAGCGGCCTGGCGCCGGGCGCCGTCCATCATTACCGGCTGGTGGCCTTCAATGCCAACGGCACCAACTACGGCGCCAACCGGGTGTTCCTCAGCGGCACGCCGCGGTTGCGGGCGGCAATGTTGCAGGATGGCCGGTTCGCCGTCACCGTGAGCACGGCGTCGAACTGGGTTTATTTCCTGCAACGCCAAACTTCACTGAACAAAAATGCTTGGCTCACCCTCACCAACGGACGCGGCCACGGCGGGCTGCTGACGCTGGTGGATGCCCAGCCGCCAGCGGGCGCGTCCTTTTACCGCGTGTTGGCCGGCCCGCTGCCGCTGGTGGAGTCCCGGCCCGCCAGCCCGCTTCTGGATCAATTCGTGTTGCTCAGCGGTCGGGTCAATCCGCTCGGCCTGCCCGCCAGCGCCTGTTTCGAGTATGGCGCAACGACCAACTACGGGATGCGAACCGCGCCCTGGGAATTGAGCGCCAACCAGGGCGCAACGGTCATTTCCAACCTGCTCACCGGGTTGATCGCAGAAAAACTTTATCATTTCCGCCTCGTCGCGTGGAACGCCAACGGCACGAACTGGTCGGACGACCGCACGCTGCTTCTGAGCCCGCTGCTCATGCAATCGGTGAGCCTGGAGTCCGGCATGTTCTCAGTGCAGATCGCCACGCGCACCAACCGTTGGTATTGGCTCGAATACACCACCAACCTCAGCCAACCGGTTTGGTTGTCGGTGACCGGATTTGCCGGCGACGGCTCGTTGCGCACGCTGACGCATGGGGTTGGCACCGATCCGTGCCGGTTTTACCGCGTGCGCGCGGTGATTCAGAGCCCCTAGTTGTCGCGCGCGGCAGGGCATCGTGTTTTCATGAATCCGCTCGAGGGCCAATCGGCAAGCGGCGTTGTGCCGGCGGACTGCGCCATTGGCACGGAAGCGCGCCCGCGGTGTTGCCTTTGCGGCGCGGAAGGCCGCCCGCTCTATGCAGGGTTGCGCGACCGGCTCTTCAGCGCGCCGGGGGTCTGGTCGCTTCGTCAATGCCCGGATGGGCGTTGCGGATTGCTCTGGCTCGATCCAATGCCGCGCGCCGAGGAGATCGCCAGGGCGTATGCGCGCTACTACACGCACGCGGCGGTCGGCAACGGCAGCGCCAGCGCGCTCAAACGTGCCTGGCGCACCTGGAAAGCGGCGTATTTGACCGAGCGATTCGGCTACAACGGCGAGGCGAAACGCGGCCCAACGCGGGCGCTGGCAGCACTGATGTATTTGTTGCCCCTGCGGCGCAGAGACGTGGAAGCGTCGGTTCGTTATTTGCCCGCGCAACCGGGCGGGCGATTGCTCGACGTGGGCTGCGGCTCCGGCGACTGGCTCGTTCAGATGCGCGCGCGGGGTTGGCAGGTGGAAGGACTGGATTTTGACCCGACAGCGGTGGAGGTCGCGCGGAAGCGTGGATTGCCCGTGCGGCTGGGCCCGTTGGAGCAGCAGGGCTACGAGGCGGAGTCGTTCGACGCTGTGACGCTTCACCACGTGATCGAACACGTGCCCGATCCGGTGGCGACGCTGCGCGAGTGCCACCGTGTGTTGCGGCGTGGCGGTCGGCTGGTCGTGGCCACACCCAATGTGCGCAGTCTCAGCCATCGCGTTTTCGGGCCCGATTGGCGCGGGCTGGAGCCGCCCCGACATCTGCACCTGTTCACGCCCGAATCGCTCCGACGTGCCCTGCGCGACGCCGGTTTCCATCAACTTGTGATGCACCCGCAGATCGTTTTCTCGGTCGTGTTTGAGAGCCTGTTGTTGCGACGCGGGCAGACCAACCCGTTTCCGCCCACGCGACCCTTTCGCTCGGCCCGTGCGCTGGCGACGTTGTTCAATCTGGCGGAACTGGTGCTGCTGCGCGCGCGACCCGAATGGGCCGACTGCGTGACCGTGGTCGCGGAAAAAACCCGCGAAGCCCGGGACCGGTCGGGCCGTTGACGGCCGACCGGACCGCGATGCCAACGTCCGCCAAGCCTGCGCCCGCCTGTTGTTTCAACCGATGACCCGTCCGCTGCTGAGTTTCTTCCTGATCTCCTACAACCAGGAGGCATTTATTGAGGAGGCGATCGAAGGAGCATTCGCCCAGACCTGGTCGCCTTTGGAGATTTTGGTCGTGGACGACTGCTCCACGGATCGCACCTTCGAGCTCGCGCAGGCCATGGCGGCCCGGTATCGCGGGCCGCATCAGGTGCGTTGCCTGCGCACGCCCCGCAACGGGGGAATCGGCAAAAGCGTGAATCTGGCAATGGAACAGAGCCGGGGCGAACTGGTGATCGGGTCTGCGGGCGATGATGTGTCGCTGCCGCACCGCGTCGAGGCGCTCTTTGACGCCTGGGATCAAACCGGTCGTCGCGCCACGTCCCTGTTTTCGTCGTATCGCACCATCACGGCCAGCGGCGAAGACCTGGGCGAGGGCGGCACGCGGGGCGATCCGCGGGACACGACGCGCCTGCGCCCACAGACCGGAACGCTGGAGGAGTTCCTCACCACAAAGTGGCCGGTGGTGGTGGGTTGCACTCATGCCTGGTCGCCGTGCCTGTTTGAATTTTTCGGGCCGCTCACTTCCAATTTGGAAGACCTGGTGCTCTCGTTCCGCAGCCTCGCCATCGGCCAGATGCTTTACGTCCATGAGCCGCTGGTGAAATACCGTCGCCACGGCAGCAATGTGTCATTTTTCGCCGGCGGCGATGACACCCGCTCCTTTGAGCATCGGGAACGACGGTTGCGGTGGGTGGATGAACAAACGGCCGCAGCCTATGACAACATGATTGCCGATCTCGCGGTGCTTCGGGAGCGCGGGCGCTTGAGCGCCGCCGAATGCGCCCGGCTTCAAACCATCGCGCGCCGGGAGCGGGATTGGTATGCCACCGAGCGGGAACTCATGGACGCGCCTTTCGGGCGGCGACTGCGCCTGATTGCGGGCGTGGCGGCGCGCGGCCAATGGCGGGCGGCGTTGGGATTTCTGCCCCGGGGGCTGCCCCGCCCGGTTTATCGCTCCCTGTATGAGTGGCGGCGGCGTCGCAGACCGCGCGCGTCCGCCAGCACGGCGCCGTCGGGTTGACGCGGCTTTGCGTCCGGCGCTCGAGGTTGGCAGGCCCCGCCGTTCAATCCGTAGTCAGACGGACAGCCGCTCCGTAATCACAGGAAGATGCGCTCGAGCGCCTCGATGCTAGGATTCTAAGCCGTTGTCGAACGATGCAGCAGGACCATCAAACAATCGGGGAGGTCGGTGGGAGACAAACCGGAGGCGAGCGATCCTGAGTCTCATGGCGTGCTTTTTCCAGCATCCGATGGCCGTGGTGGAGTCCGGTGCCGTGGTGGGCGAGGGCACGCGCATCTGGGCGTTTGCTCACGTGTTGAGCGGCGCCGTGATCGGTCGGGACTGCAACATCTGCGACCACACCTTCATTGAAGGGCAGGTGCGCATCGGCGACCGCGTCACCATCAAGTGCGGCGTCTATCTCTGGGACGGGTTGATTTTGGAGGACGATGTGTTCATTGGCCCGGCGGCGGTGTTTACGAATGATCTGCGGCCGCGCAGCCGCAAGCCGCTCAAGGAAATCCCCCAAACGCGGTTGCAACAGGGCTGCACCGTCGGCGCCAACAGCACCACCTTGCCGGGCATCACCATCGGGCGCTGGGCCATGGTCGCCGCCGGCGCCGTGGTCACGCGCAACGTGCCCGACTTTGCCCTGGTGCGCGGGGCTCCGGCGCGCCTGGTGGGCTGGGTCTGTCGCTGTGGCGAGAAGCTTTCACATGTCGGGGGCAACGAATGGAGATGCGCTTGCGGCGCCGTGTATCAGCAAGTGGCGCCCGGCGCACTTCGGGAAATCCAACCCGGCCACGCGCGTCCTGAAACCCGGGCGCAGATGGCCGGAAAACTTGTCGTATGAGCAATCCTCTGAGCAAACACAAGGAGTCGAAATCACAGGCCGTGGGGACGTCGCTGGCGGGACATCGAACGGGCCGATGGGCCGCGGGCGCTCTGCCGCTGATGGCGCTGCTGACGGCGTTGCCACTGCGAGCGGCATTGGTGCTCGTTCCGTCTGACACGAACTGGAGCGCCCTGAGCGGTGGTTCGGGGCCGGGTGGTCTGCCCAACGCGACCGACACCGTGATGGTCGTGAGCAACGCGACGTTGACAGTGGACCTGACCAACGCCCTGTGTGCCAACCTGCAACTGGGCGGCACCAACACCGGTTCGGGCAACGGCGCGCTGGTCTTTCAGTCCGGCAGCCAGTTGACCTGCGCCACCAACCTCACGGTCGGCAACGCCACGCGCACCGGCAGTTTGAACTTCGCTGCGGGTGGACTGCTGCGGGTCGGCGGGGCCATCGTGGTCAACGCGCTGGGCGGCTTCAACGCGGGCATCGGCACGATTGAATACAACGGCCCCGGCGCGCAGACCGTCGTGAGCACGCTGGGCGCATACCACCATTTGCGCATTGGCGGCAGCGGCACCAAAACCCTGGGGGGCAACATCACCGTCAACGGCAACCTGCTGCTCAACCCGGGCGTGACCCTGTCGGTGGGCTCGGGCAATTACCACATCGCACTGGCAGGGAACTGGATCAACGACGGCGGCACCTTCAGCGCGGGCAACGGGTTGGTTCGATTCATCGGCGGCGACGATCAGTCCATCGGCGGCTTGGCCCCGACGACGTTCAACCGGCTGGTCATTGACAAGACCGGCGGCATGGCGCAGGCCGAGGTGGATTTCACCGTCAGCGGCGTGTTCACGAACCTGGCCGGCGTCTTCAACGCTGACAACCGCCAGATCACTTTTTCCGGGTCGGGTACGCCCCTGGTGATCAGCGGCGGCACGTTCGATCCGGCCACCTCCACGATCGCCTACACCAGCACCGCCGGAGCGAATATTGCGGGCGGGCTGACCTATCACAACCTGAGCATCGCGGGCAACAACGCGGGGGACACCTTCACGCTTAACGGCAACATCACCGTCGCCAACACGCTGACCCTCGGCACCGGCACGTTCAACGCGTCGAGCTTCACGTTGACCCTTCTGGCGTCCGGGACGCCGTTGCAACTGAGCGGCGGCAGCTTTTCAGCGGGGACTTCAACCGTCGTTTACAGCAACGCCACCGGCGCGACCATCGCTCCGGTGACCTTCAACAATCTCACCATCGCGGGCGGCGGCAGTTTTGCCCTGGGCGGCGCGACCACTGTCGGCGGCACGCTCTCACTGGCCAGCGGCAACCTCGCCATCGGCAGCAACACCCTCACGCTCAACGGCGCGATCAGCGTCGCTTCGGGCACGCTCACCGGCGGGGCGAATTCGGACCTGGTCTTTGGTGGCACGGGCGCGGCCACGACCCTCCCGGCCATCACGCTGCGCAACCTGACTTTGAACCGCGCCGCCGGCATCACCCTCGGCGGCGCCGTCTCGGTCGCCAACACGTTGACGTTGACCAGCGGCACGCTCTCCGGCGCCGCGAACCTGACGCTCGCCGACGGCGCAACCATCTCGCGCCAGACCGGCAGCCTGTCGGGCGCGCCCAACTTTGGCGGGCTGATCAACCTCGTTTACACCGGCAGCTCATCCGTCACCACCGGCCCGGAGGTCCCGACCAGCCCCTCGGTGCTCAACAACTTCACCGACAACAACACCGCCACGGTCACCCTCGGTGGTCCGCTTTACGTCAACGGCCATCTGACGATCGCTACCTCCGCGAACCTCGACGTGAGCA
Organism: Verrucomicrobiia bacterium; assembly: GCA_026414705.1. Classification (GTDB taxonomy): domain Bacteria; phylum Verrucomicrobiota; class Verrucomicrobiia; order Limisphaerales; family JAOAIM01; genus JAOAIM01. Next base: position 28,092 of record JAOAIM010000003.1, on the reverse strand, counting down.
CCTCGAACCATCCGATTTTCATCGGCGGCAACTGGACCAACAACGGCACCGGCACGCTCACCGCCCGGTCCGGCACGGTCACCTTCAACGGCAGCGGCGACCAGATCATTGACGGCACCGCGACGACGACCTTCAACAACCTGACGATCAACAAGAGCGGCGGCACGGTGAATCTTGCGGTCAACACCACCGTCAGCGGCACGCTCACGCTCACGGCGGGCACGCTCACTGTCAACGCCTTCACGCTGGCGCTCAACGGACCGGCCATCGCGGGCAACGTTGCCAATCTCATCACCTCCGCTGCGTCCTCGCTGTCCTTCGGCGGCAGTGCATCCGGCATCAGCATTCCCAGTGGTGTCACAACCCTCAACGGCCTCACGATCAACAACGCCAACGGTGTCGCCCTGAACGGCGACCTGACGGTCAACGGCACGTTGACGTTGACCAGTGGCACGCTGGCCATTGGCACCAACACGCTCACGCTCAACGGCGCGGTCAACCGCACCAGCGGCAACCTCGGTGGCGGAACGGGCGCCAACATCATCTTCGGCGGAACCGGCGCGGCGACGTCCCTGCCCCCGGTGACGCTGAACAATCTCACGATCAACCGCGCCAGCGGCATCAATCTGGGCGGTGCGGTCACCGTCAACGGCACGCTCACGCTCGCGGCTGGTGCGTTGGGCATCGGCGCCAACACGCTCACCCTCAACGGCCCGATCGCGGTCACCGGCGGCTCGCTGGCGGGCGGGACCAGTTCGGACCTGATTGTGGACGGGAGCGGCCCGGCGATCACCTTGCCGGGCATCACTTCCGGGGTGCGGAACTTGACTCTCGCCCGCAGCAGTGGCCTGACGCTCGGCGGGCCGGTCACCGTCTCCTCGCGCTTGACGCTCACGGAAGGAGTGTTGACGCCGGGCGGCAATCTCACCCTGGGCAACGGTGCGCTCATCGTCCGGGCCGGCGGTTCGCTCGCGGGCACGCCCAACTTCGGCACGACGGTCAACGTGACCTACAGCGGCAGCAGTGCTGTCACCAGCGGGCCAGAAATCCCCGCCAGCCCGAGCGTCTTGAACAACCTGACCAACGACAACCCCGGCGGGCTGATCCTGAGCGGCAACGTCACGGTCAACGGACGGCTCGCCCTCAACAACGGGTTGATCCTGACCGGCACCAACCGCGTCATTTTGGCGGCGGCGGCCGTGGTTTCGGGGGCCGACGCCGCGAGCTATGTCCAGGGCAATGTGCAGCGCGCTTTCAACACCGGCAGCGGCCAGTCGTTCACCTTCCCCGTTGGCGCTTCGACGTATGCGCCGGTTTCAGTCGGCGCGATGAACGTCACAACCGCCGGGTCGCTCACCGCGCGGGTGACCGATGGTGATCATCCGGGCATCACGACCAACGGCCTGAACGCCGCGCGCAGTGTGAACCGGTTCTGGACGCTCGAACCGTCCGGCCTGGTGGCTAGCACTTACAACCTCACCAACCACTTCGCCACCGGCGGCGTGGACGCGGGCGCCAACCCGGCGGTGTTTGTCATCCGGCGCTTCGACGGCGCGGCCTGGTCACCGACAACCACCGGCACGCGCACTGCCACGAGCGCCTCGGCGGTCGGGCTGACCGCTTTCAGCGATTTCGCCGTGGGCGAGCAACTGCCGCATCGTTACGCGCTCAGCGCCGGCCTTTCGCAAACCGCCGGCACACCGTTCACGCTGACCGTCACGCTGCAGGATGCCCTCAATCAGACCATCGTCTCGGACAGCAACACGGTCGTCACCCTCACCAGCAGTGGCAACGCGCAGTTCGACAGCAATGGCGACCGCATCTTCGGGGACAACACCAAGGCACTCTCGGGCGGCACCTTGAGCATCACGGTCCGGGACAACGTCGCCGAGACAGTGCACCTGATGGCAATGGACGCGAACTCGATTTCCGGCGCGTTGAGCAACGTGGTCGTGAGCCTACCCGCGGGCTCCTATCGCAGCGCCTCCAGCGGCGATTGGAACAGCGCGGCCACCTGGGAAACCAACAGCGGCGGGCTGTGGTTCCCGGCCGCCGATTTCCCGGCATCGGCCGACGTGGGTTTGGTCACGGTGCGCAGCGGTCACGTCGTGACCCTCACCGCTCCGGTGACCTGCGACCAACTGGTCGTGGACGTCGGGGGAACGCTCGGCATCAGTCCGGGTGTCACGCTCAGCGTGGCCAATGCAACGGGCACGGACCTGGAAGTGTGGGGTGTGGTGACCAACGCGGGCACCGTGACGGTGCTGACCAACGCGACCATCGCGTTTCAAGGCGGCGCCAAATACCAGCACGGCGCCACGACCTCACCCGGGGCGGTTCCAACCGCCGTCTGGGCCGTGAATTCCACCTGCGAATTCGTCGGCTACACCACCAATAGCAATCCGCCCACCGGGCTGAACCAGGCGTTTGGTAACGTGACGTGGAACTGTCCGTCGCAAACCAGCGCGTTGCACCTGGGCCGGAGTCTGACCAATGTCCAGGGCAACTTTACCATCGTGAGCACCGGCACCGGCAGCCTCATCGGCAGCACCAACGGCGGCAGCGCCGGCACCTACACGATGAACATCGGCGGCAATCTGGTACTGCAGGGCGGCGCGTTTGATTTTGCCAACAACACGGCTGACCCCCCCGGCACGCCCACCTTCACGTTGAACCTCGGCGGTTCATGGCTTCAAACCGGCGGCAGCTTCACGCACACCGAGACCGAGGCGCCATTGCAGATCAACTTCACCGGCACCAATGCCGCCTTCTCGCAAACCGGCGGCACGCTCACCACGGCACGGCTGAACTTCAACGTCAACGCCGGCGCGACACTCACGCTCAACAGCGGGTTGAACGTCAGTTCGAGCCGGTCGTTTGTCGTGGCCAACGGCGGCACATTGCACTGTGGCAACAACGTCCTCACCGGGGCCGGCACGTTCAACCTCAACGCCGGCGGCACGTTGGGCATCGGTGCAGCGGCGGGCATTGTGGATGCGCCGACGGCCAGCGGGAACATCCAAACCTCCACCCGCACGTTCAACACGGGCGGGAACTACATCTACAACGGCACCGTCGCGCAGGTCACCGGCAGCGGCCTGCCGGCCAATGTCAACAACCTTACGATCAACAATCCCGCCGGCGTGGCGCTCTCGCAGACCACCACCGTTAACGGCACGCTCGAGTTGATCGCCGGTGTTCTGGACGCGGGCGCGAACACCGTCATTTTGCCCTCGGCGGCTTCGATTGCCGGCGGCAACTCCGGCAGCTACGTCAGGGGCGCGCTCCGCAAGGCGTTTGCGACCGGCGCCGGACAGTCGTTCACCTTCCCGATTGGTGACGGCTCGTATTACGCGCCGATCGAGTTGACGGCCCTGAACGTCACCTCGGCGGGCAGCTTGCTGGCGCGCGCCACCGCCGGCGATCACCCGTTGCTGGGCAGCTCTGCAATTCTCCCCGCCCGCAGCGTCAACCGGTATTGGACGCTGACCAACACGCCCGCGGGCATCGTTGTGGCCGGCAGCCAGGCGACCTTCGGTTTCGCCGGCGTCGGCGCCGACACCGACGCGATCGCGGACCCGGGCGCGTTCAGCGTGGCGCGTTACAACAATGGCTGGACGAATCTGACCGTGTCGGCCCGCACGCCGACCAACACGACCGTCAGCGGCCTCAACGCGTTTGGGGACTTTGCCATTGGCAACACCAGCAGCGGCGGGCCGATTCTTTACAGCACCAACACCATCTTGTTCACCTACACCAACCGGACGGCGCTCCTGGCTGACGGCTGGGACTTCATCGCGCGCACCCCCGCGGGCGCACCGCGCAACACCGAAACGACGGTCGGCACCTCGCCGCCGGACGTGGCGTATGCGGCGAGCAACGCGGCGCTGGGCACGGTGCTGCGAATCCCGGCCGCTCAGGGCGATTTGTGGGCGGGCGGAAACGATTCCCAGAACAGCCTCTTCCGCAACCTGCCCACCAACTGGGTCAGCGCGCGCTTGCGCCTGGCCTTCGCGCCATTCCAACCGTTCCAGCAGGCGTATCTGGGCCTTTATCAGGATGACGACAATTACACCGAGGTCGGTTTTGCCTACGAATTCCCCACCAATCCGGTTCTGGCCATGAACATCGAGTCCAACGGTGTCGCGCGCGAGCTGGGCGACATGCCGATGACCGCGACCAACGTGTGGTTGCGGTTGGACCGCGACCCGCAATACGGGCTGATCAGCGGTTACGTCTCGGTGGACGGCACCAACTGGACGCTCCTGGGCCAGACGGATTACGACCTGGTCAACGCGCGGCTGATGATCTGGGCGGGCGCGTCGCCGAGCGGTTTTCCGGGCGCAGACCTTGCGCGACTCGACCTGGTGACGCAGGACCAGCCGGTCGCCACGGCCCTGGCCTTCCAACGCCCGAGCTTCGTGTTCAGCGCCGTGGAGGGCGAACCATGCACCAACGTGCAGCGCGTGCTGGTCGTTCGCCGGGGCGCATTCGGTTTGCAATGGACGCTCACGAACACGGCCTCCTGGCTCATCACCAGCACCAACACGGGCAAAACCCCGTCGTCCTTCGACTTGTCGGTGGACACGACGGGGCTTACCGCAGGCGTGTATGAAACGGCGCTGCAATTCAACGCGCCCGGCGCGAGCAACAGTCCGGCGCTGCTGCCGGTGCGGCTGATTGTGAACCCGAACAGCCGGGTCCGCCCGGCCACCTGGCGCGGCGGGCGCAAGGCCGCCATGAGCGTGTGGGTGGACGATTCCTCCGGGGCGATGTTCAACATCCTGACCAACTACGGCTATCGCGGGACATATATGCTTTTGGGCGTGTCGGACGTTTACACCATCCCCTCGTTCTTCACGAATTACTACCAGCAGGGCATGGAGATGGGCGGCCACACCGTGCATCACCGCTGCTATCTGCTGGCGGAGCGCGATTGGCGTGAGGACCTCGAATCCAACCGCACCTCCATCGTGACCTTCACACCGGCGAAGACCAACGAACTGATCTGCTTCGCGTATCCGTGCGGGTTGTCTGCTCCGCGCCAACAGGCCGTCGTCGCTGACTACTACCTCTTCGCCCGCGGTTACAACCTCAACCGCCTCGAAGACCCGACGCCCTACGACTTCCTGTTCCTGAAGTGCTTCAACTCTCATGAACACGACCCGCATGAGTTCAATCCGGGCGCGCCGCCCAACCCGGCGGATTTCAAGACCGTCGTGGACGACGCGATTGCTCAGGGCAAATGGGCCAATCTGGTCTTCCACGGCTTGAGCAACGATGACGGCGCCGTCGCCTACACGGTCGGCAAAGACATCTGGGTCGCGCCGGCGGGTGAAGTGGGCAAATACATTCTGTTGCGCGACCGCACGATCATTTCCAACTACACCGAGACCAGCGGCACCATCGAGTTCGATGCGCGCCGGCTGCTGCTCGATCCGTCGCCGCTCCGCAGTTTTGAGTCCGCGATCACCACCAACGACCGCGTCACGCTGCGCATCAACCTGGCCGGCGCAGCCGCCCTGACCAACGTCACCGTTGCCGGCGTGCCGACCACGAACTACTCGGTGCGCACCGACGGCGGCCAGCCGTGGCTCTTCCTCGACCTGCTGCTGACCGCCGCGCCGCAGCGGATCGTCCTGGGCTTCCTGCCGGGCACCAACCAGCCGCCGGTGCTCGCGTCCAATGCCAACGTTGCCGTCCCCGAAGGTCAGACGCTCGTCATCACCAACACGGCAACCGATCCTGAATCCAACGCCCTCACCTTCAGCCTCGGCGCCGGCGCGCCCGCCGGAATGACCATCAGTTCCAACGGCGTGTTGAGCTGGACGCCGACTGAGGCCCAGGGGCCGGGCGTCTATCCGGTCACGGTCATCGTCACCGACAACGGTCTGCCGAGTCTGAGCGCCAGCAACACGTTCAACGTGACGGTGCAGGAGGTGAACCAGCCGCCGACGCTGCCGTTCCAGCCGACGCGCTACCTGGCCGGGCAGACGCCGCTGGTCGTCATCAACACCGGCAGCGATACCGACGTGCCGGCCAACCCGCTCACCTACGCGTTGCTGGTCGCGCCGACCAACGCCGCCATCAGCACCAACGGCGTCATCACCTGGACGCCTTCCGCCGAGCAGGTGCCGGGCGTTTACACCTTCACGACGGTTGTGACCGACTCGAACCCGCCGGCCATCAACGCCACGAGTCTGAGCGCAACCAACACGTTCCTGGTTCACGTGACCGGCAGCGGCCTGACGTTGCCCGAGCAAACCAACCGCGTCATCAACGAACTGTCCACTCTTGTCGTGACCAACACGGCGATCCTGACCGGCGGCACGAATACAGGCGGCCAGATCGTCACCAACGTCCTGAACTTCGCCTATTCCGACCGCGCGGCGTTGCTGGCCGCCGGCTGGAGCTTCATCGGGCGCACGATCAACGGCCTGCCGCGCGACACCGAACGCACCAACGGGGCCGTGGTCTCCTATGACCAGACCGCGCATCCGGGCATGATCCGCATCCCGGTGGACGAGGGCGACCTGTGGGCGGATTTGAACGACACGCGCAACAGCCTCTTCCGCAGCCTGTCCACCAACTGGTTGAGCGTGCGGCTGCACCTGTCCTTCTTCCCGACGCAGAACTACCAGCAGGTGGCCCTGGCACTCTACCAGGACGACGACAACTACGTCGAAGTCGGCTACACCTACAACTCCGGCCAGGGCGGTCAGGCCGTCGGCGTCGTGCGCGAGGTCAACGGCGCGCCACTGCCTTCCGGCAACGTGAGCGTGGTGGCGACCAACCTGCATCTGCGGTTGGATCGCAACCTCACGAACAACAACATCAGCGGCTTGTATTCGCTGGACGGCACCAACTGGGTTTCGGTGGCCACCGTCAGCCACTCCCTCACCAACGCGCGCCTGTGCATCTGGGCGGGCGGCTCGCCCTCCGGCTTCCCGATCCTGGACCTCATCCGGCTCGACATCGTCGTCTCCAATCCGCCCAACGCCGTCTTCTATCAACTGGTCAACCCGCCGGCGGGCGCGACCATCAGCCCGGAGGGGGTCATCACCTGGACGCCGAGCGAAGCCCAGGGGCCGAGCACCAACTGGATCACGACGATCGCCAACGACCTGTCCGACCCGCCGCTCTACGCGACGAACACCTTCATGGTCATCGTCAACGAGGTGAACGCCGCCCCGGCGTTGAGCCTCCCGGCCAGCCCCACCATCCCGCCGCTGGCCGCCTGGAGCGCGACGGCCAGCGCCACCGACAGCGACATCCCAACCAACACGCTCACGTTCGCGCTGGTGTCCGGACCCTCGGGCCTGACCGTTTCCACGAACGGCGTGATCTCCTGGACGCCGACGCTCGCCCAGGCCGCCTCGACCAACACCGTGCTTGTGAGCGTCACCGATTACAACGCCGACGCCGTGGACTTCACCTCGCTGAGCACAACCGGCAGCTTCCAGATCGTGGTCGGCCCGGCGTTGATCGTGACGCCGGACAATGTCTCGCGCGCTTATGGCCAGACCAATCCCGTGTTGAGCGGCTCGCTGACCGGCGTGCAACCGGGCGACAACATCACGGCCACGTATTCGACCCCGGCCACGCCGACCAGTCCCATCGGAACGTATCCGATCATCCCCGCGCTGGTGGACCCGGACGGCAAACTCACCAATTACGTCGTCATTACCAACTTCGGCACGCTGACCGTGACGCAGGCCGCGCTCACCGTGACGGCCGACGCGAAGACGAAGGTTTATGGCGATCCGGATCCGGCGCTGACCTGGCAGATCACCAGCGGCGCGCTGGTCGGCGGCGACACGCTCACGGGCGCATTGACGCGCGTGCCGGGCGAAGACGCGGGCACGTATCCCATCCTCCAGGGCACGTTGAGCGCCTCGACCAACTACGCCCTCACGTTCATCGGCGCGAATCTCACCATTCTCAAGTCCAACGCTGTCGTCGTGTTGAGCGATCTGAGCCACGTGTATGACGGGACGGCCAAGAGCGCGAGCGCGAGCACGGTCCCGCCGGGCTTGAACGTGGTGCTGAGCTACGACGGCAGTCCGAACGCGCCGACCAACGCCGGGAGCTATCAGGTCATTGGCACGATTGTGGAGGCGAACTACGCGGGCAGCGCGACCAACGTGCTGGTGATTGCCAAGAGCAACGCGGTGGTGGTGTTGAGCGATTTGAGCCACGTGTATGACGGGACGGCCAAGAGCGCGAGCGCGAGCACGGTGCCGCCGGGCTTGAACGTGGTGCTGAGCTACGACGGCAGTCCGAACGCGCCCACGAACGTCGGCAGTTACACCGTGGTCGGCACGATTGTCGAACTGAACTATCAGGGGTCGGCGACCAACACGCTGGTCATCTCGCCCGCCGCCACGCCGTTCCCGATCACGTTCATCGGCTTCACCAACGGCATCGTCACCCTGACGTGGGACGCGATCAGCAATCGCACGTATCGCGTGCAATACGTCACCAACGTGGGCGACACGAACTGGACGGACATTGCCCCGGACGTGACCGCGACCGGGCCGTCGGCCAGCCTGACCAACGCGGTGGGCAGCGACCCGCGCCGGTTCTACCGGGTGCTGCTCCTGCCCTGAGGCCGCCGTGCCGGGGCAACGAACGGGACGCCGAGAACGGGAACGAGGCATGCAACATTCGGTTCAACTCGAAGGCTTCGGCGTGAGGTTGCGACCGGCCCGCGCGCAGGACGCGGCGTTCATCGTGTGGCTGCGCGGGCTCGATCACGCCAGGGGACGCATCGGCGACACCACGCCCGACATCGCCGGGCAGTTGGCCTGGATGCAGGGGTATTTTGAACGCGGCGGCGACTATTACTTCATCATCGAAACCGAGCGTGGGATTCCGGTCGGCACGCAGGGCGTCTATGACATCCGGGGCAACTCGGCGGAGGTCGGTCGCTGGGTCATCCGGCCCGGTGTTCAGGCCGCCATCCCCAGCTACGTGTTGATTCTGGACTTCGCCTTCAAGCAACTGGGGCTGGCCGAACTCCGCGCCACCACCATCGTCTCCAATCGCGCCATGATCTCGCTCAACCGGAAGGTCGGCTTTGAAAATTTTCGGATCGAACCGCACGGGCGGGTCATCAATGGCGAGCCGGTGGACATCGTGCATTGTGTGCTGCGCGCTGAAACGTGGTTTCGCACGCGCGAGGTGCTCGTGCCGATGGCGCAGGTCGCCGAGCGCCTCGTGCGCGAATGGGAACAGGAACAATTGCGCATCCACCCGGAGCAGCGGCCGGCCGAGATTTACGGCCCCGAGGAAAAGCCCCGACCACCCTCGGCGGACAGGCCCGGCCCGGCTCGCACGGCTGCGTGGGGAGTTGGAACAACCGCGCTGCTGCTGTCAGGCCTGATCCTGGGTTTGGGTCTTGGCCCGGTGCGCGTGCGCCCACGAACGGTTTTTTGTGCGGGACCACCCGCTGCCTCTCTGGCCGAATGCGTCTGAGCGTTCGCGCGCAGTCGTTCCCCGGGGCGCTGGCAGGTCGTTTCCTATGAGCATGTTGGTTCAGGATTTTCTGGAACAGAGCGCCGACCGGCGACCGGACAAGGTCGCGTTGATCTGCGGCGAACGGCGACTCACCTACGCGCAGATTGAAGCGGCGGCGAACCGTTTGGCGCACGGGCTGCGCGCGCGCGGCGTCCAGCGCGGCGACCGTGTGGCGCTTTATCTCAACAACACCGTCGAGGCGGTGCTCGGCATCTTCGCCGCGCTCAAGGCTGGCGGTGTGTTCGTGGTCATCAACCGCACCACCAAGGCGGAGAAGTTGCTCTACGTGCTCAACAACTGCCGCGCCACGGCGTTGCTCACCGACGAACGCGCCCTCGGCGGCGGTTTCGCCGAACGCCTGCTCAAGGAGGTGCCGTCGCTCCGCTCGGTGATCTGCTGCGGCGGCGCGCGAGCGGATTTCTTGGACAACGGGCGGCTGGAACGACTTGAAACCGTGCTCGCGTCCGGTTCGGAGGAGCGCCCGCCTCGATGCAACATTGACCTGGACCTGGCCTGCCTCATCTACACCTCCGGCACCACGGGCGATCCCAAGGGCGTGATGTCCGACCACAGCAACGTCGTCTTCGCCTCCGGCTCGATCATCCAATACCTGCGCAATCGCGAGGACGACATCGTCATCAACGTCCTGCCGCTCTCCTTCGATTACGGGCTGTATCAACTGCTGATGACCTTCCGCTTTGGCGGCACGCTGGTGCTGGAAAACTCGTTCGCCTATCCGGCGGCGGTTCTGCAAACGATGGCGCGCGAGCGCGTCACAGGGTTGCCCGGCGTGCCCACGCTTTTTGCCATGCTGCTGCAGATGGATTTGTCGCCCTACGATCTGCGCAGCCTCCGTTACATCACCAACACCGCCGCCGCGCTGCCCCCCAGCCACATCGCCGAACTGCGGAAAAAATTCCCCGGCGTCACGATCTTCTCGATGTATGGCCTGACCGAAACCAAGCGCACCCTTTATCTGCCGCCCGAATGGCTCGACCGCAAACCCGGTTCGGTCGGCATCGCCATTCCCGGCACAGAGGTGTGGATCGAGGACGAGCAGGGGCGTCGGCTCGGGCCCAACCAGGTGGGCGAGCTGGTCGTGCGCGGGCGGCACGTCATGCGCGGTTACTGGGAAGCGCCTGAAGCGACAGCGGCCCGATTCCGGCCCGGCCCGATTCCCGGCGAGCGCCTTTGTTACACCGGCGACCTGTTCAAGATGGACGAGGACGGCTTCATGTATTTCGTCGGGCGCAAGGACGACATCATCAAGAGCCGGGGCGAAAAGGTCGCGCCCAGGGAGGTCGAGAACGTTTTGCACGCGCTCGACGGGGTGGTGGAAGCGGCCGTGGTGGGCGTGCCCGATCCGGTGCTCGGCCAGGCGATCAAAGCGGTGATTGTGCGCGCGCGGCCCGACCTGACCGAGTCGCGCGTGCTGGCTCATTGTCGGGCGCACCTGGAGGACTTCATGTTGCCCAAGTGGGTGGAGTTCCGGGACTCGTTGCCCAAGTCCCCCTCGGGCAAGGTGCGCAAGGAGGAACTGGTCTGATGTGCGGCATCGCCGGCATTTTCAACCGACTGCATCCGCGCCCGGTCGCTGAGAGCGACCTGCGCCAGATGCTCGCCCTGCTGCGCCATCGCGGCCCGGACGAATTCGGCCTGCTGCTCGATGGCGAAGTCGGCCTGGGCAACGCGCGCCTGAGTATCATTGACCTGAGTGGCGGCAGCCAGCCCATCGCCAACGAGGACGAATCGCTCTGGATCGTCTTCAACGGCGAAATCTTCAACTACGTCGAACTGCGTCCCGAACTGGAAGCGCGCGGCCACCGCTTCCGCACCGCCTCCGACACAGAGGTGATTCTGCATCTGTTCGAGGAATTCGGGCCGGATTGTTTGCACCGGCTCAATGGCCAGTTCGCCGTCGCCATCTGGGATCGGCGACGCCGCGCGCTGTTTCTCGCGCGCGACCGACTCGGCGTGCGGCCGCTGTTTTATACGGAAACGCCGGACGGCGAACTGATCTTTGCCTCCGAGATCAAATCGCTGCTTTGCCATCCGAACGTGCGGGCGGAACTGGATCCGGTCGTGGTCGCCGAAATCTTCCGGTTTTGGGCGCCGCTGCCGCCGCGCACGGTGTTCCGGGACATTGTGGAGTTACCGGCGGGCCACTATTTGGAGGCGGACGCGCGCGGGATACGCGTGACCCGCTTCTGGGCGAATCGGTTTCCGGAAGCGCCCGTGGGGCGTGCGCCCGCGCTCCGTGATGCTGAAGTTCGGGCGCGGATCGAGGAGTTCCGGGAGTTGTTGATTGACGCCTGCCGCATTCGGCTTCGGGCCGACGTGCCGGTGGGCGCGTATTTGAGCGGCGGGTTGGATTCCTCGACGATTGCGTCGGTCGTGCGCCGTTACGCCACCAATCGGCTGGTGACGTTTTCGATTGCGTTCACCGACCAGCAGTTTGACGAGAGCGCGTTCCAGCGCGAGATGGCCGCGCACCTGGGCACGGAACACCACGTCGTGTGCGCCACGCACGCCGACATTGGCCGGGTGTTCCCCGAAGTGATCTGGCACACCGAGACGCCGATCATGCGCACCTCGCCCGCGCCGATGTTTTTGCTCTCGAAACTCGTGCGCGAGTCCGGCTTCAAGGTCGTGCTCACGGGTGAGGGCGCGGATGAGTTTCTGGCGGGCTACGACATTTTCAAGGAGGCCAAGGTGCGGCGCTTCTGGGCGGCGCAACCGGATTCGGCGTTGCGCCCGTTGCTGTTCAAGCGGCTGTATCCCGACATCCCCGCGCTGGGGCAAAACAATGCCGCCTATTTGAGCGCGTTTTTCGGCAACGGCGTCGCCGACGTCGCCTCGCCGCTGTATTCGCACGCGGTGCGCTGGCGCAACAACAGTCGGACGTGGCGGTTTTTCGAACCGTCGGCGCTCCTGGTGAACGCCGGGCAATGCGACGCGCGCGTGGCGGCGCTGCTGCCGCCGGAATTCGGGCGCTGGACGCCACTGGCGCAGGCGCAGTTTCTGGAAATCGCCGTGTTCCTGTCGCAATACCTGCTTTCCTCGCAGGGCGACCGCGTGGCGATGGCACACTCGATCGAGGGCCGGTTTCCGTTCCTGGACGTGCGCGTGGTGGAGTTTTGCAACCGGCTGGACCCGCGCCTGAAACTGCGCGGGCTGACGGAGAAATGGCTGCTCAAACAGGCCGCGCAACCGTGGTTGCCGGACCTCATCCGGCGCCGGCCCAAGCGCCCGTATCGCGCCCCGATTCACCGGAGTTTCTTCAACGACGCCACGCCCGATTACGTGCGCGAGCTGCTCGCGCCCGATGCGTTGCGCCAGACCGGCCTGTTCCGCCCGGCGGCGGTGACGCAACTGGTGACGAAGATCGAATCCGGCGCGCCGGTGGGCGAGACCGATGACATGGCGCTGGCCGGGATTTTGTCCACGCAACTGGTGCATCACCTGTTTGTGAAACAACATCGCCGCCCGCAACCGCTGGGCGGACGCGACCGGTTGCGCCGCTGCTGTCTTCAACCCGTTCACGCCTGACTCCATGAACTTTCACCCCGACGCATTGAAACTCGACCCGGCGCAGGAAACCGACCGCATCGTGCGCTTTCTTCAGCAAACGGTGCGGCAAACCTTCAAGCGCCACGGCGCGGTGGTGGGCATCAGCGGCGGCGTGGATTCGGCAGTTGTGTTCGCGCTGGCGGTGCGCGCCTTCGGGTCGCAACGGGTCGTGGCGATCATGATGCCCGACCAGGACTCCGATCCGATCAGCGAAACGCTTGCGCGCGAACTCGCTGCGCAGTTCGGTGTCGAGCCGCTGCTGGAGAACATCACGCCCGCGCTCAAGGGCTTTGAGTGTTACCGGCGGCGGGACGATGCCATCCGGCGCGTGGTCCCGGATTACGATCCGGCGCGCGGCGACCGGGCCAAACTGGTGCTGCCGCCCGGTCTGTTGGAGAGCGGCACGCTCAACGTCTATTCGGTCACCGTGGTGCGCGCCGACGGACGCCAGGAAACGCGCCCGCTGCCGCCGCGCGAGTTTCTGGAGATTGTCGCCGCCTCCAATTTCAAGCAGCGCACGCGGATGAGCACGCTCTACTACCACGCCGAGGCGCGCAACTTCGCCGTCATCGGCACGGCCAACAAAAACGAGCATGCGCTGGGGTTCTTCGTCAAACACGGCGACGGCGGGGCGGATGTGCAGCCGATCGCCCATTTGTTCAAGACGCAGATTTATCAACTGGCGGCGTTTCTCAACGTGCCGGAGGCGATTCGCCGCCGCACACCCACGACCGACACTTACAGCGCGCCACAGGACCAGCAGGAATTTTTCTTTCGGTTGCCGTTTGCCACGCTGGACCTGCTCTGGCACGCGATGGAAACGGGCGTGCCGGCGGCCGAGGCTGCGCGCGTGATGGGCCTCACCGAAGCCCAGGTGCAGCACGTTTATGACGACATCGCGCGCAAACAGCGCACGACCGAATATTTGCGCACGCCGGCCTTGATGCTCAGCCCGCCGCCAACAGGCCGCGCCGGCCCGGTCGCGGCCGAGTTGCGCGTGCCGGCGGCCCTGCCGTCCTGAGAATTTATGACGATCCAAACCGACATTCAGAACATTGAAGAACCCATTCGGGCGTTCATTGCCTCGAACCTGCTCTTCAGCAGCGACGGTTTCCCGTATGCGGATGATGCCTCGTTTTTGCGCGAAGGGATCATTGATTCGCTGGGCGTGGTGGAACTGGTCGCGTTTGTGCAGAAGCAATACGGCATCACCGTGGCGCAGAGCGAGGTGATCCCGGACAACTTCGATTCGGTGGCGAAACTGGCGGCGTTTGTGCGCCGGAAACTCGCGGCGACCGCAGGCTGAGGGAGTGCGCCATGCCCCTGTCGGATTGTCGGATCATTTCGCTGCCCAAGATTGCCGACCCGCGCGGCAATCTCACCTTCATCGAGGGCGGGCGCCACGTGCCGTTTGACATTCAGCGCGTGTATTATCTCTACGACGTGCCCGGCGGAGCCGACCGCGGCGGCCACGCACACAAGGAGATGCACCAGTTGATCATCGCCATGTCGGGGAGCTTCGACGTGATCCTGGACGACGGTTTCCAGAAGCAGCGGTATCACCTGAACCGCTCCTACTACGGGCTTTACGTCTGCCCGATGATCTGGCGGGAACTGGACAATTTTTCCTCCGGCTCGGTCTGTCTGGCGCTTGCGTCCAATCGCTACGACGAGTCGGATTATTATCGGGATTACCAGGAATTCCTCCGCGTGGTGCGAGGCGGCGCATGAAGGTGCCCTTTCTTGAATTGCGCCCGACCTACGAGGAACTCCGGGCCGAAATGGACGCGGCCTACCGGCGCGTCATGGAGTCGGGGTTTTATTTGTTTGGCGGCGAGCTGGACGCGTTCGAGCGCGAATACGCGGCTTACTGCGGCGCGAAACATTGCATCGGGGTGGGCAACGGACTGGACGCGCTGCACCTGATTCTGCGCGCGCTCGAGATCGGCCCCGGGGACGAGGTCATCGTGCCATCCCAGACGTTCATCGCCACGTGGCTGGCCGTGTCGTATGCGGGAGCGACGCCCGTGCCGGTGGAGGTGGACCCGCGCACGGCCAATCTCGCGCCGGAGCGCCTCGAAGCGGCGGTCGGCCCGCGCACGCGCGCGATCCTGCCGGTGCATCTTTACGGGCAACCGGCGGACATGGACGCCATCCGGGCCGTGGCGCAGAAACACGGGCTGAAGGTCATCGAGGACAACGCGCAGGCGTCCGGGGCGCGTTACAAGGGCCGGCGCACCGGGGCGCTGGGCGACGCCGCCGGGCACAGCTTTTATCCGGGCAAAAATCTCGGAGCGTTCAGCGACGCGGGTGCGGTGACCACTCACGACGATGCGCTGGCCGAGCGGGTTCGCGCGCTGCGCAACTACGGTTCCCGGCGCAAATACGTGCACGACCTCAAAGGATTCAATTCGCGGATGGACGAGCTGCAGGCGGCGTTTTTGCGTGCGAAGCTGCGCCGGCTTGATGAATGGAACGAGCGACGGCGCCGAATCGCGGCGCGGTATCTGGAAGCGTTGCGCGGCGTGCCGGGCTTGATTCTGCCGCACGTGCCGGATTGGGCCGAGCCGGTGTGGCATTTGTTCGTGGTGCGGCATCCGGAGCGCGACCGGTTGCAGCAAAAGCTCGCCGAGGCCGGGGTCGGCACGCTGATTCATTATCCGGTGCCGCCGCATCTTTCCGGGGCATACGCCGACGGGGGCTGGAAACGCGGCGCCTTCCCGATCGCCGAAAGCCTGGCGGACACGGTCTTGAGCCTGCCGATGGGGCCGCACCTGACGGAGGCACAGGTGGAGGCGGTCATTGGCGCGGTGTGGCAGGCGAGCGAATCGTTGGCGGCAGCCATCGCATGAATCCCACGTGCGCCAGTTCGATTTCGGATTCGCCGGTGGGGTCGCGCCCGGAGGGGGCGCGCGCCGCGCCATCGGCTTCCGACAACGCCGCGTCGCAGAGCAGCCACGGGCAGATTCTCAAGTCCTCGGCGCTCATCGGCGGGGCGTCGGTGATCAACCTGGCGTTGGGCGCGTTGCGGATGAAGGCGATGGCGCTGCTGCTGGGCCCGGCGGGGGTTGGGTTGTTGGGCGTTTACACTTCGATTTGCGATCTGGTGCGGAGCGTGGCGGGGTTGGGAATCAACACCAGCGGGGTGCGGCAGATTGCGGAGGCGGCGGGCAGTGGTGATGCGCAGCGAATTGCGCGCACCGTGTGGACGCTGCGGCGCGTGGCGCTGGTGTCGGGGCTGTTGGGCGCGCTGTTGTTGGTGGTGTTTCGGGAGCCGATTGCGCGGGTGACGTTCGGGGGCGCTCAAAGCGCGCACTGGCTGGTGTTGCTGGCACTGGCGGTTTTGTTCGCGGAAGTGTCGGCGGCGCAGGCGGCGCTGGTGCAAGGGATGCGGCGCATTGGGGATTTGGCGCGGATCAATGTGCTGGGAGCATTTTACGGGACAGTGCTGGGCGTGGGGGTGGTCTGGTTTTTCTGGCAGCAGGGCGTGCCGGAGCGGGGGGTGGTGCCCTCGATCGTGTGCGTGACGGGCATGGGGATTCTGACCTCGTGGTGGTATGCGCGCAAAGTGCGCGTGGAGCGGGTGCGACTGCGGTTGGCGGAGGTGGCGGGCGAAGCGCGCGCGCTGTTGCGACTGGGGCTGGTGTTCATGTCCACGACCCTCATGGCGATGGGGATGGCGTATTTAATCCGCTTGATTCTGGTGCGGCAGATGGGTGTGGACGCGGCGGGGCAGTATCAGGCGGCGTGGTCGCTGGGCGGGGTGTATATCGGATTCATCGTGCAGGCGATGGGGGCGGATTTTTATCCGAGACTGACGGCGGTGGCGAAGCATCCGGGCGAGTGCAACCGGCTGGTGAACGAGCAGGCGGAAGTGGGGTTGTTGCTGGCGGGGGCGGGCGTGGCGGCGACGCTGACGTTTGCGCCGTGGGTGATCCGGCTGTTTTTCTCGCAGGAGTTTGAGCCGGCGGTGGAGGTGCTGCGGTGGATTTGCCTGGGGATGTTGCTGCGGGTGGTGAGCTGGCCGCTGGGGTTCATTCTGGTGGCGCGGGGCGAGGGCGCGTGGTTTTTCTGGACCGAGTTGGTGGCCAACGCGATTCAACTGGCGCTGGTGTGGTTTGGGGTGGCGTGGTTTGGCCTGCGCGGGGCGGGCATGGCGTTCTTCGGGTTGTATGTGGTGTATCTGGTCGGGATTTACCTGGTGGCGCGGCGGCTGACGGGTTTCGGCTGGTCGGCAGCGAATCGGCGGCTGGCGTTGAGTTACGGGCCGGCGGTCGCGCTGGTGTTTGTGGTGGCGCAGTGGTTGCCGCAATGGCTGGCGATGGTGGTGGGCGGGCTGGTGACGGCGGTCATTGCGGTGCATTCGGCGCGGACGCTTTACGCGCTGATTCCGGCGGAACGCTGGCCGCGCCCGGTGCAGCGGATGTTTGGGGCGCTGGGATTGGCTGGCGTTCCGGCTCGCGCGTCCCGGAGCGCTGACGGCGCCGGTCGCCACGAGGGTTGAGAGACACCTGAAGGTTCAGGCATCGAGGAAGGAATCGGCTTTATGACCATGAGCGAAACGAGCGAACGGAAAACCAAAATTGCGGTGGTGGGCCTGGGTTACGTGGGACTGCCGTTGTCGTTGCAGTTCGCGCGATCGGGCGTGACGGTGCTGGGACTGGACATTGATCCGGTGAAAGTGGACGCGCTCAACCAGGGGCGCAGCTACATTCGCCACATTGCCGCCGAAACGATTGTGGAGATGCTCCGGGCGGGGCGGTTTTCGGCGACAACCGACTTTGCGCGGGTGGCGGAGGTTGAGGCGATCATCATTTGCGTGCCGACGCCGTTGAGCAAAAACCGTGACCCGGACATTTCGTTCATTTTGGAGACGGGCCGGCGCATTGCGCGCCACCTGCAAAAGGGCACGCTGGTGGTGCTGGAGTCCACGACGTATCCGGGCACGACGGATGAGGATTTGCGCGAAGTCCTGGAGGTCGGTTCGGGGCTGGTGGCGGGCCGGGATTTTTACCTGGCGTTTTCGCCCGAACGCGAAGACCCCGGCAATCCCGAGAGCAAGGTGGCGAACATTCCCAAGGTGGTGGGCGGCTACACGCCGGCGTGCTTGGAGCGCGCCTGCGCCCTTTACTCCAAGGCGATTCGCACGATTGTGCCGGTGTCGTCGTGTCGGGCCGCCGAGGCGACGAAGTTACTGGAGAACATCTTCCGCAGCGTGAACATCGCGTTGGTCAACGAGTTGAAGCTGGTTTACAGCGCGATGGGGATTGACATCTGGGAGGTGATCAACGCGGCCAAGACCAAGCCGTTCGGGTTCATGGCGTTTTATCCGGGCCCGGGCCTGGGCGGGCACTGCATTCCAATAGACCCGTTTTACCTGACGTGGAAGGCGCGTGAATACGGGCAGAACACGCGCTTCATCGAACTGGCGGGCGAGGTCAACACGTCCATGCCGCTGTATGTGGTCAACCGTGCGGCTGAAGCGCTCAACGCGGCGCGCAAGCCGATGAACGGCAGCCGCATCCTGATGCTCGGCCTGTCCTACAAGCCGAACGTGGACGATGACCGCGAGTCGCCGACGTATGTGCTGATGGATTTGTGCCGGGCGCGTGGGGCGGAAGTGGCCTACTACGATCCCTACATTCCGGTGATTCGTCCGACGCGCGAGCATCCGCACTGGGCGGGCACGCGCTCGGTGGAGTGGAATCGGGAGACGATTTCGGGCTTTGACCTGGTGATCATCGCCACGCATCACCAGTGCGTGAACTACGTGGAACTGGCGGAGTGGGCGTCCTGCATCGTGGACACGCGCAACGCGATGGCTGTGGTGAAGACGCGGCCGGGTCAGGTGTGGAAAGCGTAGGGTGAAGGACGGTCGGGCGCGGTGCGAGCAGGGCTTGGGTTGTTCGAGGAGACGGTTCGGAAGCAGGGAGGCCGGGGTATGGTGTTGTTATTGGGAGCGAGCGGTTTTGTAGGACGGGCGTTTGCCGCCGCGTTGCTGAGCCGGGGACGGGATTTCATCCCCGTGTCGCGGCGGGCGCTGGATTACACGCGGTTTGACGTGCTGTTTGATTTTGTGCGGCGCACGCGACCGCGGTTTCTGATCAACGCGGCGGGGATGGTGGGCGGCCCGGACGGCACGGGTTGCGAGACCGCACGAGAGGAGGCGCTGGCGGCCAACACGTTGCTGCCGCAGACCATTGCGCGGGTGTGTCGGCTCACGCGCACGCCCTGGGGCCATGTCTCGTCGGGTTGCATTTATCGCGGCGCGAAGCTGCTCGGGCCCGACGGGCCGAAGATCGAGACCGACCTGAACAGCGCGGCGTTTCGGCGCCGGCTGGCGACGGCGCCAGAGACGATTTGGGGGTTCAGCGAAGCCGATGAACCGAATTGTTCGTTCCGGCGGCCGCCGTGCAGCTTTTACAGCGGCACCAAGGCGCTGGCGGAGGAGGCACTGGCGGGAATGCCGGATGTTTACATTTGGCGGCCGGGCGTGGTTTTCAATCGCCAGGCGTCCTCCCGAAATCTGCTGTGGCGTTTGCGGGGGTGCGACGGGGTCTCGGAGGGCATCTGGCCGCTGACGGACCTGGAGGATTTTGTGCGGGCGTGCCTGACGCTTTGGGAGACCGAAGCGCGGTATGGCATCTACAACATCGTGAATCCGGGCATCGTGACGACGGATGAAATTCTGGGTTTGATGCGGGACAGCGCGGTTGTGGACGGGGAACTTTTCTCCAGCCGGCCAGGCGATGTGTGCCGGGGCGCAAACGGTGACGGGGTTGCCGCCTCCTGTGTGCTCGAGACGCGGAAACTCGAAGCGGCCGGCGTGCGATTGCGCCCCGCTGCTGAAGCGCTGCGGTCGGTTTTGGAGGAATGGAGCCAACGACCGCGCGAAATGGAGCTGCTGCGGCGTTGATTCTTTGCGGACGGGTCGCTAAAAACGGCCCGGCGGCTGACCATTTATGAAAACCCGATTCCGAGTGTGCGGTGCGCTCCGATTGCTCAGCGGTCTGGTGACGGGGTTGGTGTGCGGCGTTTTGCCCGGGCTTGGGCAGGTGATTTTGGCGCCGCCGCCGGCGATTTCGATCACGCCCCCGGCCGTGGAGCAGGCCCAAACCAACAATCCCATGGTGGTGTTCACGCCGGAGGAGGCGCCCGAGACACCGTTTCGTTGGGAGTGGTTTACGTTTCGTCCGCACGCGCTGTATCGGTTTCTTTACGCGACGGCGTTGCCGGTGACGGTGACGGATCGGGTCAGGACGACGGTTCAGGAGATTGCGCCGGGGTTGCTGGTGAATGTGGGTCAGCACTGGAGCGTGGATTACACGCCGACGTTGCGGTTTTATTCGAGTCGCGCTTTTGAGGACACGCTTGACCACAGCGTGCGATTGATGGCCGGCACGACGTATCAGGACTGGACGCTGGGCCTGCTTCAAACCTACGACAAGACCTCGCAGCCGCTGGTGGAGACCGGCACGCAGACTGATCAGGAGACGTTTTACACCCGATTGAGCGCGTCCTACCAGATCAACAGTCAGATGTCGGCCGACGGTGCGGTGAGCCAGCGGATTGTTTCGGCGGACGTGTTCCAAAGTTCCAAGGAATGGTCACCCTCAACGTGGCTCAACTACCAGTTCTGGCCGCGGTTTGACGCGGGGCTGGGCCTGGCGGGCGGTTACGTGGACGTGGAGACCGGCTCGGACATGTCGTATGAGCGGTTTCAAGTGCGCGCGAACTGGCGCGCGACCGACAAGCTGGCGTTGCGCGCGCATGCAGGCGCGGAGTGGCGGCAATTTTTGGACAGCGACGCCGACGACGAGTTGAATCCGGTGGCCGGCGCGCAGGTGCAATACCAGCCGTTCGAGCACACGCGCCTTTCGTTGGGGGTCAACCGCACGGTGGACGTGTCGCTGCTGACCGCGGGCGCGGGCGAAAGCCAGGTGATCGAGATGACCGAGGTGACGGCGCAGTTGAGCCAACGGTTGCTGGAGCACTTTCAACTCGAGCTGGGCGGCGGGTATTTCCGGGGCGAATACACAGCAGCCGACCCGACGGTGCCGGATCGCAAAGACGATTTCTTCCGCTTCAACGCGCGGCTGGGCTGGCGCTTTCTAAGGCGCGGCACGGTGGCGCTCTTCTATCAATACACCGACCTGCGCTCGAACTTCGCCGCCTACGGCTTTTCCGGTCACCAGACCGGGTTCGAGCTGGAGTTCCGATACTGAGCCGGTTCGACGGCAGGACGAAACTCCGTTTCGAGGGCGGGTCGGCTCAATCGGTTCAGGATTCCGAAAAGAATTCCAAGGCTGGCGGTGCGTCATTAAGCTCCGTGGCTCTGGAAGCGATGCACAACAGGATTCCCGAAGAAGGTATGGTGTTGCGACGGTCTGGAGTGGCATTGGGGTGGGCGATGCTCGTGTTTGCGTTGTCCCAATCCGAGCGGTGCGACGGCGCCGTGCAGGTGCGCCGGGTGGGGGAGGATTGGGAGGTGACGGGGCGAGCCTACAAGCTGGTGGTTAGCGGCAAGGACGGCGGGATTGTTTCCCTGAGCGAGCCGGGCCGGACCGGGCTCCTCGTGAGGAGTGATGAAGGCGGTCTTTGGCAGGCGCAGTTTTCAGACGGCGCGAAGTTGAGTGCTCGTTCGGCGAAGGAGGTGCGGGGCGAGCAGACCGGGCCGGGGACGTTGCGTTTCAGTTACGCGCACCCGTCACTGCAGGTGGCGGTGATGCTGTCGGCCGGGGAGGATGGGGTGGATTTGATTGCGGAATTGACATCGAAGACCAACGGGGTCCTGGAGATGGCTCTGCCGGGCCGGTTGCGATTTGAGCCGGGGCAAACGCGGCGGTTGATCTTTCCGTTGGGTGGGAATGAATCGGTGGGGATTGCGTTACTGGGCCGATTTTTTGAGCGGCAACCTGCGGAACGGCCGGCGGGCTGGGAGGTGGCGACGGTCGGGGCAAGGGGGTTTTCCCGGTTGTTTGGTGTGCCGTTGCAGATGCGCCCGCCCCGGGGCGAGGCCGAGGCATTGCGGGTGACCGAGGAGGGCCAAAAGTGGTTGAGCCGCCCGGTTCAAAGGATGGTATCGCGGCGGCGCATTGTTGTGGACCGCCCGCCGTCGGAGAATTCGGATTTGAAAGTGTTGGTGGAGACGGAGGCGGGGCGGGCGTTTTTCGCGGGAAAACAAATTGGGGAAGGGACGCTTTGGTTGATGGGCGGGCGCATGGATCGGCCGGAACACGCGTCGTTGCAACAAGGGTTGGTGGGCGACGTGTTGGCCCAACTTGGAGTGGAGGGCAAGCCGATTGGGTTGATTGCGCTGGCGGGCGAACCGGCTCAGGGCAGTCGCTCGGCGGTGTCCCTGGACAACTGGCGGGAATCGCTCTCGGCTCTGGGTCGGGTGGTGTTGTTGCAGGACGGGGAGGCATTGCAACGGGCGCTGTCGGGCCGGTCGGTGGTGGCGGTGGTGAATCCCTACACGGAGCGGCTGCCGTTGCGCAACGCGAGAGATTACGATGAGATGATTGGCAGGATTGAAGAATTCCTGCGCAAGGGCGGGCATTGGTTTGAGGTGGGCGGGTATCCGTTTCGACGGGGGCTGGTGCCGGCGCCCTATTACCGGCGGGTGGAGGCGAATTATCCCCCGGCGTTTGCGGATTTCCTGCACTTGGACAGCCGGGTCGGGTCCGTGTCGCTCTATCGGGCGCAAGCCCGCGATTGGTCGCCGTGGGCGGGGCAGAAGGAGCACGGCGCCGTGTTCGTTCCGGGGCAGTTGGCCTGCGGCGCCGATGAACAGGGCGGTTACCTGGAGCGGCAGTTTGTGACGGCGCTCAAGTCCGGGCAGACGTGGAAAACGCCGCCAGTGCGGTTGCAGGTGGGCAGTACTCCGGAGAAAGCATTGGCCGACTACGCACAACGCATCGGGCTGCGGCGGCGTCTGGCCGACAAAATGTCGCCGGAAGTTTTCGAGAAGTTCAAGAGCGCGGTGCTGGTCCGTATGGTGGCCGGTGGAGAGAAACCGGTGCAGTCGCATTTGGACGCGCTGCCGTATTTGCCGGTGCCGAGCCTCGTGCATTTCAGCGAATACCTGCCGCTTGGCTTTGATCGCCCATATCCGATTCACCTGCCGCCCTCTGAACGTTACGGGACGGCGGAGGAACTGCGCGGGTTCTTGAAGCGGGCCCGGTCGTTGGGCCATTTGGTGATGCCGTACACCAACCCGACCTGGTTTCCGGACAAGTCACCGATCTGGGAGCGGGAGGGCACGGCGCGGGAAGCACTGGCGTTCGGGCCCGACGGCAAACCGCAGCGGGAACATTACGCCGCCGAGTCGGGATACAGCATTTGTTTCTGGCACCCACTGGTGCAGCGATACAACCGGGAGACGATTCGGTTGTTCACCGAAGAATATCCGGTGGACATTGTCTTCCAGGATCAGTGCGGGGCGAGGCGATGGCGTTTCGATGGCAACCCGGCGTCGCCGACGCCCTACGCTTACACCGAAGGGATGCTGTCCATGGTGGCGGAGGACAGCGCGCGGGTGCGCCGCGCAACGGGCGGCGGGCTGGCAACCGAGGGCGGCTGGGATCAAGTGGTCGAATTCGAGGTGCAGTTGTGCGGCTTGAGTTTTGGAATTGTCCCGACCCAGCCCAGACGGCCGCATTTGGAATTGCTGAAGGAGAAGTATGCGCCCGAGCTGTGGCGGGTTTACCCGCTGGCTCAGATTCTGGCCCATGACAAGGTGCTCATGACGATGCACAACCTCGCGGGCAGCGTCAGTGACCGGCAAATTCTGGCGTGGGTGCTGGGCCTTGGCTTTGGATTGCAGCATCGGCTCCCGGCCGACACGCTCAGCAGAAGCGAGTCCGCCCGGCAGTGGCTGAACTGGTTGTCGGTGCTGCAGAAGAACGTTTGTGCCCGCTACATCGGCGAACCGTTGGTGACGTTTGAACACCATCGGGACGACCCGACTGCCGCAGAGACCGATGACGGCGTGATCCGGGCGACCTACGGTCCGGTGCGGATTGTGGCCAACCTGAATTCCCAGCCCTTGCAGGAGGGCGAACATCGCCTGGCGGCCTACGGATTTGTGGCGACAGCGACCAACCTCCTGGCCGGCAATTTGCAACAGGTCGCCGGCCACGACCACGGCACGGAGGGGATTTCGTTTGTTCTGGCGCGCCGGGGTGCGGATGCGCTCTTGTGGGTTTACGGCCCGGCGGCTCAAAAGGTGGCGCTGCCCTGGGACGGCGGCGGCAGTCAGTGGCGAGTGTTGTGGGATGACGGCCGGCAAACAACCGCGTCGGTTGAGGGCGGGGCGTTAATTTTCCATCTGCCCGACAAGCCGGCGCACGATTTTAACCGGGTCTGGCACGCGAAGCTCCAGCGCGGAAATTAGACCGTGTCGGAGGATGCTGCCCNGCCCGCTGTGCACCATCGCCTGTGCGCCAACACTTCGCGGGCTTGATTGCGCAAAAGCGGCCGGGTGTTGCTCCCGCCGACCTTCAGCCCGGGGGTCGGGAAATGCCGGGCCGGCTTTTGCGACTCAACCTCCCACCGCCGCGCGAGCCTCGGCGGCGAGTTGAGTGCTGAGGTAACGCTCGCCGGTGGAGCAGGCAAACGTCACGATCATCTTGCCGCGGTTCTCAGGGCGTTTGGCGACCTCAATCGCGGCCCAGACGTTCGCCCCGGATGAAATTCCGGCCAGGATGCCTTCCTCTTTGGCGAGTCGGCGCGCCATGATGAAGGCATCCTCATTGGTGACCTGAATGCACTCGGTGATTTGGGGGTTCCCCTTTTCGTCTTTGAGGTGAAGGTTTTTGGGGACGAAGCCCGCGCCGGTGCCCTGAATCTTGTGCGGGCCGGGTTTGATGGGCAGACCGGCGAGTGTTTGCGAGATCACCGGTGAATCTTTGGGCTCGACGGCGATGGCCTGGAAGCTGGGCTTGCGCGGTTTGATCACTTCGTAGCAGCCGGTGATGGTGCCGCCGGTGCCGACGGCGGCAACGACGATGTCCACCTGGCCCTGGGTGTCTTCCCAAATCTCCTCGGCGGTGGTGCGCCGGTGGATTTCCGGGTTGGCCGGGTTTTCGAACTGCTGCGGAATCCAGGAGTTGGGAATATCGCGGGCGAGTTGCTCGGCTTTGGCGATGGCGCCTTTCATGCCCTCGCCGCCCGGCGTGAGCACGAGTTTGGCGCCAAGCAACGCCAGCAGGGTGCGCCGCTCCAGCGACATGGTCTCGGGCATGGTGAGGATGAGTTGATAGCCCTTGGCGGCGCACACGAAGGCGAGGGCGATGCCGGTGTTGCCGCTGGTGGGCTCAATGATGACGGTATCCTTGTTGATGATGCCGCGGCGCTCGGCGTCCTCGATCATGGACATGCCGATGCGGTCTTTGACGCTGCCGAGCGGATTAAAAAATTCGCACTTCAGGAGAATGGTTGCGGGCACGCCGTCGGTGACGCGGTTGAGTCGAACCAGGGGCGTGCGGCCGACGGTTTCGATGATGTTGTTGTAGATGCGGCCCATAGCTTTTTGGCGGTGTTGCGTTGCCGTGACGGCGCGCATGTTGGCAGGCGAGGCAACCGGGGCAAGCGCATTTTCCCGGCGGCAGAGCTTGCGCGCCTGAACGAGCGGCCCGTTCCGGCCGGGCGGCGTCAGGGAGTAATCAGCGGGAATGGAAACGTGTCCGGTCGTGCCCGGTCGTGCGGCTGATCGGTGAAGGCCATCAGAATCATCGGGCGGGTGCCGGTGTTTTGAATGGCGTGCGGGACGCCGGGCGGGATGGTGAATCGCAGCGCCTGCTCGGCGGCCACAAGCTGGTCGCGCACGGCTTCGCCCTCCCGAACTCGCACCCGCGCCGGGCCAACGACCACTATGATTTCGGTGGTGCGCTGGTGATAGTGATTGCCGCGCACGGCGCCCGGCTCGGTCCAAACGACGTGGACGTTGCGTTTGCCAATCAAGGCCGCTTCGTTCACCGGTTCGATGACCCAACCGCGCGCGTCGCAGATCAGTTCCACCGGTTCAACCAGCACGGGAGTGGACGGCGGCGTGGCTGAGGTTGTCATGGTTGAGCGTAGGGACGTTCAGTGATGCTGGTGCTGCAAAATGCGGCGGGCCGCTGCGCGCACGGCATCAGCCAGTTCGCGTGGTCGGCGCACGATGGCTTCACCACCCCAGCTCAGCACCCAGCGTTCGACTTCGACCAGGCTCGAGAGGCGGAGGCGCAATTCGACGCCGCCGTCCTGCAGTTCCCGGAGTTGTTGGGATTCATGCCATTTTTTCTCGCGGATGTAATCAGCCGCGCGGGGGCTGAAGCGAATGAGCACGTCATAACGGCCCTGTCCGGAATGGACGCCAAAGCTGTCGCGCAGGCGTTTTTCGAGGGAAAAAGCGTCGGGGCGGGGGAAGGTTTTGCCGGTGGGGGAGGCAGATTGGACGCGAGCCGGCACGAAGGTGCGAATGTCTTTGCGGGCGTGGTCCCAGGCGAACAGATACCACTCACCGTTGATGTTGGCGAGGTGGTAGGGGTCAACGAGACGAGTTTCGGCGTGGCGGCTGCCGGGTTTGCGGTAAGCGATCTGGAGTTGCTGGCGTCGGGCCGTGGCACGGGCCAGGGTGTCAAAAATTTCCAGGTTCAGAATCGGTTCGGCGCGGGTGCGGAAGGAGATGGTTCGGGCAACCTCGTCGAGGCTTACAGAGATGGTGTCGGGCAGGGATTGCTGGATTTTCCGCAGGGCGCTCAGAAGGGGTTTCTCAAACTGCGTGCCGCGATATTGTTCGAGGGCTTTTTCGGCGATGACCAGCGCGACCAGTTCGCCCTCGGTGATTTGCAGGGACGGGAAGGAGGCGACTTCAGCCGTGTAATGGTAGCCAAAGCGGGTGGGGTGGTATTCGATCGGCAAGCCGAGCCGATCGCGCATGAATTCGAGGTCGCGGTGGACGGTCTTGGTGGAAACCTCCAGCGCGCGGGCGAGCGTGGTCGCGTTGGGAAAATCACCGGCCTGAAGTGCCTGATGAATGCGCAACATGCGCTCCAGTGGCGGTCGCGACCTGGGCAAAGCTGCGGGCGACCGGGATGGGGGCAGGCGGCGCATCGGCGCGATTCATACCGGAGTCATACACGATCCGCAATCCGTTGATGTCGTCCCTGAAGCCGGCGCGGAGCAATACCAGGCGTCGGAAGCCGCGTGGGTCCAGAATTTGGTGCCATTGCTGAATGATCTCCTGCTCCTGGGCTCTGGAAAACATCGAGCCCAGGACCACCACGGCCAGATCGCGTCCGATTTGCAACTGATCCAAGCGTTTGACCGCGCCTTCGCGGTCGAAGAGCGGCAAAAATCCGGCCTCGCGCGTGTTCGGGCGTGTAATTTGGATGGAGTTCCAAGAGTAGAAGCGAATGACGAGGTTGGCTTTGTCGCCCTCGTAGAAACGCGCCCCCGTGGTGCCAGCTTCGGGCGGCGTCAGGCTGCAAGAGGTCAAACCGACCAGGGCTGCGGCGAGAAACAGTCGTGGCGTCATGAGCGTGCTGCCTTGTTACGGGCCGGCCGAGAGTCCGGCCAGCCGATTGGAGTTGGAGCGACATGCGTGCCGCAATTGGGCTGGCGCGGAGCGGGTTGGGCGAATGCCTAGCACCGGGCTCGCGCGGGTGCTCGCACACCCAACGGCGCCGTTGCCGGGTGCATTGCAATCGCCCCCGCCCTGCCTCGAATCGCGACAGGCGTTGTTCCGTCTTTGTGCGCAGCCGGCTCGCGGCGCTCAGACGCCCCGGTCGAGTTTCGCGAGCAGTTCGTCGTTGGTTTTGTGTTTTTTGAGCGCGGCGATGAGGGTTTCCATCGCCTCGACCGGGTTCAGGTCCACCATCATGCGGCGGAGTTTGCGGACGGCCTCAATCTGATGCTTGGGAAAGAGTTTTTCCTCTTTGCGCGTGCCGCTCTTGGGAATGTCAATGGCCGGGAAGAGGCGTCGGTCGGCGAGCTTGCGGTCGAGCACCAGCTCCATGT
>JAOAIM010000039.1:15749-22584 GCA_026414705.1 Verrucomicrobiia bacterium | reverse complement strand
GGGGCAGGGTGAGGGTGAAACTCCGCAAGCATGTGGACACCCTCGCGCCCACGCCGCGTTCTCCCTCACCCCGGCCCTCTCCCGCTGGGAGAGGGAGCGCGGGTGCGCGCCCCGCAAAACATCGAACAACGAACATTGAACATCGAACATCGAATGGCGGTTGGGGGGGAACGCCTGACGGTCGGCCGCGTCCGGCAACGTGCGGTTGGCCAAGGTAAAAACAACTGCGCGATCCCAAGAATGAGACCTCCGGCTCTAAAGGCGCACAGCCAGAGGTGACAAACCGCGCACGCCGACTATGCTCTGCGGCAAAAAAAGAAATCCTTCATGTCCGCGAAGCATTCCCCATCGCGTTGGCGCAGGTGGTTCCGTCGGCTCGGGTGCCTTGCGGGTTTTGCCGTCATTGCCGCCGTTCTGCTGCTGCTGTTCTGGCTGCGCGGCGCGCTTTACAACCACTTCGTTCACTACCCGCGCCAGGAGGCCGCCTGGGAGGCGTTGCGGGCGCAGCGCGCGCCCGTGGCCGACGAGACCGGGTGGAAGGAGTTTCGCGGCATCCTGCACAGCCACTCCCATCTGTCGCACGACTGTGAAGTGCCGTTTGAAGAAATCCTGCGCGTGATGCAGGCGGTCGGTTTGGATTTCATCTGCCTGAGCGACCATTGCATCGAGGGCGCCGCGGACTTCAGCCTGCAATGGCGCGGGCTGCGCGAGGGCAAATTGTTTGTGCCGGGCTTCGAGATGCGCGCGGGTTTCATGCCGTTTGGCGTCGCCTCCGGAGTGGTGCTCAGCAATCGCACCGACAATGCCACCCTGGCCCGACAAATCATCGAAAACGGCGGCGTGCTCTTTTACGCGCACCCGGAAGAACCGCGCGACTGGGAGCGCCCCGAACTCACCGGCATGGAGATTTACAACCTCCACACCGACGTGAAACGGCTGCGCGGCGGGTTGCGCGCGTTGCTGCCCGACGTGCTCGTCAACTTGCGCCGCTATCCCGATCACATCTACCACTCGATCTTCCAGCGCCCGACCGAGTTTTTGCAGCGGTGGGACGAATTGAATCGAACGCGCCACATCACCGGTATCGCCGGCAACGACTGTCACCAAAACACCGGCGTGCGCGCCTTCTACACCACCAACGACACCATCCGCATCGAGGACACCAGCCCTGAGACGCTGAAGGAAATTCGCCTCAATCCGCTGACGCGTCTGCTGGCGCGCCTGCTCTTCGGCCCGCTTGAGCCCGGCCGCAAGCTGTTCCACGTCCAGCTCGATCCCTACGAACGCTCGGCGCGCTTTGTGAACACGCACGTGCTGGCGCGCGACCTGAGCGAGGCCGACGTGCTGGACGCGCTGCGCGACGGGCGCGTGTTCGTGGGCTTTGACATGATCGCCGACAGCAGTGGTTTCCGGTGGTTCGCGCGGGACGGTGGGAGTCTCGTTGTCATGGGCGAATCAGCGCCGTGGACGGCGCAAGCCCGGCTGCACGCCCGCTCGCCGTTGCCCTGCCGCTTCACGGTGGTGCGCGACGGCAACGCGGTGCACCAGGCCGAGGGGCGCTCACTGGATTGGGCGCCGCCCGGCCCCGGCAAATATCGCGTCGAGGCTGAGGTCAACGTGCGAGGTCGCTGGGTGCCGTGGGTTTATTCCAACCCGATCCACCTCCGGGGCTGAAGTCGGCGTCAAAGCCCCAACCCAGATGGTGAGCGTTTGGTGAGCGGGGTCTCGTGAAAATCCGGGTCGGAGTTCGGGGAATGAAGGTGCGGATGGGAGGTGACGATGGTTGGGCGGGTTACCGGATGCGTTCGAGCAGCCAGGGCAGCAGCGCGTCAATGCGCAGTCGCTCCTGTCGGCCATCGTCCCGGTAGCGCACGGTGACGGTGTCTTTGAGTTCCGGGCCTTTCTCGCCGAGGGTGTCAAAGTCCACCGTGATGCAGAAGGGCGTGCCGGCTTCGTCCTGGCGGCGGTAGCGGCGGCCGATGGCGCCGGCGTCGTCGTAGAACACCGTCAGGTGCGGGCGGAGGGTGTCTCGGATTTCGATTGCCTTGCGCACCAGTTCGGGTTTGTTGCGGACCAGGGGCAGGACGGCAGCCTTGATGGGCGCGATGCGCGGGTGGAATCGGAGCACGACGCGGGTTTCGAGGTTACCTTTTTCGTCGGGCATCTGGTCTTCGGCGTAGGCGTTGCAAATGAGCGCCAACACGAGCCGATCCACGCCCGCCGAGGGTTCGATGACGTGCGGGATGTAATGGCCCTTGGCAAAGGCGTCGGCGTCTTCGCGTGCGGCGCGTTCGATCTGTTCGGGCGTTTCGCCGGGGCGAGCGGTGCGGGTGAGGTAGTTCTTGCGATGCTCGAAGTAGCGTTGCCACAGGGCCTGTTGGCGGGCGGGGTCGAGTTTGGCCCAGGCGGCGCGCAGCTCTTCGTCGAAGACCCGCATGGGCTTGCCCGAGTAGCGCTCGTGCTGGCTGAGGTCGAAATCGCTTCGGGCGGCGATGCCTTCGAGTTCCTCGCCGATGAGTTCACCGCGCTCGTTGCGTTTGCCGAAAGGGAACTTGAAGAGAATGTCCACGGTGGCGCGGGCGTAGTGGGCGAGTTCCTCCGGTTTTTGCCAGTATTCGACGAGCGTTTCGCGGGGCAGGCCGATGCTTTCGTAGAAGCGGATGCGTTCTTCAACCCAATACTTGTGCCAAGCCTGCCAACCCCAGTCCGGCTGCGGTTCGCCCAACGGGCCGCGCGCGAGCAGTTCCTCCACCGCGGCGACGCGGCCGCAAATGGCCTCGACGGCTTCATCCGGGCGGATGAAATACTCCAGCTCCATTTGCTCGAACTCGCGCGAGCGAAAGGTGTAGTTGCGCGGGGTGACCTCGTTGCGAAAGGCTTTGCCGATTTGGGCGATGCCAAAGGGGACTTTCTGGCGCGAGGTTTCGAGCACGTTTTTGAACTGGGCAAAGATGGCCTGCGCGGTTTCGGGGCGCAGATAGGCGAGGGCCGACTCGTCCTGCACCGGGCCGACCCAGGTTTGGAACATGAGATTGAAGGCGCGGGGCGGGGTTTTTTCGCCCGGGCATTGCGCGACCGTTTTACTGGGTTTTTGCGGGCAGGGGATTTCGTCGAGCTGATCGGCGCGAAACCGGCCCTTGCAGGTCTTGCAGTCCACCATCGGGTCGCTGAAGGTGTCCACGTGCCCGCTGGCCTTCCAGATTTGCGGGTGCATGATGATGGTGGCGTCCAGGCCCACGACGTCGTCGCGCAGCCGCGTCATGGTGTTCCACCAGAGTTCTTTGACGTTGCGTTTGAGTTCGGCACCCAGCGGGCCGTAGTCCCAGAAACCGTTGATGCCGCCGTAGATTTCGGAGGACGGGTAAATGAAACCGCGCCGTTTGCAGAGGGCGACGATCTTCTCCATGAGCGGCAACTCTTTGGTCTCGGCCATAAGAAGGGGCGAGTCTTTGGCAATCGCGCCGCAGTGTCAAGGGACGCGGCCCAAACGCGGCAAGCCGGTCGCGAGCGGGCTTCACCAGCCACGATTGGCGCGCGCCAGAAGGACTGCGCCAACGGCCTGGAACAAAAAGTTCGGCACCCACACCAACAGATGCGGCGCGAATTCGGGGCGCGTGTCGAGCGACTGAGCCAGGACGAACAACCCGTAATAAACCAGCAGCAGCACCAGCGCGACGGCGAAGCTCACGTTGGTCTCGCGCCGGTGCAGGCGCACGCCCAGGGGAACACCCACCAGCGCGAAGCCGAAGCACGCAAACGAAAACGCCACCTGCCGGTGCATTTGCACCCGGATCGGACTGAGAAGCTCCGACGCGGGTCGCAGCGCCCCGGTTGTGCCGGCCTCGGGCGACGGGGCGTCGGGCGTGCTGGTCGGCCATTGCATCTGTCGCTCCAGTTCGCGCAGTTCGGCGCGCAATTGTTGGAAGGTCAGGTCGCTCAGACGCGGCTTTTTGGCAGCGCGCGGCGCCGGGTTCAGGTCCAGCAGGATGGGCACGCGGGCGGCGGAGAAGGGCACCCGACGTCCGCCGGCCACGTCCACGCCCTTGACGTTCAACAATTCGATGATGACCTGGCGATTGGTCGGGTTCAGGTGCAGTTGTCCGCGGGCAGCGTGCAGGGTGCGGGTGACGACGCCGCGTTCGGAAGCGAACACCAGCACGTCCTGCAACTGCTCGCGCCGGTTGCGCCCGATGTAAAAAAGGTAGCCGGGGTAGTCGGTGATGAAACGACCCTCGGGCAACTGCACCGATGCCACGTCGAGTTTCATCGTGGCCAGGAGGTTTTTGTAGGCAACGCGGCAGCGGGGCGCGATCTCCAGATTCACGAGCGCGCTCAGGCCGCAAAGCAGCAGGCTCAGGAGCAAGATCGGCGTCAGCACCGACAGCAGGCTCACGCCACTGGCGCGCACGGCGGTCAGTTCCTGATCGGCACTGAAGCGTCCGAACACCAGCAACGTGGCGGTGAGCAGCGCCGTTGGAAGGGCAAAGACCCACAGGTAGGGGATCAACAGACCGATCGCCTGCAGCAGGGCGCCGGCCGGCGCGCGGCCGTGCAGCAGCAACTCAATGAGTTCCTTGAGCACGTTGCCCAGCACCAGCACGAACGTGAAGACCAGCAGCGCCATCACCAGCGCGGCCAGCACCTGGCGCGTCAGATACCAATGCAACGTTTTCAACGCGAATCTCCCGGCGCACGCCGCGCCCCGCCCGCTCGCGCGCGCCGTGCGGTTGCCAAGTCTTTGGCTCGCCGGCCAATTTGCAACGAAAATGCGCCCCGCCTTTTGGCTTGTTCGGTGGGCGAGCGCGTCTATGGTTTGGCCCATGAAACGGAACACGCTGTTCGCTTCGATGGTCACGCTCGCTCTGCTCTCCCCGGCGCGGTCGCTCGCAGAAGTCGAACCGGGCTTCAAGTCGCTGATGGACGGCAAAACGTTCAACGGCTGGAAGATGGCCGAGGAAAACCAGGACGCCTGGAAGATCGAGGACGGCGCGTTTGTGGCGCGCGGCAGCCGCTCGCACCTGTTTTACGTGGGCGAGGACCGGCCGTTCAAAAACTTTCACCTCAAGGTGGACGTCATGACCGAGCCGGGTTCCAACGGCGGCATCTACTTCCACACCCGCTATCAACCCACCGGTTGGCCGCGCGGCGGCTTCGAGTCGCAGGTCAATTGCACGCACGGTGACTGGATCAAGACCGGCAGCCTTTGGGGCATCGTGAACGTGGGGCTGACCCCGGCTCAGGACAACAAATGGTGGACGCACGAAATCATCGTGCAGGGCAACACCGTCACCATCCTCATTGACGGGCGCAAGGTCATTGAATACGTCGAGCCGTCCGGCGCCCAACCGGGCCGGGAATACGAACGCAAGCTGGGCGAGGGCACGTTTGCGTTACAGGCGCATGACCCGAAAAGCGTCGTGCGCTACAAAAACATTCGCGTCAAGCGGCTCGACTAGCGGCGGTGGCGGGCGCAGCGTGCGATTCGCCTCACGCCCGGCCGGGTGTGCCCCCTGAAACCGCGCCGAGCTCGTGCCTCATGGATTCATCGGGCCTGCCTCAAGCCGCCACCCGGGTGCGCTTTGCGGTGGTGGCGTTTGCCGTCGCGCTGGCGGCCGTCACGTATCTGGACCGGGCCTGCATTGCGGCCCTGGCGCCGGACATCATGCAGGACCTGGCTCTGACGAAGGAGCAGATGAGCGTGGTGTACAGCGCGTTTGCCCTGGCGTATGCGGCGTTTGAAATCCCAACGGCCTGGTGGGCCGACCGCCGGGGCACGCGGCGCGTCCTCACGCGCATCGTCTCCTGGTGGTCGGTCTTCACGATGCTCACCGGCGCGGCGTGGAACTGGGCATCGCTGGTTGTAACGCGCTTTTTGTTTGGGGCGGGTGAAGCCGGCGCCTGGCCTTCCGCTGCGCGCACCTTCTCGCGCTGGA
Organism: Verrucomicrobiia bacterium; assembly: GCA_026414705.1. Taxonomy (GTDB): domain Bacteria; phylum Verrucomicrobiota; class Verrucomicrobiia; order Limisphaerales; family JAOAIM01; genus JAOAIM01. The sequence goes on along the minus strand of JAOAIM010000039.1, from coordinate 16,651 downwards.
TTCCCCGCAGCGAGCGCGGTCGGGTGCAGGGCATTTTTTTTGCCGGGGCGCACCTGATGGGTGGTTTGACGCCGATGATCGTGGCAGCGCTCTTGGCATGGACCACCTGGCGCGGTGTGTTCGTGGTGTTCGGCCTGGTCGGTCTGGTTTGGGCGTTTGCATGGTATCGCTGGTTTCGGGATGAGCCGTCGGAGCATCCGGCGGTCAATCGCGCCGAGTTGGAGCAGATTCTGGCCGGGCGGGAATCCGGCGGGACGCATCACGCGGGCTGGGCCTATTGGAAGCGGCTGCTCGGTCATTCCAACACCTACGCGTTGTGCCTGATGTATTTTCCGAACAGCTTCGGTTTTTATTTTTGCATCACGTGGCTGCCCACCTACCTGCGGGAAAAGCACGGGCTGGCGGCGCTCTCGCAAAATCTTTTTGCGGGTCTGCCGTTGTTGCTGAGCGTGGCGGGCGACTTGTTTGGTGGGGCGGCAACGGATTTTGCGACGCGACGATTCGGGCCGCGCATCGGGCGCGCTGGCGTCGGAATGACCGCTTATGTGGTGGCGGGAGCGGCGATGCTGCTGGCGGCGGTGACGACGCAGCCGTGGCTGGCGGCGAGCCTCATCGGGCTGGCGGTCGGTGCCAGCATGTTCACGCTCGGCGCGGCGTGGAGCACGTGTTTGGACGTCGGCGGCAATCACGCGGGCGTGGTGAGCGCCGCGATGAACACGTCCGGCCAGGTCGGCAGCATTTTATGCCCGCTGCTTGTGACGTGGCTGCTGGGTCGGTTTGGGGACTGGAACGCGGCGTTGTTCATGATCGGCGGCGTTTATCTGGTGGGCGCGACGGCATGGGCGTTCGTGAATCCGCGCCGACATATCTTTGACTGAGCGTCAGCCGCCGCTGCGATGAAT
>JAOAIM010000039.1:0-15651 GCA_026414705.1 Verrucomicrobiia bacterium | reverse complement strand
TCGGCGCTGCATCGGTTGCGCAGCGAGCCGGGCCAACTGCCGGAAGGCTGTTTGACAGGACGCCGGGGGCCTGTGCTATAAATTCGTTATAGCCCGCAGGCCCGGTAAACGTTGCGCGCGTGCCGCGACCCGATGCGTGCCCGCTGCCAGCGGTCACGCGAAACGGGCCGATGTGGACGCCGAGACCATGAGCGACCCCAAACGCCAGCGTTGGAGCAAACGCCCGAGCCCGCCGGGTGGATTCTTCGAATCCTTCGGGATGCTCTCAAATCCGGTTCAGCAAGCGGTCACTTGTCCCCAGCGCGTCGGCGGCCCGTGGCTCTGCGCCAACGGTAACAAGATTGTTGGCAGGGTGCCGCCGCTTGAGCACCAAGGCCACCGGGGCGCGGCGCGGCCATGCACATTCCGCGTGATGGCCTTGCTCACCGTGTGCTTCGTGCTTGGCGTTGCGCCGTTGAGTCGGGGACAAACCGATGAGGAGCGTCAGCGCGAGGAAGACCGGCGGCGCGAGCAGGCCATCGCCGAGTTCACGCGGCGCATGAAAGAGGCCAACTACCCGGCTTTGTTCGAGAAAGCCGCCGCCGAATTCAACGTGCCCGCTGATGTCCTCAAAGGTGTGGCCTTCGCCGAAACCCGCTGGGAACACCTGACCTGGCCCGAGGGCCAAAACGCCGACCCTTGCAGCGGCATGCCCCGGCCCTACGGCATCATGTCGCTCTGGTCGAACGAGTTCTTCGGCTACAGCCTCTTGGAGGCCGCCAAACTCATCGGCAAAGACCCGGACGAACTCAAACGCGACCCGTTCCAAAACATGCGTGGCGCGGCAGCGTTGCTCCGCAAACTCTACGACGAGAACCCCAAGCCCGAAGGCACGACCGAAGCCGACATCGAAAGCTGGCGCTACGCAATCGCCGAGTATTGCGGCATCCCCGACCGCGATCTGAAACATCTCCACGCCCTCGAGGTGTTTGAGTTCATCAACCGCGGCTATCACCAATACGGCATCGAATGGGACGGTCGCCCGGTGAACCTCGAACCCATGCGTGCGGAGGTGCGCCGGATTCTGGCCGAAGAACAGCAGAAGCTTCAGGCCATGGCGGTCACCAACCCGCGCTTGCGGGACGTGCCCATGCCGCAGGTGCCCCCGGACGCGGCAAGCGCCGCCGTGCGCCCACCCGGCGCCGAGCCGGGTCGAACGCCGCCGAACTTGCCGGGCTCCCACGCAACCCCCGAAATGGCGGTTGCCGTGACCCGGCCGACGTATCCGGGAATTGCGATTCTCGCGCTGGCGGGCGCCGGCATCGCGGGTCTGATTGTGGCCCACCTCGTGACACGCCGTTCCCACGGTTCCAGAAAGGGCTGACCCTGCCCCCCGAGCCTCGCCCGAGCAGCGCGTGCCCAACTCCGGGCCGCTTGTGCCGGCGCACTCGTTCGGTTCTCAGGGTCGTCCAGGGTGGCCTGGCAAGCACGGCGCGTTTCTCGACGCCGATGCGCGTTGCGCAACGGTTTCGCGTTGAAAACGGAGGCCGCTTGTCCAAACTCTGCGCCGCTTGGAAGTCACCGGGTCCTGATGAGCGCATCACCGGGCGAAACAACAGCGGCGGCGCCCTGTCTGGGCGTGGTCATTCCCGTTTTCAATGAGGCGGCGACCGTCGCCACGCTCTTGCAGGCCGTCCTCGCCCAACCCCTGGTGCAGGAAGTTATCGTCGTGGACGACGCCTCCACCGACGGCACCTGGACGGCGCTGCAATCGCTGGCGCAAACCGACCGCCGCATCCGCCTCTTTCGCCATGAAAAAAATCGCGGCAAGGGCGCCGCCTTGCGCACGGGCTTTGCGCACGTGACCGCACCCATCGCCGTGGTGCAGGACGCCGACCTGGAGTACGACCCGAACGAATACCCGGCGCTGGTGCGACCGATCCTCATGGGCCGCGCCGATGTGGTGTACGGATCGCGGTTCGAGAGCGCCGGCGCGCACCGCGTGCTCTACTTCTGGCACGCGGTGGGCAACAAGTTTCTCACCACGCTCTCAAACATGTTCACCAACCTGAACCTCACCGACATGGAAACCGGCTACAAGGTTTTCCGGCGCGAGGTCCTCCAGCAAATTCGCATCGAGGAGGACCGCTTCGGTTTTGAGCCCGAGATCACCGCCAAGGTCGCCAAAATCCCCGGGATTCGAATCTACGAAGTGCCCATTTCCTACTACGGCCGCACCTACGCCGAGGGCAAAAAAATCGGCTGGCGTGACGGCCTTCATGCGTTGTGGTGCATCCTCAAATACAACCTGCTGCGCCGCCCATGAACGAGCGGTTCAACGCGCTCGCGCGCACCGAGGATTTTGGTTTCGAGGCGCTGCGCACCGCTGAGCGCTATCCGCGCGCGCTGCTGCGGGAGTTTACGCCGTATCTGCGCGGGCGGGTGCTGGAGGTCGGCGCGGGCGTGGGTCACTTCACGGCGTTGCTGGCGACGTTGCCGACCATCGAGCATCTGCTGGCGATCGAACCGGAGGCGCGTTTTGTCGCCACCCTGCGTCGCGCGCTGCCCCGGCAGGCCGTGTTGGAGGGCACGATTCACGACCTCAATGATCCCGGCCCGTGGGACGCGCTGGTCAGCGTCAATGTGCTCGAACACATCCGCGACGACGCCGCCGAGCTGGCCGCCTACCGCCGCCGCCTCGCGGAGCGAAACGGCCATTTGTGCCTGTTCGTGCCGGCCCGCCGCGAGCTTTATGCACCGCTCGACGCGGACTTTGGACATTATCGGCGGTATCATCGCCCGGAGCTGCGCGCGAAACTTCAAGCCGCCGGCTTCGACGTGGTGCGACTCCACTATTTCAATGCGGTGGGTTATTTCGCCTGGGGCATCCGCTTTCGCCTGCTCAAAAATCGGCGGCTCAACGCGCGCAGCGTGCGGTGGTTTGATCGCTGGATTTTCCCGCCCTGCTACGCGCTGGAATCGAGGTTGGGCTGGCCGCCCTTTGGTCAGAGCCTCCTGGCGGTGGCGCAGGCCCGCTGAATGGCCCGGCTACGGCCAGTTTACCCGGTAAAGCCGCAGCGCGCGTTGCTGCCAGACCGCCTGCCGTTGCACGGGCAGTTCCGCAATCAACTCGAATCGCCCGTCGGGCCGCGCAGTCGTTTGTTCGACCAGCTCGTGATACGGCCTGCGATACCGCGCCGGCACCGCCGTGTCCACGACAACAAACTTCACGCCATCGCGCTGCAGAAACCCCAGCAGCTCTTCGGCATCCCTGATCGTGTCCTGATGATCCGCGCCGCTCCAGGAACTGCGCGCCAGCACCTTGCTCCCGCGCCGAATCACCGAACCGGGCCGGCGCTCACGCATTGCCATCTCCGCGATGAACATCCCTTCGCCCCGCGCGTCGGAGCAAACAAGCACCCGCGTCGGCCGCGCCTGGGTCTCGCGCAAGACCGTCTGCGCCACCGCGCCAAAGCCCGCGTAGCCCTTTGGCTGCAGCCGGAACGTCTCCGCAACGAAGGCGACGCCCACCGCCAGGAGCACCAGCGCGCGTGCAACTGGCGCGGAAAGCCGGAGCCGTTGCAGCCACATCGCCGCCGTGTTCGCCCCCGCAAGGGCCAGCGCGATGGCCGGCACCAGAGCCGGCACCAAATGCCGCGCCTCGCGCCCCGTCGGCACGATCATGTGCATCAGGATCACGGCGAGCATCAACGCCGCCACGCCCGCCCAGCGCGCTGAAACCGGCAACGCCGCGCCGCCCGGCCGCCGCCAACGCGGCCGGAGCACCATCGCTCCCAATCCGATCAAACTCATCAGCAGCACGCCCGTGCCGAGCGCCTGATGAAACTTCGCCGCGTAATACGGCACGGCGCGATGACTGAAATCCCAGCCCCAGCGTTCGCCCAACATGCCTTCCTGTGCGATGGAAAGCGTCGCCAGCGTCCACGGGCCGGCCAGCAGCGCGGTGACCCCGGCGCCGAGCCACAGATTCAGCGAACCCAGGAGACGCAACCTGCCGGCCAACACCAGCGCCAGCGGCGCCGCCAGCGCCAGGGCCACGCCCGAAAACTTCGTCAGAATCGCCAGACCCGCCACCGCGCCAAACGCCAGCGCATCGCGCCGCTGTTCGCTTTCCAGAAACCGCGCCCACGATTGCATCGCCAGCCACGTCAACAACGCCATCGCCATTTCGGTCATCACGGCCGCGCTGAATTGTTGAACCAGAGGAAGGCTCAGAAACAGCAACGCGCCGGCGGCTGCTCTGCCGCGACCGAACTCGCGCGCCAGAAAAGCGAACAACAACGTCGCGGTTGCCGCTGCCAGCGCCGCCATCATCATCAAAACGCTGGCGCGGCTCGGGCCAAACGGAAGCGTCCAGGCCGATTGGAGCGCGTAGAAAAACGGCGGCCAGTGTCCCAGCGCGACTTTCGGGTAGTGCTCGTAGTAGTTGCGCGCGAATCGGAGCGGCGACGCGGGCCAACCGCCCGCCAGGTAATCGCGCACGCACAGACCCGTGACGTAATGCGCGGCTTCATCCGGCTCGCGCCCGAACTCGGCCTGATACGCTCCGTTGAGCCATTGAAGCGCGATCGCCACGCCCCAGCACACCAGGAAGGCGATGGCCAGGTCGGCACGCGACACAACGCGCGCCGGGGGGTGCGGGACGTCGGCGGTCGCGTTCATGGCGCGCGCAGTCGGTGCAACGGATGCAACACGTCGTGGCCGGCGGCGCGGTAGCTGGCGGCAATCGCGCGGCTGACAAACCGCTTCGCGCCCCGCACGGCGTCAACCAGCGTCAGGCCACGCGCCAGCCCGGCGGCAATCGCTGCCGAATACGTGCAACCGGTGCCGTGGGTCGAGACGCCGCGGATGCGCCGCGCCCGCAACGTCAGCCACCGCCGCCCGTCGAACAATACGTCCACCGCGTCGCGCAGTGGCAGATGCCCGCCCTTGACCAGCGCCGCCACGCCGAATTGGCCGTGCAGCGCGCAGGCGGCTTCGCGCAGATCGTCGAGCGACCGCAACGTGCGGCCCGTGAGCAGAGCCGCTTCATCGGCGTTGGGCGTGACGAGCGTCGCCAGCGGCAGGAGCTGCTCGCGCAGCGCGCGGATGGCGTCGGGCTGCAGCAACACGGCGCCGCTGGTCGCGACCATCACCGGGTCCACCACCAGCGCGGGCGCGTCACCCGCTTTGCTCCGGTCCTCAAAAAACGCCGCCACGGCGCCGATGATGCCTGCCGAATACAACATGCCCGTTTTGGCCGCGCGCGGCGGCAACTCGTCAAACAGCGCTTCCAGTTGCGCGCGCACCATGCGCGGGGAGACCGGTTCGATGGCCGTGACGCGACGGGGATTTTGCGCGGTGAGGCACGTGATGACGCTGATGCCATGAACTCCGAGCGCGGCGAAGGTTTTCAGATCGGCCTGGACGCCGGCGCCCCCGCCGCTGTCGGAGCCGGCAACGGTGAGCGCGATCGGCAGAGTGGATCGTTGCGGCATGGATTCAGTTGGCCGCAGGGCCGCGCGCGCGTCAAGGCGACGGCAGCGCCATCACGCGGAAGAAGTTTTGCGGCAGGTCGGGCGAGCTCCCGTAGAAATCGGTGTCCCAGATGCGGCCCGGCACGTTGGTGAGTGTGACCATCGGTTGGTGCAGGTTCGTTGTGGCGGCGACGTTGTAAACGATGCCGGGCACCGAGGGCCAGCTCAGCCGCACCCGGCGCGCGCCAAACAGCGTCCAGGTGCTCAAATCCACGCGAAAGACCCGCTCGTCGCGCGACGGATCGGTGCGCATCACCTGTTCGCGCGCGTTGGAGAAGCCATCGCCGTCGGGGTCGTCCTTCGGCCCGAAGCCCGGATGTCCGAACGCGGCGCGCTCCCAGTGGTCGTCCAGCCCGTCGCGGTCGGCGTCGAGGATTTGCACCCCGCGCACGAGCAACGTGGCGCTGCGCACCAGGCCGGTGCCGCCGAGCGCCTCGTCACTGACGCTGAGTGTCCAGCGGCCCGCGCTGCTCTCGTAAAAATGGTGTGTGCTCCAATACGTCCAGTCCGCGCTCGCGGCGTTGGTGTCGTCGTTCAGGTGCGCGAAGACGCTGCGCGTGCCCACGGGCGAGCGCAACGTGATGCGCAAATCCCCGCGTGCCGGATGCTCCAGTCTCAGCCGCACGCCGACCTGTTCACAGAGCAGGGCGGTTTCCACGTCGAAATGCACCTCGGCGCTGGTCAGACGCAATCGGGCGCGGGCGAGCGGGTTGGTTTGGAACACGGCCTGGAGCGCCTCGCCGGTGCTGTGGCCGACCAACACGCCCGGAATCGGAACGAACTCGCTGCCAACGAGCAGACCCAGATTGAAGCCGCCGCTGTTGGTGTCGTTGCGGATCACGGCAAAGGCCGCGCCCGCCGCCGCCACGTTCGCCAGCACGTCCTTGAATGGCGCCTCGCTGCGCAGAATCAACGCGGCTTTGTTCGTGAGGTTGAGCGGCGGCACGTTGGTCGCCACGCCCACGTCCACCAGCGGCAACGCGGCCGTCGGCGTGTCCGGATGCGCGCCAGCATTGGCAGGCAGGCAATAGACTGACGCCAGTTCCGGCGGCGCGCCGGGGCCGACGATTTCCAGGCGCAGGCCGCCATCGGGGATGGCGACCGCGTCGGTGCGGGCGAGGGAGAAGGTGGCCAGGGGCGGGCGATTTGACCATTGGCGCGCCAGCCAGACGGCATGGCCCGCGTCCGGCACGCCGAAGCCGGTGTTGTGGCTCACGACCAGTCCCGCGCCGTTGGTCGTCAGGTCGGGATCGGCCGGATCGGTTTGGCGCGCCGAGAGCAGGAGGATTTGTTGCACGTCGCGGTAGGTGAGTTCGGGGTTGGCCGAAAGCAACAACGCGGCGATGCCGGAGACAAGCGGCGCGGCGGCGGACGTTCCGGCAAACCCCAGAAACGCGCCGGTGCGATAGTCGGCAAAGTCGTTGAGGTAAAAGACGCCCGAGTTGACGCCGCGAAACGGTCCGGCCAGGTCGAGCGTGAGCAGTCCCTGATAACCACCGGCGCCGCCCGGCGCGGCCACGAGCAAACACGCGCCCGGCTCGCTGTAATCGGTGGCGCGCCCGCCGCGCGAGACCGCCGCCACGCCGATCACGTTCGGGTCGTTGACGTAACCGTCGTCATCAGCCCGTGCCATTGAGCCGCGGTCGTTGCCGCCGGCGCGGACCATGACCACGCCGCGCCCATTGCGGCCCAACGTCACGGCCGTGTTGATGCCGACCTGTTCGAGCAACGTCGGGCCGGCCTGGGCCACGCCCGCGCCGGTGCCCCAACTGTGGTTTTGCACGGCCACGACGTTCGACGCGAACGGATACATGTCCATGAGCGTTTCGTCGTCCACCAACAGCAGGTTGGTGGTGAAAATGGCCCACGCGGCCAGGCGCGCCTGCGGCGCGACACCTGCCATGCCGCGCGCGTTGTTGGCCTCGGCGGCAATCAGGCCCGCGACCGACGTGCCGTGCGTCCAGAAGGATTTGTTCGGATCGCTCTGCGCGCCGCCAAACGGCGTGGCGTTGGTGTCGCCGCGATCAAAATTCCAGTGCGGCGCGCCGGCCAGCCGATTCGTCAATTCGGGATGCTCGAAATCCAAACCGCTGTCAGCGACGGCGACCGTGACGCCTTCGCCGCGCGCATACGGCCAGGCCGCGAACACGTTGAGGTCGAAGCCCAGCGCGCGCCCGTCCGCCTCACGGTGTTCCAGCGGCCACTGCGCTTCCACGAACTGGCCGCCGCCGGTGTAGAAATACGGCACGGCGAACGGGTCGTTGGGCCGCGGTGCGTAAGGCCCGTGCAAGTCCGGCGTGCGGCGCATGACCGGGTAAGAGGCCATGACGCCGGGCTGTTCGGCGAGAAGGGCGGCCTGGTGCGCGGCGGTGAGCGCATCGGGCGCGCGCAGGATGAAGAGGTTCGTGCCCAGGGTTCGCACGCATTCCAGCGGGCGCATTTTCAAAAGCGCGGCAAGGTGGGCGGCATCGGCAAGTTGCACGACGAGGCGGCTGCCAAGTTCAACGCGGTTGGTGTTGCCGGAGAGGGGAAACGCGGTCAACCACTGCGGGCCGGGCGCGCCTGCTGTGGCGGGGGCGGGCGGTTGCGCGATCCGAAACGCGACGGGCGCGGGTGTCTTGAATGCGAGCACGGCGTCGCCCGTCGCCGCACGCGCCGCGAGCGTGGCGAGCAGGAGAGCTGTTTGGAGCGCGCGGTCGAACGGGGATCGGGAGCGGGGCTGACGGGGGCTCATCGGTTCCGGCGCGAGTCGGGTGCGCATGGGCAGGGCCAAGCTACGGCTGGGTTTGAGTTGCTTCAACTGCAGAGTGAAACGCGCTGTCGCGGGGACCGGGCGCGTTCGGAGCCGGTTGACGTTTGTGAAAGCGGCGCGTTGTGTTGAAGGCGGGGAGGCGAGCCGCCGACGGTCGCTCCACGAGACCATGAAAACACGGCTCACACCGGCGGGTGAGGGGCATGCGCTCCCCGTGCTTGATTCGATGTTCGATGTTGGTTGTTCGGTTTCCGATGTTCCGCAGAGCGTGCGGCCACACTTCCTCTCCCAGCGGGGGAGGGGGTGAGGCGGTGGTCCGGTGCGAGCGGAACGGCGTGTTCTGCCGGAGTCGCATCCATGCTGGCTTTGGCGGAGCGGGCCGGTAGGCTGGGAGCGCCGATGGGTTACCGGTTTAACAAGCATTACACGGTGGAAGAGGCGCGCGCGTTGTTGCCCCAGGTGCGCACCTGGTTGGAACGGTTGCAGCAGTTGCGCGAAGAGGTCGAGCGCGCGGAGCGGAAGCTGGCGTCGCTCACCGGCGCAGGTCAGGACGTGGGCGGGGAACTGGTGCACCGCTGGGTGCGCGGTCTGGTGGCGGCGCATGAGACGTTTCGCGAGTTCCGTCAGCGCGAGATTCAAATCAAGGACCTCGACCGCGGGCTGGTGGATTTCCCGTCGCTGCGCGACGGGCGGGAGGTGTTTCTGTGCTGGGAACAGGGCGAGCCGGACATCGAGTTCTGGCATGACCTGGACGCGGGCTACGCGGGCCGGGAGCCGCTCGAGTGAGGTTTGATTTTTGGCCCGGTCGGACGCGGATTTCGTGCGGATCAGCGCGGGGAAATTTCCCCGGAAGGGCGCATTGGTTTTGGGGTTTGGTGGAATGAGTCGGCGGATAAGGACGGGGATTTTCCCGGTGTCCGACAGCCCGGCTTTTTTTGAACGTTTTCCGCCAGCGTTGTCAAAAAGGGCGGTTGCCGCGCAACGGGCGTTGGCTTGAGACGGCGGGCTAACTGGCAGTGTTCGAGCCGACCGGAGGTTGACAGCAGCCCGGGTCGCCAGGGTTACGCGGCCCTTCGTGCTGAGAACAGGATTTACAAACGCGCGCGCAACCGCTATTTCCAAGGCGCTTCCGCGGGCAATTCAACGGAGCGCGGGCCATGATACAGGTTGAGAATTTGACCAAACTGTTCGGCACCAAACGCGCCGTGGACGGCGTGTCGTTCTCGGTTGAGCGCGGTGAAGTGTTGGGGTTTCTCGGTCCCAACGGCGCGGGCAAGTCCACGACCATGCGCATGATCACCGGGTTCATCCCGCCGACGTCGGGCCGGGTGCGCGTGGGCGGATTTGACGTCAGCGAGCAACCCATCGCCGCCAAGCGGCTGATGGGTTACCTGCCGGAAAACGCCCCGGCCTACACGGACATGACCGTGTATGGCTTTCTGAATTTCGCCGCTGAACTGCGCGGGCTGCGCGGCGAGGCCAAAAAGAAAGCCGTTCACCGCGTCGTGGAAATGTGTTTCCTCGAATCGGTGCTCCATCAAAGTGTCGAGACGCTTTCCAAGGGCTACCGTCACCGCACCTGTTTTGCGCAGTCCATCATCCACGACCCGGACGTGCTGGTGCTCGATGAACCGACCGACGGACTGGATCCGAACCAGAAACACGAGGTGCGCGGCCTGATTCGCCGCATGGGCGAGAAGAAAGCGATCATCTTCTCGACGCACATTTTGGAGGAGGTGGACGCGGCGTGCACGCGGGCGATCATCATTGATCGGGGCAAGATCGTTGCCAACGGCACGCCCGACCAGTTACGCGCGCGTTCGGAATGGGCCGGGGCGGTCACGCTCCGCGTGCAGGGGCTGAGCGTCGAGGCGGTGAAGGAACAACTCGGGCGGCTGCGCACGGCGGCCAAAGTCATCGCGCAGGGCGACGGCGGGCGCGTGCTGGCGACGGTGTTTCCGCGCAATCGCGGCGACGGGGAATTGACCCGCGAGGTGCTGGAGGCCACACGCGGCTGGCGCGTTGAACACTGGCACACCGAGGAGGGACGGCTCGACGACGTGTTCCGCAGCATCACCATGCCGGACACGCAGCGATGAAGGTTTCGGAAGCGGGATTCTGAACTGTGACGTCACGGAGCATGAATGCCTGGGCGAACATCCGAACCGTTGCCAAGCGCGAGTTGGGAGCGTATCTGACCTCGCCGCTGGCGTATGTGTTCATCGTGATTTTCCTGCTGTTGTGCGGGTTTTTCACCTTCATGGTGGGCCGTTTTTTTGAGCGGGGTGAGGCCTCGCTGGTGGGGCCGTTCTTTGACTGGCATCCGTGGTTTTACCTGTTCCTGGTGCCCGCGGTGGGGATGCGGCTCTGGGCGGAGGAACGCCGGGTGGGAACGATGGAACTGCTGCTGACGATGCCGATCACGGCGTGGCAGGCGATTGTGGGGAAGTTCCTCGCGTCCTGGTTGTTCCTGGGGCTGGCGCTGGCACTGACCTTCCCGGTGGTGCTCACGGTCAATTACCTGGGCGACCCGGACAACGGGGTGATCCTGGCCGCGTATCTGGGCAGTTGGCTCATGGCGGGCGCTTATCTGGCGATCAGTTGCATCACCTCGGCCATGACGCGCTCGCAGGTGGTGAGTTTCATTCTTTCGGTGGTGATCTGCCTGTTCCTGATCCTGGCCGGATTTCCGCCCGTGGTGCGGATGCTCGAAGGCTGGGCGGGGAGCTGGTTGGTGGAACTGGTGGCCTCCTTCAGCATCATCACGCATTACGACGGCCTGCAACGCGGCGTGCTGGATGTGCGTGACGTGTTGTTCTTCGTGTCGTTGATTGCCTTTTCGCTCTTTGTCACCGGCGTGATTTTGCGCGGGCACAGGGCGGGTTGAATCGGGTTGCGATGCAAAAGAAAACGCTCGAAACGATTCTCTATTCGACGGTCGGCGTGGTGGCGATGGGCCTGCTGCTCATCGCGCTCAACGTGCTGGTGGGCGCAACGCGACTGCGCGTGGATTTGACCAAGGAAAAGGCCTACACCCTCTCGGAGGGCACCCGGGCCATCCTCACCAGCCTCGACACCCCGGTGAAGATTCGCTTCTACGTGTCCCAGAGCGTTCAGTCCATTCCCGAAGCCGTCTTCCTCAAGAGCTACGCCCGCAAGGTCGAGGACGTGCTCGCTGAATACAAACAAATCGCGCGCGGCAAACTGGTCGTTGAAAAATACGATCCGAAACCCGACTCCGACGCGGAGGACTCGGCGCGCCTTGACGGGATCGAACCCATCCCGTTGCCGAACGGGGAGCGGTTTTACCTGGGGCTGGCGGTGAGCCTGCTCGACGTGAAAGAGAACCTGCCGTTCCTGCCGCCCAATGAGGAGCGCCTGCTGGAATACCGGCTGACCCGCGCCATCTCGCGCGTCGTCAACCCGGAAAAACCGGTCATCGGCGTCATGAGCAGCCTGCCGGTGTTCGGGACACCGTCCAACCCGATGATGATGCAGATGGGGCAGCGCGGTCAGGAGCCGTGGGCTTTCATCACCGAGTTGCAAAACAACTTCACCGTTCGGCGCGTGGAATTGAACACCGACAAAATTGACGACGCCATCAAGGTGCTGGTGGTCATCCACCCGCGCGGTATCACCGAGGCCGCCGAATATGCGATTGACCAGTTCCTGATGCGGGGCGGCAAGCTGATCGCGTTCCTGGACGCCGCGTCGCTGGTGGACAGCCAGCAGGCCAATCCGATGATGGGCCGGATGCCCGGCGGCGGCTCGACGCTGGAAAAGCTGCTCAAGGCCTGGGGCGTCACCTTCGAGCAGAACCTTTGCGTGGCCGACCTGCGCTACAAGATGCAACTGGGCGGTCGGCCCGGCGCGCCCCAGGAAGCGCCCACCTACCTGTCCATCACGCCCCAGGGCATCAACGCCGACGACATCGTCACCGGCCAGCTCGATAACATCTGGTATTTCTCCGGCGGCGCGTTTTCCGGCACGCCCGTGGAGGGCCTCAAGCAGACCGTGTTGTTGAAAAGCTCGCCCGATTCCCAACTGGTGGACGGTTTTCTGGCGAACCTGTCCGGCGAAAACATTCTCAAGGAGTTCAAGCCCTCCGGCAAAGAACACGCCCTGGCCATCCGACTGACCGGCAAATTCAAAACCGCGTTCCCCAACGGCAAACCGGGCGAGAAAAAGGACACCGCGTCGGACAGTGACAAGGAAAAGAAGGATGAAGCGCAGTCGGCCGAAACCTCGCTCAAGGAAAGCCAGCAGGAGACGACCGTCATTTTGGTGGGCGACTCCGACATGCTGTTCGACAACTTCACCCTGCGCCGTTTCGCCAGCCCCTTCGGCATGTTGGCGATGGCCATGAACGCGAACCTGAACTTCGCCCAGAACGCGGTCGAGCAGCTCGCCGGCGACCAGCGTCTGATCGCCGTGCGCAGCCGCGCCACGCTCAATCGCCCCTTCACTCGCGTCAAGCAGATGGAGGCCGCAGCCCGGATGCGTTACCAGGACGAACTGGCCCGGCTGGAGCAGAGCAAAAACGAGGCGCAACAGCGCATCAACGAACTCCAGGCCCAGAAAAAGGACAAAAGCCAGCGCTTCATTCTCTCACCCGAACAGGAACAGGAACTCGTGCGCTTCCAGAAAACCGTCGCGGAAACCAACAAAAAACTTCGCCAGGTGCAGAAGGATTTGCGGCGCGACGTGGACGCGCTTCAGACGCGGTTGACGTGGCTGAACATCGCGGCGATGCCGCTGGCGGTGACGTTGTGCGGCGTGATTCTGGCCGCGATCAAGCGCAAGCGCACGGCGGCGCGTTAACGCACCCCGCGGACTCCGGGCCGACGACGTCGCGCAGGCCCGGTCGCGCTCGCAGGTGGAAGGTCGCAACGAGGCTTGAACTATGACGCGGAAACAGGTGCTCATTCTGCTGGTGCTGGTGGTGGTCGTGGGCGGCGCCGGCTGGTGGCTTTACCGGCAACGCGGTTCGGATTGGGCCGCGCGCGAGGGCCGCGCCGGCGCTCGCGTGTTGGAGAACTTTCCGGTCAACGACGTCGCCACCATTCGCATTCGCCACGACACCAACGAGGTCACGCTGGCGAAAAAGGACGACCTGTGGCGGGTGCGTGAGCGCGGCGATTACCCGGCCAACTTCTCCGATATCAGCGCGCTGCTGCTCAAGCTGCGCGACCTCAAGGTGGTTCAGCAGGAGCAGGTCGGCGCGTCGCAGTTGCCGCGCCTGCAACTGGCCGAAGGGCAGGGGACCAATGCCCCGACGCTGGTCGAGTTCCGGGATGCATCCGGCCAGCTCATCCGCCTGCTGCGGCTGGGCAAGCTCCACGCCCGACCCCGGCGGCCCGGCGGCCCGGATGAATTTGGCGACAGCGGCGGCTGGCCCGATGGCCGCTACGTGACCACCGGCAACGACACCAACATCGTGTTGCTGGTGGCCGACCCGCTCAGCAACGTCGAACCCAAACCGGCCAACTGGTTGAACAAGGATTTCTTCCGGGTCGAAAAAGCGCGCTCGCTCGCCGTCACCTATGCCGAGGCGACCAACTCCTGGAAATTGACCCGCGAAAGCGAATCCGCCACCTGGCAACTGGCTGACGCCAAAGACGGCGAGACGCTCGACACGACCAAACTTTCGGTGCTCGCCAACCCGCTCGCGTTTCCGGGCTTTTTGGACGTCTCACCCGGCAACACGCCGGAGGAACTGAGCCGCCCCGGCGCCGCAACCATCGAAATCGAAACCTTTGACCACTTCCGCTACACCGTGCGCGTGGGCCAGAAACCCGACAGCGACTACCTGCTCACCGTCGCGGTCAGTGCCGACCTGCCCCGCGAGCGCACGCCGGGCCAGGACGAAAAGCCCGAAGACAAGGAACGCCTCGACAAAGAATTCGCCGACCGACGCAAGGCGTTGGAGGAAAAACTTGAGCGGGAAAAAGCCTTCGAGCCCTGGACGTTTCAGGTCGCCGGCTGGGTGGTCGAACCGCTGCTCAAAAAGCGCGGCGACCTGCTGGCTGAAAAAAAGGAAACCCCGGCGACGAATTGAAGCGCGACGGCAGGGGAATTCTTCGGTCGGGCGAGGCCGTGTTTCGCAGCCGCCGTGTTGAGAAACGTGCCCGCGCTTGCATCGGGCCGCGCGAGATTCAGAATCCGGCCCGATGAACCAGGCTGAACTTCAGCGGGCGTTGGAGGCGAGCGTGTCCGTTGCGCGCGAGGCCGGGGCTTTGATTCGCCGCAACCTCCGCAGCGCCAAAACCGTCAAGAGCGCCACCTCGCACGACATCAAGCTCGAACTGGACGTGCGCTGCCAGCAGTTGATCGAACGCCGGCTGCGGCGCGTGTTCCGCGAGATTCCGCTGCTGGGCGAGGAGGGAGACCACAGCGGACGCGACGCCGCGCTGCGCTGGGTGGTGGACCCGATTGACGGCACGGTGAACTTCGCCTACGGCATCCCGCACGCCTGCGTGTCCATTGCGCTGCAGGAACGGGCCGGGCAGTCGGGTCGGCCGGATCGCTTGGCTCGTCCCGCCGGGCAACCCGCCTACGCAACCCTGCTGGGCGTGGTGTATGACCCGTTCCAGGACGAACTCTGGACGGCGTTGCGGGGCGGGCGCGCCCTGCTCAACGGCCGCCCGGTTCGAGTGAGCACCCGCGCCACGCTCGCCGAAGCCATCGTTTCCATCGGGTTCGCCAAAAGCCGTTCCAATCTCGAGCGCGCGCTGCCCTACTTCATCTGGCTGGCGCGTCGGGTGCGCAAAATCCGCATGTTGGGCTCGGCGGCGCTGGGCTTGACCTATGTGGCCACGGGCCGGCTCGACGCCTACATCGAACGCGGCATCAGCCTCTGGGACATCGCCGCCGGCGGGCTGATTTTGGAATGTGCGGGCGGCGTGTTCTGGCACGAGCCAACGGGCAGGCGACTGCGCTACCGCATGATCGCCAGCAACGGCCGGCTTCACAAATTCCTTCCCGTCCCGAAGTGAGGGGCGGTTCGGCCTTCACCATCTCGGGCTTGCCCCGTGCACGCCCCCCTCTCCCGGCCGGAGAGGGTTGGCGTGAGGGAGAACAGGTCGTGCCGATGAGGGTGTCCACATGCTCGCGCCGTCGGCGCTAACCGCGGTGGATCGAACGATGTTTTTGGCGACACGCCTGAAAACGGCACGCGAGACGCGTGCGCTCCCCGTCGCCATTCGATGTTCGATGTTCGATGTTGGCTGTTCGATGTTCACCGCTTGGCGGTCCCTCACCCTCACCCTTTCCCTCTCTCTCGAGGGAGAGGGAATTCCCCAGGCCGCGCAAGACGGCGCGGGCGCTTTTGAAATGCGCCGGCTGGCCGCCGGTTCCGCCCTTTCAAGGTTCGATGGTTGAGGT
>JAOAIM010000038.1:19964-23459 GCA_026414705.1 Verrucomicrobiia bacterium | reverse complement strand
AGACACGATGACCCGTGACGCGCGCGCCCCGGTTCAAAGTTCAAGGTTCAAGGTTCAAAGTTCAGAGTTTTCAGTGTTGGCGTGGCCGCTTTCGCATCCGCGACTGGAAGTCGGCGCACCAGCAGGCGGGAAGGCCGCGCTCCGCTCTGACGCTCCAACGCTGTCACCACTCGCACTGCGCCTTGTGGCGCAGCGCGTGGTCCACCAGCACCAGCGCCGTCATCGCTTCCACGATCGGCACCGCGCGCGGCAGCACGCACGGGTCGTGTCGCCCCCGCGCCTTGAGCGTCGTGTTCTTGAAATCTTCCGTCACGGTTTGCTGCTCGACCATCACCGTGGCCGTGGGTTTGAACGCGACGCGGAAATAAATCGTCTCGCCATTGCTGATGCCGCCCTGCACGCCGCCGCTGCGATTGGTCGTGGTGCGCACCCGCCCGCGGCGGATGCGAAACGGATCGTTGTGCTGCGTGCCGGTCAGCAACACTCCGCCGAAGCCGGAGCCGATTTCAAATCCTTTGGTCGCCGGCAGACTCAACATCGCCTTGGCCAGGTCGGCCTCCAGCCGATCAAACACCGGCTCGCCCCAGCCCGGCGGCACGCCGCGCGCCACCGCCTCGATCACCCCGCCCACGCTGTCACCGGCGCGGCGCATGCGCTCGATGAGCGCGATCATTTTCCCGGCCGTCGCCGCGTCGGGACACCGCACGATGTTCGATTCCACGTCGCTGAGCCGCACCGTTTCGGGGTTCACGTCCGCGACGATGCGGTGCACCTGTTTGACGTAGGCAAGGATTTCGACGCCGTAGCGCTCGCGGAGAATTTTCCTGGCAATCGCACCGGCGGCGACGCGCCCGATGGTTTCGCGGGCGCTGCTGCGTCCGCCGCCCGGCCAGGCGCGGATGCCGAACTTGGCGAAGTAGGTGTAATCGGCGTGCGAGGGGCGGAATTTGGTTTTCATTTCCTCGTAGGCCTCCGGGCGCGCGTCGGTGTTGCGCACCCACAGGCAGATGGGCGTGCCCAGGGTTTTGCCCTCGAACACGCCCGAGAGGATTTCCACCCGGTCGGCCTCGGCGCGCTGCGAGACGATCCGCGACTGGCCCGGTCGGCGCCGATCCAGTTCCGGTTGGATGTCGGCCGCGCTGAGTTCGAGTCGCGGCGGGCAACCGTCCACGACCACACCCACGCCGCCGCCGTGGGACTCGCCCCAGGTCGTCACGCGAAAAAGCTGGCCGAACGTGTTCGCCATGCGCTGCGAGTGTGGGCCAAAGCGCCGCTCCGGTCAAACTGCTGCGATGAGCCGAAGGGACACCGGAAATTTGCTCTTTCTGGCTCGGGTCGCAGCGGGTTGCGCTCGAGCGGCCGGACATCGTCGGGTTCGCCGTGCCGGGGCAAATCGGTTTGGCCGGGCGGCGGATGCTCGTTACTCTTTTGAGCACTGGGCCATGAGCGCCGAGATTTTACCCACCGACACGCCGGAACGGTTTCGCGCCGCCGTGGAGTGCGCCGCTCAATGGCTGCGGGCGGGCCAGCCGGTCGCGCTGCCCACCGAGACGGTGTATGGCCTGGCGGCCAACGCCCTGGACGCCGCCGCCGTGGCGCGACTTTACCAGATCAAGGGCCGACCGGCTCACAATCCGATTATTGTTCACGTGGCGGGCGTGGAGATGGCGCGGCAATGTGTGGCCGAGTGGCCCGAGGCGGCCGAGCAACTGGCCCGGGCGTTCTGGCCCGGACCGCTCACGTTGGTTCTGCCCCGTGCGCCGGTGATCCCCGACGTGGTGACCGCGGGCGGACCCACCGTTGGCGTCCGCTGGCCGCGGCATCCGCTCATGCAGGCGGTCATCCGCGCTTGCGGTTTCCCGCTCGCCGCCCCCAGCGCCAATCTCGCTTCCCGTCTCTCGCCTACAACTGCCGAGCACGTGCGTGCACACCTGGGCGCGCGCATCCCACTGATCGTGGACGGTGGCCCCTGCCCGGTCGGCATCGAGTCCACCGTGCTGGACCTGACGACCCGTCCGCCGCGTGTGTTGCGACCGGGCATGATCCACGCCGAATCGCTCGCCGCCGTGCTCGGCACGGTGGTGTTGGGCGAAAATGCCGCCGACGCATCCGCCGGCCCGTTGCGCAGTCCGGGTTTGCTTGAAAAACATTATGCGCCCTCCGTGCCGCTGTGGTTGATGCACTGGCGCGACGATGCCGAGTTGCACCGGCAACTTCGCGCCCTGGCCCCGGATCAGTCCCGACCGCTGCGGGTGCATCTGCTCGTTCACACCAACATCCCCACCAACGCGGGCAACGCGGGCGAAGCTTCGCCGGTGGCGCTGGAGCGCGTGGCCGTCATTCCGCGCGATCCGGATGCCTTCGCGCGGGCGCTTTATGCCGAGCTGCATCGGTGCGAAGAGGCGGGCGCCGAGTGCATCGTGGTGGAAACGCCACCTGCCGGGCCGGAGTGGCGGGCCATTGCCGATCGGCTGCGTCGCGCCGCTGCGGGCACAACGCCCGTCGGACCGCAGCGCGCCGACGCCTGAACGCCGGCCCGGCCGCGGGCCGTGCCGTTGGACGTCAAACCTGCTCACGCTCTCCGCTTGCTGCGCGGTCTCCGAAAGTCGTCGCCTTCACCGAATTGAAACGCATCGGAGGGAGCACGCCGGGGCTGCCTCACCGCACGAATGCAAAGACGGTTGCAACTGGGGCAAAGATTGTTTTGCGCCGGGGCGGCGCATGGTTCAAAGTGGCGAGGAACCTTTGGAACACCAAAGATGTTTCCGATGTTGGCAGGACTGGTTGCCGGGGCCACGCATGTGCTGGCCGGGCCCGACCATTTGACCGCGATTGCGCCACTGGCGGTGCGGCGTCCGGGACGCGCCTGGCTCTCCGGGGTGCGTTGGGGGCTGGGGCACTCGGCCGGCGTGGGCATGGTGGGCGGCCTGGCGATGGCGTTGCGCGAATTGATCCCGGTCGAGTGGCTCTCCTCCTGGGGCGAACGCGCCGTTGGGGTGGTCTTGTTGGGGATCGGGCTGTGGGCGTTGCGCGGAGCGCTGCGGGGGCACATCCACGCCCATGAGCATGAGCACGACGGCGTGCGGCACGTGCATTTCCACGTGCACCGCCACGGCCACGCGCACGATGAGGCGGGGTCGCACCTGCATGCGCACGCGGCCTTTGGCATCGGGGTGTTGCACGGGCTGGCGGGCAGTTCGCATTTTCTGGGTGTGCTGCCGGCCCTGGCGTTGCCGACCACTCTTGCCGCGGCGAGCTACCTCATCGCCTTCGCCGTGGGAACGGTGGCTGCCATGGCGGCCTTTTCCTGGGGCGTGGGTTGGCTGGCGGCGGGTTCGGCGCGACGCGGCCCGGCGCTCTATCGCGGGTTGATGGGCACGTGCGCGGTGGCGGCCATGGGCGTGGGCGTCTTCTGGCTGGCCACGAGCTTTTGATCCGCTCCTGCGCGGCGCGCGACGGGTTTGATCCCCGCCCGGGCTTCAATGTCTCCGAACG
>JAOAIM010000038.1:0-19865 GCA_026414705.1 Verrucomicrobiia bacterium | reverse complement strand
CTCTCGCGCCCGGATACCAACGCCCGGAGTTGACCGGCGCGCGAATTTGGACTGGCGCGCCCGCCCTCGAAGCGGTAATAGCCGGGCGTGGGTTGGGCATCATGAAAATCACCGAGATTCTCACGGCCGAGCACGCCGTGTTTCACAATTTGTTTGACCACATCGAGCGATCGTTGCCCCGGCTGCGCACGCTGCCGGAACTCAAGGCCCTGGCGTCCACACTGGAGGCCTTGCTGCGCGCACATTCGCAGACCGAGGATGAGTTGTTTATCGCGCCGCTGGAGCATTGCCTGGAGCAGATCGGTCAGAGCGACACCTTTCACGAGGAGCACGAGGAGATTGATGACAACCTGCTGGCGGTGCAAAAGGCCCGCAACGCGCGCGACGCCCGCAAACTGCTCGCCCGCGCCGTCCTCGCCTGCCGCGAACATTTCGACAAGGAGGAACGCATCGTTTTCCCGCTGGCTGAACGCACGCTCAAAGCCCACACGCTTCAAGCCCTGGGCGCCGCGTGGCTGAAACGACGCGAAGCGGCGCTCAAGTGACGCCAGCACCATGATGGCGCGCCCTGCGGCGCGCGCTCCGTTACGCAGTCCAGGTCAACAGGCCCGCGGGCGGCGTATGGATTCGGGCGCCCGCCTTCGACCCGCAGTCCCGGTCGCCTCCCGCGTCGAACTTCTCCGGCCGCTTTTCGCAGGGCGTCACAAGCCGCTGAAACGGTTTGCAGGTCGGCGACCAAGCGGCTGCCTGTGCGGCCGGCGTCGGCCTGGAACGCACCCGACGCCAGAAATTTCCTTGTGCCATCGAAGCAGCCTGTTTAGGAAAAACGCATGTCTTCGGAACGCAATTCGACCCGGCTCACAGCGAGTTTGACCCGACGTCAATTCCTCTACACCACCGCACTGGCTGCCGGTGGCATGGCCGTCGCCGGCTGTGCCGCGCCCCGCGCGCGCCGCGTCTCGCCCAACGAAAAACTCAACATCGGCGCCGTGGGCGTCGGCGGCAAGGGCAGCAGCGACGTGGACTGCTGCGCCAGCGAAAACATCGTCGCGCTCTGCGACGTGGACGCGCGCACGCTCGCCAAGAAAGCTGAAAAATATCCCCACGCACGCACCTACAAGGACTGGCGCGTCATGCTCGAAAAGGAGAAATCGCTCGACGCGATTGTGATTTCGACGCCCGACCACACGCATGGCGTGATCGCGGCCGCCGCCATTCGCATGGGCAAACACGTCTATTGCCAGAAACCGCTCACCCAGACGGTTTATGAAGCGCGCCTGCTCCAAAAACTCGCCCGGCAATACGGCGTGGCCACGCAGATGGGCAACCAGGGTGGAGCCGAAGACGGCTTGCGCCGCGCCATCGAGGTCATTCAGGCCGGCGTGATCGGTCAGGTGCGCGAGGTGCATGTTTGGACCAACCGCCCGATCTGGCCCCAGGGCATGGATCGGCCGGCGGGCGAAGACCCGGTGCCGGATTACCTGGATTGGGACCTTTGGTTGGGGCCGGCGCCGTGGCGACCTTACAAACATCAGTGGCCGGAGGCCCAAGGGGGCAAACGCGGCGCCTCGGGCCCCATTTATCATCCCTTCGCCTGGCGGGGCTGGCAGCACTTCGGCACCGGCGCCCTCGGTGACATGGCCTGTCACACCGCGCACCTGCCCTTCCGCGCGCTCAAGCTCGGTTACCCGACCGTCATCGAGGCCGAATCCTCGCCCATGAACCGCGAGTCCTGGCCGCTCAAATCCCGCGTGCGCTTCGAGTTCCCCGCCCGCGAGGGCCTCGCCCCCGTGACCCTCTGGTGGTATGACGGCGGCAATCCCAAGCCCGACAACCCTTACGCGCACGACGGGGCTTGTAAACCGCCCCGCGACGTCACCGCCGACATCGAGGAAATGACCGGCCAGGTCTCCGCCAGCGGGTGCGTGCTCATCGGCGACAAGGGCCGCATTTACTCCGGCAACGACTACGGCGCGGCCTTCCACATCCGGCTCAAAGGCGACAAGGAAATGGTCGCTGCTGAAAAACACGAGGCTGTGCGCGCGATTCCGCAACGAATCCCGCGCAACGCGCATCAGGGCGGTTCGGACCTGCGCCATCACCTGGAATGGATCGCCGCCTGCAAGGGCGGCCCGCAGTGCTTTTCGGATTTCGCCTACGGCGGATTGCTGACCGAGATCATTCTGCTGGGCTGTGTGGCCCTGCAGGTTGGCAAGCGGCTCGAATGGGACGGCCCCAACCTGCGGGCCACCAACGCGCCCGAAGCCGCGCAGTTTATCCGCCCCACTCTGCGAAAGGGTTGGACGCTCTAGCGCCGCGTTCACCCTGGCGGCCCGGCCATGCCCCTGCCGGTCATCACCGTCGCGCAAATGCGGGAGTGGGAATCGGCCTCCTGGGCGGCGGGCCGCTCCGAGGCCGATGTGATCCGGCAGGTCGGCCGGGCCGTCGCCGAACGCGCTCGCGCTCTCACCTCCCCGAGCGACCGCATCCTGATCCTCGCCGGCAAGGGCAACAACGGCGCCGACGCCCGCGCCGCCGCCGAGCATCTGGCCGATCGCCGCGTCGAGGTGCTCAACATCACCGTGCCGGACGCTGACCTGCCGGCGCTGGATCAGGCGTTGGCGCGGAAACCGGCGCTTGTTGTGGACGGCCTCTTCGGCATCGGGTTGAACCGTCCGCTCGACGTGCCGTGGACGCGCTTGATTCAGCGCGTGAACGGGGCGCGTTGTCGTGTGCTGGCTGTGGACGTTCCATCGGGTTTGAACGCCGACACCGGCGAAACCTACGGCGCCGCAATCGAAGCGGCTCTGACGTTGACCGTCGGCGCGCCCAAACACGGTTTGCTCCTGTCGGGCGCGTGGCCGTTCGTCGGCCGGTTGGAGGTCACGGGCGACGTGGGCCTGGTGCCGTGCCCGCTGCGCGCCGAATTGAACTGGACGTTGCCGGAAGATTTCGACGGTTTTCCGCCCGCGCGTGCCGCTGCTGCACACAAGGGCAGTTTCGGGCATCTGGCCATCCTGGCCGGCAGCCTCGGCTATCACGGTGCAGCGGTGCTTGCCGCGCGCGGCGCCCAACGGGCCCAGCCCGGTTTGATCACCGTCCTGCCGCACGAGGCGGCCTACCATCCGATCGCCGCCCAACTCCAGGCCGTGATGGTGCGCCCCTGGGAGGCCACCGTGAAACTGCCGGGCGACTTCAGCGCGCTGCTCATCGGGCCGGGTCTGGCCGCGCCGGACATTCCCGAGGAGATGAAAGCCACGACGCGGCGGCTCTGGCGCGATGTGCTCATTCCGATCGTCGTGGACGCCAGCGCGCTGGACTGGTTGCCGCTTGACCCCACGCCACGCGGCGCCGTGCGCGTCATCACGCCGCATCCGGGCGAGGCCGCGCGCCTGCTCAAAACCACACCGGCGCGCATCCAGGCCAATCGCCTCGCCGCGTTACGCGAACTTTCGCTGCGCTTCGGCAACACGTGGGTTGTCCTCAAAGGCCATCAAACCCTGGTCGGCCGCAACGAGGGCGAGGTGTTCGTCAACCCCACCGGCAATCCTCACATGGCGCAGGGCGGCAGCGGCGATGTGCTGGCCGGGTTCATCGCGGGTCTGTTGGCGCAACCGGAATTGCAAAAAGACCCCCTTCGCACTCTGCGCTACGCGGTGTGGCGACACGGCCACGCTGCGGATGTGCTGTCGGGTTGGGCTGCGGGAGCATCGCGCCCGGCGCGCGCCGGTTGGGTCGTCGAGGACCTCCTGACGCAATTGGGCGACTAGGCGCGCCCGAACTCAGCCCGTGCTCCTCAGCGCAGCCGCGCCAGCGCCGCCGCGCCCAACAAACACGCGCCCAGCACGCACACCACGGCCGCGCCCGTCGGCACGTCGAGTTCAAACGACGCATACAGTCCGCACACGCCCGCGAGCGTCGCCACTGCCCAGCCCACCAGCAGCCGCCGGCCCAGCGTTCCGGCCAGATACGCCCCGCACGCCGCCGGCACGATCAAATACGAAAACACCAGCAACACCCCGCCCACCCGCACGAAACTCGTCACCACCAGCCCGAACAGCGCGTAAAACACAAAGTCCCACCAGCGGACCTGCCAGCCGCCCGCCGCCGCGTAGGCCCGGTCAAACGACAGCCGAATGAACTGTTTGCGGAACAACACGTGCGCCAGCCCGATCAACCCGTAGAGGACCGCCGCGCGCCCAATCTCACCGGGCGAGACCGTCAACAAATCGCCCACCAGCGTCTTCTGCAACTCCTCCTTGCCGTGCGGACTTTTGCTCAACAGGAGGATGCCCGCCGCCGCCGCGACGACATACACCACGCCGATCAGCGCCTCTTGCGGCACGCGCGCCGGCCCGCCGCGCGGGCGCGTGAGCGTGAACACCAGCGCGCCCGCCAGCGTGAAACCCAGCGACCAGTAATAGTTGTGGGGGTCGTTGGCTTCATGGCCCAGAAACAGGCAAAGGCACGTGCCCAGTGTGGCCACCTGCGCCAGCGCCAGGTCCACAAAAATCACCTCCCGCTCGATGATGTGCAGGCCGTAATAGACCAGAATGCCCGGCAGAAGCAGACACGCCACCAGCGGCCATTTCATCACGGCCATCATCTCCGCCCACGTCATCGCGTCGGATGCGTTCATGTTCGGGTGCAGGTCCGGCCCGGCAAACGGGCCGGCGTTGCGGTCATGTCCCGGCACACGGTCATTTCGTGGCCTCCAACGCCCGGGCCAGCGTGTTCACCAGATAATCCATCAGCGCCAGGTAGCCCCCTTCGGTGCCCTTGACGCCACCGGGGAATTGCGTCACTTCCACGACCACCGCCCCGGTGTCCCGCGCCACCGTCTCGGCCGTGCGCCGGTTCAAATACGGCTCGACGAGGATGACCCGCGCGTTGCGCTCCTTCATCTGCGCCATCACGTTCGCCAGATGCGACGGCGAGGGCGGGATGCCCGGTTTGGGTTCGAGAAACAACTCGATCTTCAGCCCGAACCGCGCAGCGAAATACGGCCAGGAATTGTGGTAGGCGACAATCTGCCGCCCGCGATGCGGCGCCATGATGCGCTGCCACTCGAGGAGTTTGGCCTCCAGCGCCGCCACGAACCGCCGCGCATTCTCCGCGTAGAAGTCCTTGTTGGGCGGATCAAGCTGCCCGAAGGCATCGGCGATGTGATGGGCGACGATCCTCGCGTTGGCCGGGTCGGTGAGGTAATGCGGGTTGCCCAGCGCGTGAATGTCGCCCCGGGAACGGTCGAGCGTCGCGGGCACTTCGAGCATCGGCACGCCCTCGCAACAGCGCACGTTGCCCCGGGCCGCCGAGACAATCCGCGCGTTGCGCGCCTGCTCGACCAGCTTCGGCAACCAGCCCGATTCCAACTCCGCTCCGCCGTGAATGAGCGCGTCGGCCCGATTCAGCTTCACGATGAAGCTCGGCTTCGCGTCCACGAAGTGCGGGTCTTCGTTCGGACGCGCCAGCGTGGTGATTTCAATCCGGTCGCCGCCGACCTCGCGCGCGATGGACGCCAGGTCCGGCGTCGTGCACACGACGTTGAGTTTGGCGAGCGCGTTGCCCACGCACAGCAGCGCGGCCAATGCCGCCACGACGAGCCGCACCGGCCCGTGCCGGTTGGGTGTGCAAAAGACCATGCTCATGGTTGCTCCTGCGTTGAGTGTGATCAGTCGCATCCGTCGGATCGCCCGGATCAGTCGGCTGCCTAAAACTTGTGCGCCGCGTGCGCGCCCAGGACGAACTCCGCCTGCAACCAAACCGAATGATCCACCCCGATGTCCCGCCGATCATCGTAGTTGTATTGCAGCCGCAATTTCGAGAACTCCGTGGGATACCACGTCAGGTTCGGCGAGACCCGCCAGCGGCGATGGCGCAGCGGGTCGCGCCCCAGCGGCTCGCCGTTGAGCAACAGGCCGCCCCGTTCGTAATCGGCCCGCTCGCCCGTCACGAAATCGAACCGCACCCCCGCGACCCAGCCCTTGCGGAAGCCGTAGAGCCATTGCGTGTAAAAGCCCCAGTCGGTCACCGTCTCGCGTCCAAGCACCGCCGGCAGACCTGTCGCTGCGTCCTCCACCTCGCCCTCGTCGAGCGCCCCGTTGCCGTTCTCATCCCAATCAACCGCGCCCAGCTCGTAGCGCCGCAACAGCGCCTCCGCCTGCCACGAGACAAACGGGAACCCACCGTGGGCGCGCGCCGGTTTCCATTTCCAGTAGGCGTCCAGCCCGAAAATTTGCGTGCGCGTGTCGCCGTCCGCACCGCTGTTGTTCGGCCCGAAGGCCGCCGACGCGCCCAACAGCAACGTCTGGGACTCGGTGAGGTCAAACGACACCGCCAGCCGCGGCGCAAACAACAGATCGTCCACCCCGCGCACCCCGCGGTCATTGTCGGCGTGGCGAAATCCAAACGGCAACTCCTCCGCCTCACCGCCATGATGATGGCCGCCACCGGCGCGGAACGGGGCCGCCGTCTCGCCGTGACTGTTCTGCACGCTCAACGACAGCTCCGCGAAAAACGGCAGCGGCAACAGCCAGCCCAGCCGTGCGCCCGGATTGCGCAACCCATCCGGCCCGAGCAGCCGCGCCACTGCCAACGGCGAATCCACAAACGCCCATTGATGCGGATGCTGCGTGTTGATGCGCCCGAAGTCGGTGAGCAACTGCCCCGCGCGCAGTTGCAGATTCCCGGGCAGCGACACCGTTTCCAGCCATGCCTCCTCGACCTCCAGCAATGAATCGCCGTCCCCATCCAGCCCAAAAAGCAGATTCACGTTGCCCCGGAAATACGGGTCCACGGCCCCCTGCAAACTCATCTCCACGCCCTGCAACGTGAACCCGCGCTGGTTCGGATCGTGCCCGCCCAGTTGCGTGCCGCCCTCGATGTCGCGCGCCGTCGAACCGCCCGCCGCCACCGTCGCCACCAGGCCCAGGTCGGCATACGCACTCCCGCGCCCGAAGCGAATCGGATCGGTCGGCGACCAGCGCCGGTCGCTGACAGCAGCGGGCGACGACGCTGACGGCGTTGCCGCCTCGGGTGCTGTTCCGGCGGTCGCGTCGGGCGGCGCCGCACTCGAAGCCGCTGCCTGCAACGCGGCGAGTTGTTGTTTGAGGCTTTCGATTTGCGCCTGTTGCTCGCGCACCACGCGCTCGAAGTTCGCCTGCAACTGCACCAGCGCCTCGCGCAGTTGTCGGATTTGCCCGGCGTCGCTCTCCGACGCACCCGCGTCGCTCGCCGGGCTGTTGACCGTTGCCATTCCCACCATCAACCCAAAAATCCACCTGCTCAGTTTCATGCTTTCCTCCAGTTCAAAGGTTCATCGGGTTCAGGGCACATCCGACCGCGTCGGACGGCCTCCAACAAAACAACGCATCCGTTCACCGGCCAGTGCGGCCGGCAGCGATCACGAAACCGGAGAGGAAAGCGGGGGCGCGCGACCGGGCGGCAGTTCAAACGCCGCCCAAACCCGATGTGCAACGTGAGTCGGGCCAACGCGCCAAACCACCAACGGCAGGGGAACGGCCGCCACCTGTGTCTCGGCAGCGGACACCTGGGACTGAAGCAACAGACACAATGCGCAGGAAACCGTCCGCGCCGAACCGTCGCTGTGGGCCGCGCCGTGAAAGGCATCCCAATGCGACGCCAGCGTCAAGACGAGCCACAGCACGGCCAGTCCTCCGGCAAGAGCGGAAAGCGGCTTCGACGACTGTCGAGTCTGCGCCTGCATTTGCGCCTTCAGCAAAGCACGGCCTTTGCCAGAGCACAAGCCGCCGGGCTGTCGCGCCTTTGAACCACCAAGCCTTAACGCCGCTCGCCCAAAGCTGATTCCGCACCACCACGCCGACGCGCGACCCGTGCGAGGTTGTTTTGCCCGAGTGGTTTGCGCTGCTGCGCTTCAACCCGCGCGCCGGTTGATCCGCCGCGACCGCGCGGATTCGACTTTCCCGGCCGCGCGCGTTAGCCTGCGCGTGTGAACGTGCTTTTCATCGGCGACGTGGTCGGTTCACCGGGCCGACGCGCCGTCAAAACGCTCCTGCCCCGGTTGCGTGCGCAGTGGCAGGTGGATTTCGTCATCGCCAACGGCGAGAACGCCGCCGGCGGCGCGGGCATCACACCCAAGGTCGCCAAGGAACTTTTCGCCGCGGGCGTGGACGTGATCACCAGCGGCGATCATCTCTGGGATCAGAAGGAGGTGATGGAGCTGTTGGGGCGCGAGCCGAGATTTCTGCGCCCGATCAACTACCCACCCGGCGCGCCGGGTCAGGGCAGCGGCGTCTTTGAGGTGCGCGGGCCCGACGGGGCCGTGCGCGGACGCATCGCTGTGCTCAACGCGCAGGGTCGCACGTTTTTGCCCGCGCTGGAGAATCCGTTTTTAATCGCGCCGCCGGAAGTCGCGCGATTGCGCGCCCAAACGCCCGTCATCTTCGTGGATTTTCATGCCGAGGCGACCTCGGAGAAAATCGCCTTCGCGCGGCTGCTCGACGGGCAGGTCAGCGCGGTGGTCGGCACGCACACGCACGTGCAAACCGCCGATGAACAAATTTTGCCCGGCGGCACGGCGTATTTGACCGACGCCGGTTTCACGGGGCCGCAGGAGAGCGTCCTGGGCCGCGAGATCGAGCCGGTGCTCAAGCGATTTCTCACCAACATGCCGCAGCGATTCGAGGTCGCCAAAGGCCGCATCGTGCTCCACGGCGCGCTGGTGGAGATTGACGAGGCGAGCGGCCGCGCGCGCGCCATCCGTCGCGTGGCCGAGCCGCTGCGCGATTGACGCCGACTCCTTCCGGGCCGACATGCCTGCGCGGGTTGAAACTTTCACCATTGAACATTCGCAACCGGCGGAGCGCCTCGACCGGTTTCTGGCGCGCCGGTTTCCGGGCATCTCGCGCGGTGCCATCCAGCGGCTCATCCAGGATGGTTGCATCCGCGTCAACGGCCACGCCGTCAAGGCCACACACGCCCCACGCGCGGGCGAGGTCGTGGAAATTGAATGGCCCGAACCGCGCCGGGCGACCGTGGAGCCGGAAGCGATGCCGCTGGAGATTTTGTTCGAGGACGAGTCGCTGTTGGTGCTCAACAAACCGGCGGGCGTGGTGGTGCATCCGTCCGCCGGCCACGAGGCGCACACGCTGGTCCACGCGCTGTTGCATCACTGCGCCGGGCGGTTGAGCGGCATCGGCGGCGTGGCGCGACCGGGGATCGTGCACCGACTCGACAAGGACACCAGCGGCTGCCTGGTCGTGGCCAAAGACGACGCGGCGCACCTGGCGTTGAGCGCGCAGTTTGCCTCCCGGCAGGTGGAGAAGATTTATCACGCCGTGGTCTGCGGTGAGATGCTGCGGAAGGAGGGCCGCGTGCAGGCAGCGATCGCGCGCCATCCGTCACATCGCAAACGCATGGCCGTGGTCGAGGACGCGGCGCGGGCGCGCGCGGCGCTCACCGAGTATCGCGTGCTGGAACGACTGCGCGGCGCGACGCTGGTCGAGGCCCGCCTCCACACCGGCCGCACGCACCAGTTGCGCGTGCATTTTCAGTTCCTCGGTCATCCGGTGGCGGGCGACGCCGTTTACGGGCGACGGCAGACGGCGCGCCTGACGGAGTTGACCGGGTACAAGCCGCCGCGCGTGTTGTTGCACGCCAGCCGACTTGCCTTCACTCATCCGCGCACCGGCCGACGCGTGCGCTGCGAAGCGCCGTGGCCGGAGGATTTTGCCGATGCAGTGCGGTTCCTGCGCCCGGACAGCCCCTGAGCGGGCTTGTGGTGCCGAAAGACTGATTTCACCGTAAGACTCACTGGCGCAGAAACGGAGCGCAGGACCGCAGCCTGCTGGGTTAACCCAATGCCTTCCCAGAATTCTATGAGTGAAGGAAGTTCTCCACACTCTTCGCCGATCGGGTGCTTACGGTCGTAATCCAAAAACATCTTCAATCCCATCCCAACCAAAACCATCCTCACCGTCGCAACGACTCTCCATAACCCAACGCCCCCGAGGCGGCGTTCCTCCGGTTACCGGGCGCCTTCTGGCAACTTTCGGGAAGGACCAACGGGCCGACCACCCCGGCACCAGCACGAGCGCAAACCGTGCTGACCTCGAGCCGATATTTCCCTGCCCTGATCTTGTGATTCATGAACGACCCGAAAACTTGGCGCAAAATTTCTTCGAACTCTCCCTGCCAGCCTGCCCTTCGGTTCCTGAGCCGAGCGCCCGGCCCCTCTACCCTAAAAGCCGTTCGCCGAACGGATGCGGCTGACACGGCGGGCTTCCGGCCGAATTGGCGCATCGGCCCCCAAGCGTGTTCGAGAGTTTGCTAAAACAATTTCTCTGACGTGTTCTCGGGTCGTTGCTTGTTGGCGCAAGAGAGGCCGTTTTTGTCGGGCGGCGTGGCGGAGTTGGGTGCAGACCAGCGAGGGCCACGATGAGACTCCAATTTGAGGAGGTGCGGGCGCGTCGGTCGGCGAAAGTCGGGCGGCCGATGGATTGACCCGATGGGCGGAATGAGGTTGCAGAGCTTGCGCGGGACGGTCAGTCTGGAGTGCG
The DNA here is from genome assembly GCA_026414705.1 of Verrucomicrobiia bacterium. Classification (GTDB taxonomy): domain Bacteria; phylum Verrucomicrobiota; class Verrucomicrobiia; order Limisphaerales; family JAOAIM01; genus JAOAIM01. The sequence continues at coordinate 9,327 of JAOAIM010000038.1, read as the reverse complement.
TTGCTGTTGGGTGTTTTTAGTTTTCATCTCTGCCGTGTGGCAGAGCCAAACCCTGACTCCAAAACTTTTAGCCCAACCTGTGGGACATCTGTGAAAGGCGTTCGGCTCAGTCAATGAAAAACCACAGCCGCTCTTTCCCCGAAGCGAAGGCAGCTTTTCAACAAAGCGCTTCAGAGTCGGAGCTTGTGCGCCGGGCGAAAGCCGGCGACATGGAGGCTTTTGAGGCGTTGGTTTCGCAGTTTGAACGCCGTGTTTATACGTTGGCGCTGAGAATCACCAGCAATGAGCATGACGCCCAAGATGTGACGCAGGAAACATTCTTGAGCGCTTTGGAAAATCTGAACAAGTTCCGGGAGGAGGCCAGCTTCACCACCTGGTTGAGCCGGATTGCGACGCATGCAGCCCTCAAAATCATCCGGAAACGCAAGGGGCTGCCCAGCGTGTCGCTCGACGCCGAACGAGGAGAGGGGTCTGACGATCCGCCCCTCCCATTGCCGGACTTCATTGCTGATTGGAATCAATCGCCCTTGGAACTAGCGCAGCGGCACGAAACGCGCAGCGTCTTGGACGCTGCGCTGGCAAGCCTGGATGAAAAGCATCGGGCTGTTTTCGTGCTCCGCGACATCGAAGGGCTGTCAGTCAAGGAAACGGCCGAAACTCTGGGTTTGAGCGAGGCAAACGTCAAAGTCCGACTGTTGAGAGCTCGATTGCAGTTGCGGGAAAGACTGACGCGCGTCTTTGGTGACCCGACACGACGTGTCCTGCGCCAAGCGCACCACCATTCCTGATCCGCACCGCAATTTCTCCGAATGCGACGAGCGCGGCGCTCCCGGGGGGTTTGTCGGAAGCATAACGATCAAAGCTTTTGGGGACTCTCATTGACGGCAAAAACGGGTTTGAGAATTCTTAGGTCTTGAATGGTGCGGCGGTAAGTTCGGATTCGGTTCGGCCGCCGCTAACGGCACACCGGAGGAAGCATTACACGAAATGGAAGCAAGTATTCGCAATGATGTTGGTGCGGGTTTCGAGGACTTTCTCGATTTCCCGACGTTGGGACTGTCGGTTGACTTTTCTGGCACAGGGTTGGCCTGGCAATCCATTTATCAGGAGATGGGCGAGCGATTGGTGCTGGCTCTCAAAGCAATGCAAGAGCTTGAGTCCGGCAAAATCGCAAATCCCGACGAAAACCGTATGGTCGGCCACTACTGGCTGCGTAACCCCAAGCTGGCGCCGACAACGGAGATACGCACGGAAATTGAAACCACCATCCGACGCGTGGACTCTTTTGCTCGACGGGTGCGAGCAGGGGAGGTTAAGGGACAAACTGGTTGTTTTAAAAACTTCTTGCTTATCGGGATCGGGGGGTCGGCATTGGGGCCACAATTGGCAACCGAAGCTTTAACCTCAAGATGCCACAACGGACTGAGGCCTTACTTTATTGACAACACAGATCCTGATGGGTTTACGCACGTGATTAACGATATCGGCAACGAACTTGGTCGCACTTTGTGCCTCGTTGTGTCAAAGTCTGGCAAAACCAGAGAAACCCACAATGGAATGATTTTCCTAGAAAGGCAGTTCCGATCCGCAGGTCTGAAATTCGAAAGTCACGCAGTTGCCATCACTATGCCAGGCAGCGAATTGCACCAACACGCCCTGCGGCGCAATTGGCTCGACACGTTCCATATTTGGGATTGGGTTGGGGGACGCACCAGCTTTTTTTCTGCAGTCACGCTTCTCCCTCTAGCCTTGGTCGGAGTTTCGATCCACGAGTTTTTGGCGGGCGCGAAAGAAGCCGATATCATCACAAGATCGAATCCATTACGATCAAATCCCGCCTTACGCTTGGCGGCGTCTTGGTTTCACCTCATCGAGACGGAGGGAAAATGTTGTGCCGCTATAATCCCTTACAAAGACTCCTTAAGCCATTTGTCACGATACCTTCAACAACTTGTGATGGAATCGCTTGGAAAAGAAAAGGACGTTAAAGGCAACATCGTTAATAAAGGAGTCGTGATATTCGGGAACAAAGGTTCCACCGATCAACATTCTTTTGTCCAGCAGCTCCGCGATGGAACCGACAACGCTTTCACCATTTTTGTAAAGATTTCGAGAAATGGGTCTGATACGCTACTGAAAGAAGAAGGTGTTACGGTGGGTGACTATTTGGAGGGGTTCGCATCCGGAACTGAGAAAGCGTTGAAAGAGAAAGGGCGGCGCACAACGGCGATTAACCTCCAAGATATGTCAGCATTTGGATTGGCGTCCTTGGTTGCGATATTTGAGCGAACTGTGGGTTATTTGGCTTCCCTCTGGGAAATTAATGCCTATCACCAGCCCGGGGTGGAGGCAGGTAAAAAAGCCGCTGAAGAAATTGTGCAGTTAAAGTCTCAGATCTTAAATTGCTTGCGATCTTCGAGGCGTGTTCCAATGCCTGTTTCGGCGATTTCTGAACGAATCAACCAAAACTTACCAGTTTCACTCGTCCGAAATTTGTGTGATTACTTGGCAGCAAATAAAAGGTTCGGCATCGTTAAAATTAAAACCCGCAATTTATCTGAGGAAAGCTATTTCTCCGTGTGATAATGTTCACATACCCGAAAACATACGAAGTCATTGTTGTTGGCGGTGGACACGCTGGAATCGAGGCTTCACTTGCGTCTGCACGGCTGGGGGCTAAGGTACTTTTGCTCACCGAGAATGCCGACACCATTGGGAAAATGTCTTGTAATCCAGCCATTGGCGGTCAAGGGAAGGGTCAACTGGTTCGAGAAATAGATGCTCTTGGTGGAGAGATGGCTTTGGCGACGGATCTAACGGGAATCCAGTTTAAGATTTTGAACCGGAGCAAGGGACCTGCGGTTTGGTCACCTCGTGCTCAGTGCGACAAATTTGCTTACCAATCCCGACAGAAACAGACTTGCGAAAAACAGCGGAGACTCGACGTTAAACAAGGGACATGCTCGAGAATTCTCGTCGAAAAAGGCAAGGCAATCGGTATTGAAACGAACCTTGGTGTTCGTTTTTCGGGGAAGTCAATCGTCCTGACAACTGGGACTTTCCTAGGCGGCACCCTCCATGTCGGGATGAATTCAATCAATGGTGGCCGCATGGGAGAGGGGGCTGTTTTCGGGCTTTCTGAATCTCTTAAAAATTTGGGATTAACACTTGGACGCTTCAAAACGGGGACGCCGCCGCGCTTGGCCAAATCAACGATTGATTGGTCAAAGCTGGAGATTCAGCCTGGTGACGAACCCGTCCCATTTTTCTCGTTTTGGATTGATGAATTGTTCCACGTGGAACAGTCGTCAGGAAAAAACCAATTGGATCGGCTTTATCCAGAGGGGTCGCTCCTCGCTAGGCTGGGGAAACAAGCTGTTTGCCACATCACGTATACGACACCACAGACGGCAGAGATTATCCGCAAGAACTTGCACAAATCGCCCCTGTATTCGGGAAAAATCGTTGGAATCGGACCTCGTTATTGCCCATCTATCGAGGACAAGATTGTTAGATTCCCAGATAAACCGCGTCATCAAATCTTTTTGGAACCAGAGGGAGTGCAAACGGAGGAAATTTACGTTAACGGGCTTTCAACAAGCCTCCCGATTGAAGTTCAATATGAGCTCGTGAGATCAGTTATTGGATGCGAAAACGCAGAAATAGTCAGGCCAGCTTATGCGGTTGAGTACGATTTCGTTTACCCGACACAACTGTATCCGACCTTGGAAGCCAAAGCCTGTGAAAATCTCTTTTTGGCCGGGCAGATTAATGGGACTTCTGGATATGAAGAAGCTGCAGCACAAGGTCTAATTGCTGGAATCAACGCGGCACGCAAAGCTCTTGGGCTTCAAACAATTACGATAAAAAGGAACGAAGCCTATATCGGAGTGCTGATTGACGACCTCGTAACCAAGGGTGCGACAGAACCTTACAGGATTTTTACTTCACTTGCTGAACACAGGTTGCTGCTTCGGCAGGACAATGCGGACCTCCGCCTTTCTCCCTTGGGCTATGAGTGGGGGCTTCTGCCGCGCCACCGGTATGCCCGGGTTGAGGAAAAAAAGCGGGCCATTGAGCAGGAAGTTGACCGACTATCCCAAACCCGGCTCGGGCCCGAGACTTTATTTGATCTCCTACGGCGGCCAGAAATGACCTATGCAAAACTGCCCTCGCGAAACCCGACACTCAACGACGAGATAATTCAACAAGTCGAACTCCAAGCCAAATACGCAAGCTACATCGCACGGCAGGCAGCCGAAATCGAAAGGCTCAAGTCCTTGGAGGACAAGCAGATACCTGAGTCTTTCGACTATAATGCAGTCATTGGCCTCAGAACGGAAGCCCGGCAGAAACTCAGCAAGATTCGTCCCGCAACTTTGGGCCAGGCAACGCGGATTCCGGGAGTCTCGCCGGCTGACGTTGGCCTTTTGGCGGTCTGGCTGAAGCGTCTTGCCCAACAACCCGCTTCTCGGGGTTGAGGCATCACCTTGAGCTTGTGCGTTCCTTTGAATCGTTCGTTGCGAGTCGAATAACCAAGACTGTATGCAACCGCAATGACCGCTTGGGCCTCCGCAAGACAGAGCCTCTTCCACTCTCCCCATTTATAACCACGCCATCGAAACTGGCTCTCATTGTCCGCCAGATGACCTCGAACAGACCTTGTGCGAAACGAGCTGTGCCCCGGGACGCGAGCTCTTTGGACAAGCCTTCGCTGCTTTCCCAGAGGCTTTGCCGCACCAGCACCGGAAGCGTTTCCCACTCAACGCCGTCGCACCCTGTGATGGCCTCAGCCCTTGCACCGGTGCACTGCCGCCTTGCCAACGCCGCGCGCGTTGGCTTACGTTGGCGCGCCGTGAACAAAAAAACGCCGCCGTCCTTCGACATCGTGGAGGGCCAGTGCGCCGGCGGGTTGCTCTGCCCGCTGAGTCGTGTGGCGGTGGGCGCGCGGGTGTGTGTCAAGCAACTCGCGGCGCAACCCGACCTTTGCGACCGGCTGCGCGAGTTGGGCCTGGTGGAGGATCAGGAACTGCGCGTCTTGAGTCGGCAACCCGCGTTTCTGTGCCAGATTTGCAACGCCCGCGTGGCGTTGAGTGAGGCGCTGGCCGACGCCATCTGGGTGCAGCCCTTGCCCGAGAGCGGCGGCGCCGAAGCGGCGGCAGGCGCGCCTGCACCGGCCGGTTCTTCCACCTGAATCCTCCTTCCAGTGCGCCGTGAGCCCGCCGCTTCAACCCTTGACGGCGCTGCCGCCTGGCAGCACGGGCACGGTGGCTGAAATCAAACTGCCGCCCGAATTCCGTCCGCGTCTCATGGAGATGGGCCTGCTGGTCGGCACGCCCGTTCAACTGGTGCGCTTTGCGCCGCTGGGCGATCCGGTGGAAATCAAAGTGCGCGGCTACCACCTCTCGTTGCGGCGCCACGAAGCCGACAACATCTGGGTTCGGATTGGCAGCCAGGCCTCGCCAACCGACAGCGGCCAGCGTTCGGGTGCTTCCGCGGCTGGCGCCCGACCGCCGCTGGGTGGCACATGAAAACGGGCCGATCCGCGGCAACGTAGCGGTTTTCATGGACGCCCGCTCCCCAGCGCCGAATCCCGCCGCGCCGCTTGCCGCGCCGGTTGAACCACGCCGCCACGTCGCTCCCGCGTCGGGCCTTACCGGGCGCGCCGCACGTCAGCCGGTTTACGTCGTCGTCACCGGCAACCCGAACTGTGGCAAGACCACACTTTTCAACGCGCTAACGGGGCTGCGCGCCAAGGTCGGCAATTACGCCGGCGTCACCGTCGAACGCAAGGAGGGTCGTCTGCTCGGCGCGCCGCCGGACCTGGAAATCCGCGTGCTGGACCTGCCCGGCACTTACAGCCTCAGCCCCAATTCGCTCGACGAACAGATTTCACGCGACGTGCTCCTGAACCGGCTGCCCGAACTGCCCCCACCGAGCCTGATCGTTGTGGTCGTGGACGCTTCCAACCTGCAACGCAACCTCTACTACGCCACGCAGGTGATCGAGCTGGGGCATCCGACGATTCTGGCGTTGAACATGGTGGACGTGGCCGAGGCCAACGGGCAGCGGATTGACGCGGCCAGGCTCTCGGAACTGCTCGGCGTGCCGGTCGTGCCGCTCGTCGCCAGCACCGGCCGGGGCGTGCCTGAACTGCGCGGGCAAATTCTGGCCCTCCTCCGCGACCCGCCGGAGGTCAAGCCCAAGTTGTTCTGTCAGTTGCCCGGTCTGTTTCGCATCGAGGCGCAGAAACTCGCCGAACAACTGGCTGAGACGTTTCGCGAGCGTCGGTTGCAGGCCACAGCCGAGGCGCTGCTGATCCTGAGCAACGAGCGCGCGCTGGCCTCCAGCCGCGAGCATTACCCGTCCGCCATTCAGGAAGCCGTCGCCGCCGCGCGCAAACGCCTCGAAGCCCACGGCGTGGACTGGCGCGGCGCGCCCATCGAGTGGCGTTACGCGCGCGTGGCCGAAATCCAGCGCGCCGTCACCCAGGAACTCGCCCCGCCGGGCGAGACCTTCAGCGACCGGCTCGACCGCGTGCTCACGCACAAACTCTGGGGCACGCTGGTGCTGGTGGCCGTGTTGGGGTTGATGTTTCAAAGCATTTTCACCTTCGCCAAATGGCCGATGGACGCCCTCCAGTGGGGCATTGATGCGCTGGGCGCGTGGGTGGGCGCGCACATTCCGCCGGGCGACCTCAACGATCTGCTCGTCAACGGCGTCATCGCCGGCGTCGGCGCGGTCGTGGTGTTCCTGCCGCAAATTTTGCTGCTGTTCTTGTTCATCGGGTTTCTGGAGGACACCGGCTACATGGCGCGCGCGGCGTTCCTCATGGACCGGCTCATGAGCAAGGTCGGTCTCCACGGCAAAAGTTTCATTCCCATGCTCAGCTCGTTTGCCTGCGCCATTCCCGGCATCATGGCCACGCGCACGATTGAAAGTCCCAAGGACCGCCTGGTCACGATCCTCATCGCCCCGTTGATGAGCTGCTCGGCGCGCCTGCCGGTCTATTCGCTGCTGATCGCCGCGTGCATCCCGCCGCGCGTGCTCGGCGACTTGCGATACGAGGTCAACCTGGGCTTCACGCAGTTCAACCTGTTTGGATTCCTCGGCCTGCAAGGGTTGACGATGCTCACAATGTATCTGCTGGGCATCGTCGTGGCCCTGCTGATGGCCTGGCTGTTCAAAAAAACCCTGCTCAAGGGCGAACCGCCCCTGCTGATCCTGGAATTGCCGCCCTACAAACGACCCGTCGCGCGCGTGGTGTTGCGGCACATGTGGGAACGCTCACGCCTGTTTCTGCGCCGCGCCGGAACCGTCATTCTCGGCATCAACATCCTCCTCTGGTTTCTGGCCACGTATCCGCGCGACCCGGCCATCGAGGGCGACTTCGCCGCCAAACGCCAATCGCTCCAAACCGCCGCCGCCGCGCAACAAATCAGCTCCGACGCGCTCGCCGAACAACTCGCCGCGCTGGACCAGGCCGAGGCGGGCGAAAAGTTGCGCCACAGTTTCGCCGGCAAAATGGGCCGCGCCATCGAGCCGATCATCGCGCCCCTCGGATTCGATTGGAAAATCGGCATCGGCATCATCACTTCCTTCGCTGCCCGCGAGGTGTTCGTGAGCACGATGTCCACGGTCTATAACCTGGGCAACGCCGATGCCGATGCGACGAGCAGCCTGGCGCAGACGTTGCGCGAGCAGAAACGGCCCGACGGCACGCCCGTTTACAGCACGCTGGTCGGCGTCACGCTGATGGTCTTTTACGTGTTCGCGCTCCAATGCGTCAGCACCGTGGCCGTGGTGCGGCGCGAAACCAACTCCTGGAAATGGCCGTTGTTCCAGTGGCTCTACATGGGCGCGCTGGCGTGGGGCTTCGCCTTTGTCACGTATCAGGGCGGGCGGCTGCTCGGCCTGGGTTGAGCGACCGGGATGACGGGCAACATCCAACATCCAAGGAGGAACTCCGAACATCCAAGGAGGAACTCAGGAACGGGGGAAATGGGAACGGGGAGCGCGGTGGGGCCGCTTGGCAATCCCCTCTCCCTCGAGGGAGAGGGCCGGGGTGAGGGTGAACGCACCGCACAGCGGTGAACATCGAACAACGAACATTGAACATCGAACATCGAATGAGGATCGGGAGCGCACCCGTCTCGCGTGCCGTTTTCGGCGTCCCGCCGAAAGAGCGTTTCATCAACCGCTTTGAGCGCCGAAGGCGCGACCACAACGGTAGCCCAGGGCAACGCCCTGGGTTGGCGCGCGCCCTCAAATCCTCTCAAGCCCCGAAGGGGCGGAACAGCTTTGACCGCGCGTCAGAGCGTGGAGCGTAGCGCGGATTGGAAATCCGCTGTGCCGCCGACTGGCAGTCGGCAAAGCCAAAGCGGCACCACCAAGCACCGAACTTTGAACTTTGAACCTCGAACCTTGAACTTTGAACAAGGGCCGCGCGTGAGCACCGGGCGAACAAGCTGGCCAATGGCGGCTTGGGCAATTCCCTCTCCCTCGAGGGAGAGGGCCGGGGTGAGGGTGAACGCACCGCACAGCGGTGAACATCGAACAACGAACAGCCAACATCGAACATCGAAGCAAGAAGGGGGAGCGCACGCCTCTCGCGTGCCGTTTTCGGCGTCCCGCCGAAAGAGCGTTTCGTCAACCGCTTTGAGCGCCGAAGGCGCGACCACAACGCTAGCCCAGGGCAACGCCCTGGGTTGGCGACCCCTCATACCCTCTCAAGCCCCGAAGGGGCGCAACAGGGTCCCGCGAGCAAGTGGACAACCTCTTGCCCCCGACGCCTTCTCCCTCACCCCAGCCCTCTCCCGCTGGGAGAGGGAGCGCGGGCCCGCGCCCCGCAAAACATCGAACAACGAACATTGAACATCGAACATCGAATGGAGCGTGGAGCGTGGAGCGTCAGAGCGTGAGAGCGTAACGCGGATTGGAAATCCGCTGTGCCGCCGACTGGAAGTCGGCGAGGCGAAAGCGCCGACACCGGCACACCGAACTCTGAACTTTGAACTTTGAACTTTGAACAGAGCCCTGGGTGCGTCACGGGTGATCGCCCTGCCCTTGCGCGGCTTGGGAAATCCCTCTCCCTCGAGGGAGAGGGCCAGGGTGAGGGTGAGGCACTGCACAGCGATGAACATCGAACAGCGAACACTGAACATCGAACATCGAATGACGATGGGGAGCGCACGCGTCTCGCGTGCCGTTTTCGGCGTCCCGCCGAAAACCTCGTTTCCCCCACGGCTTGTGGCCTGCGTATTTCACAGGCCTCTCATTAACACCGGGCTTCAGCCTGTCTCTTATACACATCTGACGCTGCCGACG
>JAOAIM010000390.1 GCA_026414705.1 Verrucomicrobiia bacterium | reverse complement strand
ATTCGCGGCGAATCTGTTCGCGGCTGCGGGTGGTGGCAAAGGCAATCACGCGGGCGGGCAGGCGGCGGGGGCGCTCCTGCGCCAACGCCCAAGCGGTTTCGGTGAGGATGGCCGGCGACATGCCGGTGACGGCCAGGAGGACGGAAGACGGAAGACGGAAAACGGAAGAGGGACGGGAGGACGAGCTCATTTCAACCTTTACCCTTTTTTCTCATTTCCGTCTTCCGCTTTCCGTTCCCATAAACGGGAGGCGGTTCCCGGACCGAACGGTAGCTGCCGTTGGGTTGTCGCTCGAGTCCGTGCCGTCGGGCGAAACGCTCGATGGAGGTGTCGGGTTCCTTGTGATACGCGGGGCCGGATTGGAAGCCGAGCGTTTGCATGCTTTTGATCCATGCGGAAATCTGACGGCCAATTTCGGCGCACTCGCCGCGCAGGGCGAGCGCCGTGGCGGCGTCCAGATAGCCAAGGTCTTCGGCCAGGTAGAGCTGGCAGCGCACCTC
>JAOAIM010000389.1 GCA_026414705.1 Verrucomicrobiia bacterium | reverse complement strand
CCTTTTCTCCTTTTCCCCTCTGCTCCTTTTCAAAGGTTCTTCTGGCTGGCCCTGGTGTTCTTCGGGCTGGGTTTGATGAGCAAGCCGATGGTGGTGACGTTGCCGTTTGTGATGTTGCTGTTGGACTACTGGCCGTTGGGGCGGCTGGGATGGATGGGCGAGCGGGGATTTTGGGGGCGGTTGGGGTGGTTGGTGGTGGAGAAGCTGCCGTTTTTCGGTCTGACGGCTGGGGCGTGCGTGATCACGGTCTGGGCGCAATCCACCGGTGGAGCCATCAGCGAAATTCCCTGGAACATCCGCACCGCCAACGCGCTGCTTTCCTACGTCGGCTACCTGCAGAAGACGGTTTGGCCGGCGGGGCTGGCGGTGTTTTATCCGTATCCGACGGAGTTTCCGGTGTGGAAGGTGTTGGGGGCAGGGCTGGTGTTGGCGGTGGTGACGGGGTTGGTGGTGTGGCAGGGGCGGCGGCGGGGGTATTGGGCGGTGGGGTGGTTTTGGTA
>JAOAIM010000388.1 GCA_026414705.1 Verrucomicrobiia bacterium | reverse complement strand
TTCTTGAAATGTGAACTAAACTTTTTTCATTGTACAATCTTTCCTAAAAATTACAAACATTTCAGACAACCAATTTTTCCAGATGTCTTTTTATCGTTGTGATACAATTTGCAAACGATGCTACCAAAAGTCGTTTTCATGGGATCGCCAGAATTTGCTCTGCCAACCTTGAAAGCATTGGCAGAACACTACCCCGTAGTCGGTGTAGTAACTCAACCGGATCGTCCTGCAGGGCGTGGAAATATGCTCACCCCACCGCCTGTGAAAGTGCTTGCCCAGCAATTAGGGATAGAGGTCTTTCAACCCGAAAAATTGCGTAACCCCGAAGCCATGGAAAAATTGAGAACGTGGAGTCCGGACTTGATTGTGGTGGCGGCGTTTGGGCAAATCCTGCGCCAGCCGGTTTTGGATTTACCCCCATTTGGATGCATTAACGTGCATGCTTCCTTGCTTCCTCGATGGCGCGGGGCATCTCCCGTTCAAGCAGCCCTCCTGCATGGC
>JAOAIM010000387.1 GCA_026414705.1 Verrucomicrobiia bacterium | reverse complement strand
TCCAAGAAGCAAGCCCTTCATGACATGATAGCAGGTACGCTTGTATTAAAAACCGAAGAATAATTGTTGAAAAAATAAACCGAGTGATGTATTTTTGCCTCAAAAGGCCGAGATAGCTCAGCGGTAGAGCAACGGTTTCGTAAACCGTAGGTCGTGGGTTCGAATCCCATTTTCGGCTCTAAGGTCGAAAATACCCAAAACTGTCAGTAGCCAGAATTGACAGTTTTGTTTTTTTACCATCGCAATAATGCACTTGCCCATGTGAAACCACTTCCGAATGCTGCCAGACAAATCAAATCGCCTGATTTGATTTTTCCAGCCTGATAGGCTTCACACATTCCGATAGGAATAGAGGCGGCGGTAGTGTTTCCGTATTTCTGAATGGTGTTGAATATCTTTTCAGCGGGAAGTTTGAGTGATTTTTGAATGAAATCAGAAATTCGCAAATTGGCTTGATGAGGGATGAGCAAACCTAAGTCTTCTATCGTGTAACCATTTGCATTGAGA
>JAOAIM010000386.1 GCA_026414705.1 Verrucomicrobiia bacterium | reverse complement strand
CCCCCCACCCATGCACCTGCATCCAAGTCCACGGCAGCAACAGCCCCACCACCACCACCGCGGCGGGCACCGCATACCCAAGCCCCACGGCGCGCACCGCCAGCCGCACCGCCGGCGTGTTGAACCGGCGCGCGGCATAGCCCAACACCACGGCAGCCGCCGTGGCCAGAGCAGCCGCGCTGGCGGCCAGCATCAGGCTGTTGCGCGCCCAACGCCCAAACGCGGTCCACGGCAGCACATCCCAGCCGTCGATCAGCGGGCGCACCATGAACAGCACCGGCAAGCCAAACCCCAACAGCACCGGCAGCGCACACACCAACCAGGCCACCCCCACCGCGGCACCGTGCAGTCGCACCGGTTGGGCCTCGGCGCCGCCACGCCCCGCGCGCGCCGGGGCAAAGCGCAGGCGGCGCTGGGCGCGCTGCTCCAGCCACAGCAGCAGCGCCACGAACGCCAACAACATCCAGGCCAACTGGGCCGCCGCGGCGCGATCGTCCATCACCAGCC
>JAOAIM010000385.1 GCA_026414705.1 Verrucomicrobiia bacterium | reverse complement strand
AACAGTTGTTGCAACAGCGCGCCGGCCTGCCGGCCCATCCCGATGAAGCCGATGCCAATGCGGTCGTTCGGACCGGGGCGGCCTGCCGCGGCCAGAACCCCTGAAGGCAGGAGTTGCGGCAGCGCCGCACCCGCCAGCAACGCCCCGCTGCGTCGAATGAATTGCCGCCGGGACAAACCCGTTCTCGCCCACCTTGCTTCCGCATGGACCGCGCGTTTCGCTTTCATCACTCCGACTTGAATTTTGTGGGGCATTTGGCGGCGTTGTCGTCTGCCTCAAGCGCCGCACTCGCCGGCGTTTGGCCTCGTTCGCCGAGCAAGGCGCTGAGGGTGACGCCGCTGGCAAACGTCACCGTTGCGCCGATCAACACATACCATTGCCATGAGACGCGCAACCACAGCCACACCAACGTCATCACCAGCACGCCCAGGGTCACGCCCGCCAGCGCCCCGCGCGGGCCGACGCGCCGCGCCAGCGCATTGAGCAGAAACAACCCCAGAATCGGGCCG
>JAOAIM010000384.1 GCA_026414705.1 Verrucomicrobiia bacterium | reverse complement strand
CGGGTTTCGGAGGTGACCTGAAACACGCGGTTGCCCACCTTGATGGTTTTGGCGTCCTTGTCCACAGCGGCGATTTTGCCGTGGAAGGGGATGGCGCGTCCGGCGGCGGCCTTTTTCTCGGCGGCTTTTTCGGCCTTTTCCTGGGCGGGAGCCAGAGCGGGCGAGAGAGCCAGGGCGATGGCAAAGGCGCCTGCGGCGATGAGTTTCGGGATGCTCGTTTTCATGTTGTTCCTTTGGTTGGGATTGTTCGAACGTCAGGGCTACTAAAGCGCAGGGCGCAACGGCTGGCAAGCGCGTTTCCCGCAACGGCCCCTGGTTGGCCCGGGGCACGGGCGGGCAACCGGAAGACTCGCTTCCGGGTGGTGGGTCAGCTAACACTCCAAATCGCCAACGGGACGCGCGCCTGACGGGGACGCTCAAGCGCGCGATCGCAACCGGCGCGGGTCGGTCGGCTCGCGCCCCGTGCGCCCGAGGGCGCGCCGGCGCAGCATGAACAAGTATTGGCACATC
>JAOAIM010000383.1 GCA_026414705.1 Verrucomicrobiia bacterium | reverse complement strand
GAGCGGGCCGGCCCGGTCTGGTTGTCGCCAGCGGCTGACGGCCCTTGCCGCGTTCCAAATCCCCCCCGCTGCCCCCTCGTCGAGGCTGGGCTGTGGCGGAGCGTTGCCTTTGGCCGGCAGGGCGCACGAATTTGGCCGGAAGGAACCCCGAAAACACCCTGGAAGTTGGTCGGGATTGTCACCCGATAAGCCCAGCGCAAGCAAAACATCCCCGGTCCCGCACTCGGTGCGTTCCCGTTTGCCCCAGCCCACTGTCAACCCCATTCGCATCGTAATGATTGAGGGGGGGATCATGCTTTTGAAAAAAAGATTGACACAGAAGACCACCATCTGGTAAAAAAGTTGCAACGAATCTCAGGACCAGCGAAAACTAAAAGTCACGATATGAAAAAGGCAACTGTGGTCGTCATAGCCGCGCTCGGCGTACTCGCCGGCATCCCATCTGTGGCCCAGACGCTGTTGTTGGAAGATTTTGAGAGTTATACGACGCCCATCACCAACCAGGTGCTGTTC
>JAOAIM010000382.1 GCA_026414705.1 Verrucomicrobiia bacterium | reverse complement strand
GCGAAATCTGGCAGGTGCGGCACGGCGGCGCAATGGCTTACGATGTCCCTCGATCGAGTTCGTGGGACTCTTGACTCGTGCCTGAACGTCGGCCTCAATCCATGAGTTGAAGCGGCGCGTTTACATCGAAACGACGGTGGTGAGCTACCTCACCGCAAAGCCGAGTCGCAATCCCGGGATTGCAAGCCATCAGCAGGTGACGCGAAAGCTTTGGCCGAAGTTCGGGACGGAGTACCAGGGCTTTATTTCGGCGCTCGTGTATCAGGAAGCGAGTCGGGGCAATCCTGAGCAAGCGCAACTGCGTTTGGCTGCCATTGCAGGCTTTCCAATGCTGGCCGTTGACGATGACACCCGGGCTTTGGCAGAAATCATCCTTCGTAAGCACGGCATTCCTACAAAATACCCGGAAGATGCGCTGCATGTTGCCGTGGCCGCCCGGCACCGGATGAATGTGCTGTTGACATGGAATTTTGCGCACTTGAACAATCCGTTCACGCGCGTGAAAATTCGCCAGA
>JAOAIM010000381.1 GCA_026414705.1 Verrucomicrobiia bacterium | reverse complement strand
CCGATCGTGCGCGTGCGTAGCGTCGAGGAGGGCATCGTGGCTGCGCGCGAGGCCGAGCACGGCTACAAGCACACCAGCATCATCCATTCGCACGACGTGGAGCACATGACGGCGATGGCGCGGGGGTTGGACACGACGCTGTTCATCAAGAACGGCCCGTGCATGGCCGGGCTGGGCCTGGGTGGCGAGGGCTACCTGAGCTACTCGATTGCGACGCCGACCGGCGAAGGCGTGACAAATCCCAAGACCTTCTGCCGCGTCCGCCGGTGCGTGATGGTGGATAATCTGAGAATCTATTAACCACGGATGGACACGGATGGACACCGATTCCGAGGTTTAGAAGGTTCGCACCAACGGCCTTCTTCAGGGCCGCTTGAGGCCCGATCGCGAGCTCGGCTCTGGCTTCTGAGGAGCGCTTGTTTGCATTTCATCCGTGTCGGTCCGTGTCCATCCGTGGTTTGAGTCTATGCTGCTGGCGAGAGTCGAAGGCAACATCGTGGCCACCCGGAAGCATCC
>JAOAIM010000037.1:20506-24280 GCA_026414705.1 Verrucomicrobiia bacterium | reverse complement strand
ATCCCGGCGCATGCGCTGGCGCTTGCGCGAGAGCGGATGCGCGATTGGCTGGCGCGGAACAAGACATGAGCAACACCAACTTTGATCGCTTCTTGGAAGAGCAACTGCGCGACCCGGACTTTGCGGAGCGGTTCAAACGCGCGGGCGACGCCTGGGATGTCGCGCTGCAAATCGCGGCCCTGCGGGAGCGCGCGGGCCTGACGCAAAAAGACCTGGCCCGCAAACTCGGCACGTCTCAGCAGCAAATCAGCCGGTTGGAATCTCCGTGCTGCGAGGGCCATTCCTTGAGGATGCTGCGTCGGGTCGCCCGGGCGCTTGGTGCAACAGTGCGCGTCATCTTCGAGCCCTCGGAGCAATCCCCTTCGGGCGTTTTGTCCGAATCCCCCGTCCGTTACCGTGTCAGAACGCGGAATTCCAGGTCCTGAGTCAATGATCACTCGAATTCCATCCGGCGCGTATCGCCGCCAGGGCGTGAGCCTCGACGCCGAGGGGCGAATCGAAAACTGGTTGTATTGACGCAGCAGGTCTCAATGATCCGACTTCAAGCTCCCTTCACCGAAGAAAAAATCCGCGCCTTGCACGTCGGCGACGAGGTGCTCTTGAGCGGCGTCATCTTCACCGGACGCGATGCGGTGCACAAATACCTTTACGAGGGCGGTCAACTGCCGCCGGGAGTGAATCTGCGCGACGGCATCCTGTATCACTGCGGCCCGGTCGTGCTCCAGCAGCCCGACGGCTCCTGGAAGGCCATCGCCGCCGGGCCAACGACCTCCATCCGCGAAGAACCCTACCAGGCCAAAATCATCCGCGAGTTCGGCCTGCGCGGCGTCATCGGCAAGGGCGGCATGGGCGACAAAACCCTCGCGGCCTGCAAGGAATTCGGCTGCGTGTATCTGCACGCCGTCGGTGGCGCGGCCCAGGTCCTCGCCGAGTGCATCAAGCGCGTCCGCAATGTCTATCTGCTCGAAAAATTCGGCGCGCCCGAGGCCATCTGGGAATTCGAGGTGGAAGATTTCCCCGCCGTGGTGACGATGGACGCTCACGGACGCTCGCTTCACCAGGAAATTTTCGAGCGCAGCCGCGCCGAACTCGCCAGGCGACTCTGAATCGTCGCGCTGCTCCGCTCGGGCCCGGCAGCACGCCCTCAGGCGAACCATCGGCTCGTCGTTGCGTTCATACACGGACCGACGCCGGGCGAACAAAAAGCCCCTCCGGGCGCGGTTGGCGTCGCCTCCAACGTGGCTGCGGGTGCCGTCGAATGCCCGGGCATTTTGATCCGTGCGAATCTGTGTTCACCCGTGGCTTGCCCTGCATCGCTTCGGATCAAAATTTCCAGTTCCACTCCGGGCGCGAATATTTCTCCGCAACGAGCCGTTCGACCGCAGCGGACAAATCGGTCTCGAATTGGCCCCTCGCGCCCCAGGCCGTTGCCAGAGCCGACTTCACTGCGCTCTGGCTCAAGCCCAGGTTGGTGATGAAATCGCCGTGGGCGCGACCGCGTCGGTAATCCGGCTCACGCGGTGGCATGGGCAGCAGTGCGGCAATCCGACTCAGGTCCGCGTGGAGCAGGAACGTGCCGTGAAACAGCAGAAAACGCCGTCGCCGTCGTTGCGAGTTGCCGGACACTTTCAGGTCCCCCAACGCCAGATCGGTTTGGCCGCGGACCGAAACAATTTGTCCCCGCGCCGCGCTCAATGCCGCCGCGTTGCGTTCGAGCACAAATCGGTTGGTCGTGGTGATGCTCCGCGTCGGGCCGTCCGGCTCGATGCGCAGCACCAGAGCGTAGCTGAGGCAACCCGGCCCCTGGACCACTGTGCCCCCGCCCGAACAGCGCCGGAGAATCGGCACGCCGTGCGCCGCGCACGCGCCGACGCAAACTTCCTGCGCCACGCGCCCGCCGTAACCCACGACCACGAAGGGCACGGGCGATTCCCAAAAGCGCAGCACTTCCGGCCCGTCGTGCGTCTCGCACCAGTCCAGCAGCGCCTCGTCGCAGGCGAGATTTTCGGCCGGGGAGGCAAACGTGAAATCCAGAATGCGCATCAAGCCGGGCCTCAGGCTGCCGGACGCCAGTCGAGCACGCGCAATTGCACGGTGCGGCGACCGTTGAAGGCGTTGATCTCCGGCGCGAACGCGAGGTCGAACTGGCCCACCGGCAGCGCTTCCTCACCGGCGCGCCACCACACGGCCTCCAGCGTGACAGCCCCGTCGGTGACCCACAGCTTCACGTGCTGGCGGTCGCGTCCGATGCGCTGGAGCGGACGTTGATGGCGCAGGCGGCGCGCGCACAACTGCACGCCGGGATTGCCCGCGCCGGTGGGCCGGATGCGGTCCAGTTCCTCGACGCTTGCCACGGTGAGTTCTTCCAGTCCGACCTCGGCGTCGAGCCGCAACGGCGGTTGCAGGTCTTCGGGCCGCAACGCGCGCCGGGCCAGTTCGTTCAGGCGCGCGCGCAGGGCGTCGAGGTTTTCCGGGCGCACACTCAACCCGGCGGCCATCGCGTGTCCGCCGTGCCGCACCAGCAGGTCGCCGCACGCGCGCAACGCGGCGGCCAGATCGAAACCGGGAATGCTCCGACCCGAACCGCGCCAAACCGCGCCGTCGCCGCCGACGATCAGCGCGGGCCGCCAGAACTCCTGCACCACGCGCGAGGCCACGATGCCCACCACGCCGATGTGCCAGAGCAACCGGCCTTCCACGATGACAAAATCAGTCTGCGGATTGAACCGGGCGCGCACGGCGCCGAGGACTTCCTCAACGATCGTGCGTTCGATTTTCTGGCGCTCGCGGTTGTGGGCGTCGAGCGTCTC
Organism: Verrucomicrobiia bacterium; assembly: GCA_026414705.1. Classification (GTDB taxonomy): domain Bacteria; phylum Verrucomicrobiota; class Verrucomicrobiia; order Limisphaerales; family JAOAIM01; genus JAOAIM01. Next base: position 21,470 of record JAOAIM010000037.1, on the reverse strand, counting down.
GGCCAGCGGCAGCGCGCTGGCCTCGTCGGGTGCGCGCAGCAGCGCCAGGGCGGTCTCGGCGGTTTCGAGCCGGCCGGCGGCGTTGAGGCGAGGGGCGAGTTGGAAGCCGACCTCGTAAGGGCCGATGTCCGGCGGGCACTGCGCCACGCGCTTCAACGCAAGCAATCCCGGTCGCGTGGTGGTGTTCAGGCGCGCCAGGCCCGTCGCCGCAAAAATCCGGTTTTCGCCGGTGAGCGGCACGATGTCGGCAATCGTGCCCAGCGCCACCAGATCGAGCAGTGGTTTGAGATCAAAGTCCGCCGCGCCGGGCAGGCCCAGTTCGCGTCCGCGCTTGAGCAGCGCGTGAGCGAGCTTGAACGCCAGGCCCACCGAGCAAAGCTCCGTCGCGGGCCGGGCGTCAAGCGGCCCGCTCGCGCCGAGTCCAGGCTCTCGACCCTCGACCCTCGACCCTCGACCGCCCAGTTGCGGATTGACCAGGGCCACGGCGGCGGGGGGCGGGTCCGAAACTTGATGATGATCGAGCACGATCACGTCCACACCCCGCGCGCGCAGCCAGGCAATTGTTTCGGTGGCGGTCGAGCCGCAGTCCACCGCCAGCAGGAGCGTAACCGGGAATTTGTTGAGGCAGTTTTCCGCAGCATCGCGGCTCAGGCCGTAGCCCTCGTCCATCCGGTGCGGCAGGTAAAATTCCGCGCGCCAACCAAGGCGACCAAGGACTTCCAGCAGGAGCGCCGTTGCCGTGACGCCGTCCACGTCGTAATCGCCAAAGATCACCAGCGGTTCTTGGCGTTCGCGCGCTCGGAGCAGGCGCTCAACGGCGGCGCGCATGTTCGGCAACAGGAACGGATCAGACAGGTGACGCAGGCGCGGTTCGAGGAAACGCTCGATGGCGGAGGGTTCATCCAGGCCGCGATTGAGCAGGCACTGGGCGAGCAGCGGTGAGATGCGCAGGCGCGCGGCCAGT
>JAOAIM010000037.1:13741-20408 GCA_026414705.1 Verrucomicrobiia bacterium | reverse complement strand
CCGCAGCAGTTGCTCAAACCACCGGGCCAGATGCACCCAAACCAGCCCGCCCAGCACGCCGAAATACGCCAGCGCGACCAGCGCGGCGAGGTAACCAAACCAGATCATCACGCCGTCCTCTTCCATCATGCTCAGGGCGATGAGAATGATCGCGTAGCTGGGCAGCGCGTTGGAGCCGAAAAACGGAGGCGAGGGCAACGGCAGCGCCAGCAACAGCGACATGCCCACGATCAGCAGCGAATTGGCCAGGTGCGCCGCGCGCCAGCTCATCCAGCCGGTGCGGCGCGGGCGAATGGCTTTTTCCAAAAAGCGCAAAAACTTCAGGCCGCCGCCCAGGATGGCCTGACGCACGCGCGGGCTGAGCGGGCGGTCACCCAGACGCCGGGGCAGACGCGTGGGTTTGCCCAGCGCCGCGCGGAGGGCGAGCCAGCCAATCGCCGGCCCGAAGGCGGTGCTCATGCCCGGCACCGAGACCCACGCCACAAACGGCAGACTCAACAGCACCAGCACCAGATACAACCCGCGTCCGCCCGTGCGCGCGATGAGCTGGTTGGCCGTGAGCGACGCGGCGTCGTCCGCGCTCAACAGGCGCGCGAGCAGCGCCGAAAGCGGCTCATGCGGTCCGTGAACCTGGGGCGGCGACATGCCCGGAACTTTTCGCCGCAACGCCGCGCGGGTCAATCCTGCCCGGAGGTCGGTGACGGCGGCGACGGGGCGCTGCGGACCTGGTCGGGCCGGGGTTTGGCGGCGGCGCGCTTTTCCCGACGCGTGGCCTGCACCGAGAGCAGGATGGCGGTTAACAAAATCACCGCCACAACCAGCAGCGAAACGGTCGTGGGAATGTCCACCTGCCACCAACGCGGCTGCGGCGCGTCATGCGGGTCGAGCAACATTTTCACGCCCACGAACACGAGCACGACCGAAAGCCCGACCTTGAGGTAGCGGAAATATTCGATCGCACCGGCCAGCACGAAATACAGCGAGCGCAGGCCCAGGATGGCAAAGACGTTTGAAGTGAACACGATGAAGGGCTTTTGCGTGACAGCGAAAATGGCGGGGATCGAGTCCACCGCGAACATCAGGTCGGTCGTTTCCACCACCAACAGCACCAGCGCCAGGGGAGTGAGGGCGCGGCGACCCTGCCAGCGCGTGACAAATTTCTGGCCCTCAAAGTCCGGCGTGACCGGGAAAAAGCGGCGCGCCAGGCGCAGCAGCGGATTTTTCTCCGGGTGCACGCCCTGCTCGTCCATGAAGAGCATCTTGATGCCGGTCACGACCAGGAAGATGCCGAAGACGTAGAGAATCCATCCGAACTGGCGAATGAGGGCCACGCCCAGGGCGATCATGACGCCGCGCATGATCAACGCGCCCAGGATGCCCCAAAACAACACGCGGTGTTGAAACTGCGGCGGCACGCGGAAGTAGGTGAAAATGACCGCGATCACGAACACGTTGTCCATGGACAACGACAGTTCGATGATGTAGCCGGTCAGAAACTCCAGCGCCTCCTCCCGCCCGCGCAGCGGCACCAGCAGCCCCGCAAACAACAGCGAGGTGCTCACCCAGAGGGTGGTCCAGGCCAGCGCCTCCTTGAACCGCACCACGTGCGCCTTGCGATGGAACACTCCCAGGTCCAGCGCCAGAAAAAACAAGATGCACAAAATGAACCCGGCATAGTGCCAGGGTGTGATTTCGATCACGGCAATCATGTCGGCAAATGGCAATCAAGCCCCGTGCCTCCGCGCAAGCGAAATTGGCCGGCACGGCTCGCGCGGGCACTGCCCTTCGCCATGCGATGTTCGATGTTGGATGTTCGTTGTTCGATGTTCACCGCTCTGCGGTGCCTCACCCTCACCCTGGCCCTCTCCCTCGAGGGAGAGGGAATTGCCCAAGCCGCGCGCCCGCCCCGCGCGCCAGCGTTTTGGAGTGCGGCGGCTTGCCGCGGCTTTGGATGTGCTACGGCCGGGCGGTCGCCGCAGAACGGCCGCGGGCGGTGCAGCGCCGGCCCCGTCAACGGCGTGGCCGAAGTTGCTCATCGAGCCAGGCGAAAGCATCGGCCTGCATCGCCGGGTTGAACTCGTGCGGGGCGTCGTAGAGTTTGGTCACCAGTCGTTGTCCGGCGCGCTGCGAGTCCCAGACCTTGCGGAGTTTGGCGAACGCTTCCTCGATGGATTCGAGTGGAAACAGCGGGTCGCGGCGTCCACACAGGAACATCATCGGCTTGGGGCAGGCGATGCTCGCCACGTCGGGGTAATCGAGTTTGTCGGCGAGTCCGGGATGAGTGAAGGAAAAGGCCGACTGGCCGCGCGTCTGGTTGTTGCCGGGCACCATCAGGCCCTTGCGCGTGGCCATCCAGCCGACCGACACGCCCGCGCCGATGCGGTCGCTCAGCGCGGCGAGCTGCCAGGTGCGCACGCCGCCCAGCGACAGGCCCATGGCCGCAATGCGCCGCGCGTCCACTTCTGGTCGCGTGGCCAAAAATTCCGCCGCGCGAAGGTCCTCGTGGACGATGAGTCCCGCCCAGGACGCGCCGAACTGCAAAAAATTCGCCGCCAACGCCTGCTGGTTTTCGTAACCCCCACCGCCGCGGTCCGACCAGTTCAGGGCGTCGGTCGCCAGACAGACGTAACCGCGCCGCGCCAGTTCATCGCCAAGAAATCGGCCGCCGTAATACTTCGCCACCCAGTTGCGGGCTGATTCGAGTTTTTCGGGCGGCACGTCCCACGGTTCGATGACCTTTTCCTTGCCGATGTCGAATTTCGCGCCGTGGTCGTGCAACAGGAGCACCGCCGGATGCGGTCCGGGCGCCTTGGGCAGGAGCAGCAGCGCCAGCACGCGACTGTCCCCGGTGACGTTGAACAGGATTTTGCGGGCCACGTAACTGCCGCGATCCTGTTCGGCCAGAACGCGCGGTTCAAACGGCGCGGTTGGGGGTGGTTTGAGGAGGCTTTTGAAAAATTCGGCGCGTGCCTGCTCGCGCCAGCGCTTGAAGTTTCGATGTCGCCCGCTGAGCCACGAAAGCGGATAGTCCATCCGTGCCGCCAGATTCGTGTAAAAGACGGGCAGGCGGTCCACGACGCCGGGGGATTCGAACGGGGTTTGACCGGCGGGGGCGCTCAACGCGGCGGCGGCCAGCACGGCACAAGTTGCGCTGCGGTTCATGGCTGGGGTTCGGGGAGTCGCGCGAGGATTTGTCCCAACGGTTCGTCCGGCCGGGGCGGCTCCAGCAACCGCGAGGCGGGCCGGTGCTCCAGGTAAAACGCCAGCACGTCTTCGAAATACACCAGGCCCTCCGGCGGCGCGCTGCCCAGCGAGATGCGACCTTCGGTGTAATCGCGCCTCGCATCGCGGTCGGCGGGTTTTCGGTAAAGCTCGTAAAGCTCCCTGGCGTCTTTGACCCGCCCGGTGCTCAACTCCCAGCCTTCCAGACCGCTGAGCAACCGCCCGCTGCGCAGCCAGGCCTGAACACGGGCGCGCAGCACCGTTTCAATGGCGTCGAGCCATTTCGGTTCGGGGCCGAGGGCGCGCGCGGCCCGGGTCAGTTGCCAGGCGTGCTCGAGGCCCTGGTTGATGAGCACCCGGCTGGAGCGCGGATGCGGGTAGCGCCAGCCGCCGGACGGGTCCACGGTGGCGGCCAGAAAATCCGCCACGGCGCGCACGGTTTCTTTCAAGCCCGGCTCGTCGGGCGCGACGCGCAGCAGTTCGGGCAATCCCAGCAGCGCATAGCCGATGATGTAGGGCTTGGCGTAACCGGTTTTGAGGCCGCGTTCATCCTCCTCGATGTAGGGCGGGTCGGGATCGAGCGGTTTGCCGCCCTGGTCGAACAGGTGGTCGGGCGAGAGCTTCGTGCGCAGTTCGCGGAACAACCGCAGCGCCTCGTTCCGATACGTGGTGTCGCCGGTGGCCTGATAGAGCTGCAAAAAATCGCGCGCGGCGCCGACGTTTCGGCACTCGCCCTGGTTGGCGTGGACGAACTGGCGCGCGTAATCCACCTGCGCGCTCAGGGCTTCGAGCATCCGCGGGTCGCCGGTTTCCTCCCACGCGAGCCAGAAACAATCGAAGCCCTTGGTGCAAAAAGTCACGGCGCTGTCGGAGCGCCACATGAACTCGCGGTCGGTCGCCGGGCCCTGTCGGGGGACGTTGTTGTAGCGGGTGCCGCCGCGTTGGCGCTCGCCCCACCAGATGGACAGGTCGTAAAAATTGTCGCACCAGCGCAGGGCGGTTTCGGTCAGGCGCGCGTCGGCGGCGCGCCAGCCGGATTCAAAAATCGCGGCGCCGTGGTTGAGCCGGTTCATCCCGAAGGCCGCGCCGTGGGCGGAAGTGTCGTTAAAGGCTGTGACGTTGCCGAAATCGTCGCCGACCGCCGCGCTGCGCACAATGGCGTCGCGGTGATAGCGCACCAGTCGCTCCAGCTCCGGCGGCAGCGTGCGGGGGTGCGGTTGCAGCTCGTAGAGCGCGGCCCACGCCTCCGGGGACATCTGGAGCCGGTGGGGCGAGACCAGGGCGGCGGTGACCGGCGCGACGCCGGGCGGCGCGAGAGCAATCACGGCGCGTCGCCACGCTTTCCACTGCATCGGCACGCGTTCGTCCGCGCCGCAGCGCAGGTAGCGGCAGGCCCAGCGGTTTGGTTCGCGCGGGGCGACCTCGACCGCCCCACGCCGCAGAAACGGCGCGTCCGGGAAATGCACCGCCAGCGCGCCGTCGAGCAGGCAGGAAGCGCCGACGCCCTCGGCGAAGCGGTGGCGCAGCGGCTCGCGGGGACTCAGGCGGAGTTTGTCGGCGACCTGGAGTGCCGCGCCGCGGGCGGGCATCTCCAGTTCCCAGCCCAGCTCCGGGGCGAACCAGTCGTTGGACTGCCCGCGCTGGAGGTGCGCGACGGCCAGCACGCCGCCGAGCGCGTCGAACCGGAACTCCACCACGCGCGGCCAGGCCTCGTCGGCGACGTGAATCCGCAGCCAGCGGAAGAAGGGGTTGTCCTCGACGATTTCGATGCGCGGCGGCGTGGCGGTTTGTGTGGCGGGCGGCGCGAGCAAGCGCAAGGTCGCACGGCGGCGGTCGCGCCATTCAAGCTGGAACAGGTCGTTGGAGACGTGAAGGCTGACGGGCAGGGGTTTGGTTTTTTCGCTTCGTGCGCGGGCTGTTTCGGCGGTGAAGGTTACCGGGCGCAGGTCGCTGAAGTCCCAGGGAAAGGTGACCAGAGCGCGGCGGGCGGTGCATGGAACATCGGCTTTGGCCGGATGCCAGGAGAGCACGCGCAGGCCGGTGGTTCGGAACACGCCGTCGGGCCCGGCGACGACCAACGCGCGGTTGGTTTCCAAAAATCCGCGCGGCAACGGCAACGCCACGCGCACGAGTTGCTCGCCCGGCGCGGCGGGATGAATTGTGAAGCTCAGCGGCGTCGCGCAGGTTGGCCCGGCGCAAAGGCCGCAGGCGAGCACTGCGATCGCAGTCAAACCACCCTGGCCACGAGCACCCAGGAGCATTGTTGACCCCGCTGTCAGCGCCCCGAACGGGTCGCCGGCGCGTTACTTCTTTTTCTTGAACAGGTCGGTGATGCCCTTGGCGGTTTTTTCGACCTGTTCGGTGGCTTCCTTGCCGGCGCCGGTGGCGGCTTCGACGGCGCCCTTGCCGATGTCCGTCACCGTTCCGGCGGCGGCTTTGAGCGCGCCCTCGGTCAGCGCGGCGAGAACTTTTCGAGCCAGTTCGGCGGGCGTGATGCCTTCGGGTCCCTGGCCGAGATTGGTGAAATGAATGTCCGGCAGCGCCACCGGCGTGGCGAAACCGCCCGTGCCCTTGAGGCTAACCTTGACCTTGGCGCCGGTGATGAGCAATTCGTCCACCTGCAACTTCCTGGGGGGCTTTTCGGATTCGGATGCAGAAGGTTTCGACGCGGAGTCTGCGGCGCCGCCAAGCGCGGCGTTGAGGTTGTCACGAATCTGGCTGAGGTTGTTGCCGCGCAGGCCGCCTTCGAAAATGATTTCGGGCGATTCGACGCGGATGGAGCGGATGACGATTTTGTCCGAGAGCAGCGAGCCGGGTTGGAGGGCGACGCTGGCGCTGCCGACGCTGATGGCGTGGGGCGTTTTGTAACCTTCAGGATTTCCGACCAGCAGGCCCTTGATTTTGCCCGAGCCGGAGAGCAGCGACACGTGAACGCCGTCGAGGCGCACCGACACACCCGCCAGCTTGGGCCCGACGGTTTCGACGCCGCTTTTGATGGCGCGATCCAGGAACAACCCCAGCGTCACAACCACCAGGAGAATGAGCACGACCAGGGCGATGGCAACCCGAATGAGGATTTTCTTCATAACCTGACTCAAGCACACGTCGTTTCCGGCGCCGAGGAAAAATCTTGCGGCAACGGGCGCGTTATCCGGCAGGTTTCCCGCCCGTTGAGCCTGATTCCGTCTGCCGGGCTTGAGCGCGGAGACTCGCGGCAACCCGGCCTGCGGGCGGTTTCAAGGGCTTGAACCGGGGTTGCGGAAAACGGTTGAAACGGTTCTCGGCCACCGCTGCTGCGGTTGACCCGGCTGAAGCCGGGTGATCCTGAGAGAGCTGCTCTGCAAGCGAGAGATGCGCCCTCGAACATTTCACACGCAGAGGAACGCGCGGCTTCGTAGCACAGACTTTCAGCCTCGAAACGGCGGTTGCGGTGCGGCCGCATAGC